>JBAVOB010000327.1:0-2930 GCA_049691655.1 Steroidobacteraceae bacterium | reverse complement strand
AGAACGACGTCATGACGCGTCACTGGTTTCACCTCGGGCGGCCGGTGACGCCGATTGGGCACGGTGCGGCGCTCATTTCCTGGTCGGGATCGATGTTCGAGTACCTGATGCCGTCGCTCGTCATGCGCGCACCCGCCGGGAGCCTGCTCGACCAGACGAACCGCCTGATCGTGCGCCGGCAGATCGGCTACGGCAGCTCGCTCGGCGTTCCCTGGGGGATCTCCGAGTCCGCCTACAGCGCGCGCGATCTCGAATTCACCTACCAGTATTCGAACTTCGGCGTGCCCGGCCTCGGACTGAAGCGGGGCTTGAGCGAGAACGTGGTGGTCGCACCCTACGCGACGGCACTCGCCGCTATGGTCGATCCGCAGGCGGCGACCGTCAATTTCGCGCGCCTCGCTGCGATCGGGGCGCTTGGACGTTACGGCTTCTACGAGGCGCTCGACTACACGCGCTCGCGCTTGCCGAAAGGCGCGGCGCTCGCCATCGTGCGGGCCTTCATGGCCCATCATCAGGGCATGACGATCGTGGCGATCGCCAACGTCCTCTTCGATGGCAGGATGCGCGCGCGCTTTCACGCCGAGGCGAGCGTGCAGGCGACCGAGCTCCTGTTGCAGGAGCGCACGCCGCGCGACGTTTCCATCGCTCACCCGCGAGCCGAGGAAGTGTTCGCGGCGCCGCGCATCGCGAGTGCGCCGCTTCCGGAAGTCGGCCGGCTGCGCACTCCGCACGCTGCCACTCCCCAGACTCATCTGCTCTCGAACGGCCGCTATGCGGTCATGCTCACAGGCGCGGGTTCCGGCTACAGTCGCTGGCGGGACCTGGGGTTGACGCGCTGGCGCGAAGACCTGACGCGCGATGACGCCGGCAGCTACATATACCTGCGCGATGTCGACGACGGAACCGTCTGGTCCGCCGGGTATCAGCCGAGCGGCGTCGAGCCCGACAGCTACGACGTCACGTTCACCGAGGACCGCGCGGAGTTCATCCGCCGCGACGGCACGATCACGACGACGCTGCAGGTAGTCGTGTCGCCCGAGGACGATGCAGAAGTCCGCCGCGTCTCAATCGCCAACATGGGCCAGAGCGTGCGCGAGATCGACGTCACCTCTTATTGCGAGCTGGTGCTCGCGCCACCGGCGGCCGACACGGCGCATCAGGCATTCTCGAAGCTCTTTGTGCAGACCGAATACGTAGCGAAAGCCGGGGCGCTGCTGGCGACACGGCGACGACGCTCGCCGGATGAGCCGGAGGTCTGGGCGGCGCACCACGTCGTCGTCGAGGGCGAAGTGCTGGGGCGGCTCGAGTTCGAAACCGACCGCGCACGGTTTCTCGGCCGTGGGCGCGAGGTCCATGAGCCGATCGCCGTCATGGATGGGCGGCGCCTATCCAACACCGTGGGTGTGGTCCTCGATCCGGTCTTCGCGCTGCGCTGTCGCGTGCGG
The DNA here is from genome assembly GCA_049691655.1 of Steroidobacteraceae bacterium. Lineage (GTDB taxonomy): Bacteria > Pseudomonadota > Gammaproteobacteria > Steroidobacterales > Steroidobacteraceae > JBAVOB01. Next base: position 1,485 of record JBAVOB010000327.1, on the reverse strand, counting down.
ATTCCGCCAGGCGCCGGCGTGCACCTGGCGTTCTGGACGGGAGTTGCGTCCTCTCGCGCCGGCATACTCGACCTCATCGACAAGCAGCACGACGCCAGTGCCTTCGTGCGCGCGGCCACTCTCGCCTGGACGCAGGCCCAGGTGCAGTTGCGTCATCTCGGCATCACGCGCGAAGAAGCGAATCTGTTCCAGCGTCTGGCGGGACACGTGCTCTACGCGAGCGCATCGATGCGACCGTCCTCCGGGACGATTGAGCGCGGCGGCGGCGCGCAGGCGACACTCTGGGCGCATGCGATCTCGGGCGATCTGCCGATCGTGCTGCTCAAGATCGACGAGCTCGAGGACATCGGCGCCGTGCGCCAGCTATTACGGGCACACGAGTACTGGCGGCTGAAGCAGCTGGCGGTCGATCTGGTGATCCTGAACGACCGGGCGTCTTCCTACGTGCAGGACCTGCAGGTCGCCGTCGAGACGCTGGTCCGCATGAGCCAGTCCCGGCCCAGGATCGGGACCGACAGCGCGAAGGGCTCGGCGTTCGTGTTGCGCACGGATTTGATCGCCGCCGCAACCCGCGCCGTGCTGTCCTCCGTTGCACGCGTCGTTTTCGTCGGGCAACGGGGAGACCTTGCGGACCAGCTTGAGCATCGGGCGGAGTCGCCGGGCGCTCACGCGGCACCGCGCCACAACAGGCTGCGCGCCGACGCGCAGGCCCGCGTCGCGACGGGGCACAAGCTCGAATTCTTCAACGGCCTCGGCGGGTTTGCGGCCGATGGGCGCGAGTACGTCACCTATCTCGATGCAGGACAGTCGACGCCGGCGCCGTGGATCAACGTGGTCGCCAACCCCCTGTTTGGATTTCAGGTAGCGGTCGAAGGCGGCGGTTACACCTGGTCGGCGAACAGCCGCGAGAATCAACTGACCCAGTGGTCGAACGATCCGGTGAGCGATCGCCCGGGTGAAGTCCTCTATGTTCGCGACGAAGAAACCGGCGAGCTGTGGGGACCGACCGCTGCACCGATCCGGGATGCTTCCGGTCCGTATGTTGTTCGTCACGGCCAGGGATACAGTCGCTTCGAGCACAGCGCGCACGGCATCGCGCTCGACCTGCTGGTGTATGTGCCGCTCGCCGATCCCATCAAGATCTGCCGACTGAAGGTGAGCAATCGATCGCGGCGCAGCCGGCGACTGTCCGTGACGGCCTATGTTGAGTGGGTGCTCGGTCTGACGCGCGCAGCTTCAGCGCCCTTCATCGTGACCGAAATCGATTCCGAGACCGGCGCGATGTTCGCGCGCAATCCATGGAACACCGTTTTTGGCACGCGCGTGGCCTTTGCCGATCTCGCCGGCCGGCAGACCGAGTGGACGGGCGATCGGCGGGAGTTTCTGGGACGGCATGGAAGGCTGGACCAGCCGGCCGCGCTTGCCACAATCGCACCTCTTTCCAGACGCACCGGGGCGGGGCTCGATCCTTGCTGCGCATTGCAG
>JBAVOB010000326.1:0-1744 GCA_049691655.1 Steroidobacteraceae bacterium | reverse complement strand
TTGACCCACTCGTCGATGACATTATCAAGAAAGCTCTTTCGCTCAGCATCGTAATTGCTCACCCGTATGAGCGCGTTTTCAGCGGTCAGGCGAGGGCGGCGCGCAAGCTGATGAGCGGGCTGCGGCCGGCGAGGCGGCCGGTGGCGACAATGGAGCGCTGGTCGGCGTAGACCTTCGCGCCCCAGACAGAGCGGAAGCCGTTGGTGACCCGGCGGAAGACGACCGACATGCGCAGCGCCTGCTCGGAGGCGTTGTTGGTCGGCTCGACATCGCGCCGCGTCAGGAAGACCAGCAGCTTGTCGCGGGCGGTGACCGAGATCGCGCAACGCAGATCGTTGCCGGCGCGGTTGGCGGGCTTCAGCGCCAGCAAACGGTCGAGTTCGGCGCGCAATTCGCGCGCATATGTCTTGATCGTGGCGTCGGCCAGGTCCGCGCGGCGGCGCCCGATGGCGCAGGCCTTTTGCAGGAAGCGCTTGAAGCCGGGCGCGAAGACGTGATCGCCGGCGTCGATGGCGTATTGGGCATCGCGGATCAGATGGGCCAGGCAGAACTGGTGCGCGGTGGCGTGCTTGCATTGCGCCGCGAGGCGGTCTGAGATCCACACCGCCGGTCGGGCCTCGCCCAGGAACTCGGAGGGAACAACCTTGCCGCGCGTCGGCGCGATGATGTGGTAGACGGCGGTGGCTGATCCGAACACCCACTGCCACCAGGTCTTGCCGCACACGCGGGCCGAGGTTTCGTCGCTGGCGATCACATCGGCTTTGCGGACCGTCTCGGCGATCTTGTCGGCGGCGGCGGCGAACGGCCCGGCCGAGCGGGCGAGCATGTTGGCGATGGCGCCCTCGGACAGCTTCAATCCGAGCAGACCGTCGAGCACCTCGGTCAGCCTGGAGTAGCTGACCATGTGGCAGCCGTGCAGGTAGGCCACCGTCGCGACGATGCCGGGCCCGAACGGGCTGCCGGCCGGCATATCGGTGGGCGGCTTGGCGGTGACGCGCTTGGCGCAGCACGGGCAGGTGGCGCGATGCAGATTGACGCGCGTCGTGACGGGCTTGATCGGCGGCATGTCGATATGATCGTAAGCGTGCGCGAGGACTTGATCGGCAAGCGACACGGCCGCGCCGCAAGCGCAGCGCTCGGCATAGATGTCGCGCGTCGCGTCGGGGCTCGGGCACAGCTCGCGCGCGACACCCGGCCGGCCCTTGCGTTTCTTTTTCTCCGCTGGCTCCGGCTCGGCGACGTTGGCCTTCTGCCCCTTGGAGGGGGGCAGCGACGAGTTCGTCGGCGTCTTTGGCGGGGTCTGGGGAGGTTGTCCGGAGCGGGCCTCGAGTTCGGCAATGCGCGCCAGGAGTTGCTTGACCTGCTCGATCAGCTCGCCGTTCTGCGCGAGCAACCGAAGCACCAGCGGCTTCAGGCTGTCCTTGTCGAGCGAATCGAGTGTCTCGGGTGGCATCCCGAGCTTGAATCAGACCCTGACGATCCCCTCAACGCCCGCAGCCCGAGTCAAACCGTCGCATGGGGTGAGCAATTACCTACCATCTCTATATGGAGGCAGCTAGAAAAGTTAACCCAGAACAAGCCTTGAGGCGTTTCCGATATGATTGGTCGTCACGCAGATTGGGTCCGGCCAAAAGCTCTCTTGATCGGCCTCGTATTATTGGCTGCTCTTATGTCTGATGCCAATGCACAACAGGACAAGACCAACAGAACGGCAATTGCCAACCACCTGCGAGCCAACGATAAC
>JBAVOB010000325.1:0-24417 GCA_049691655.1 Steroidobacteraceae bacterium | reverse complement strand
ATCACGCGCCGCGCGCGCCGCATCGAACTGCGCCGGGCTCACGAGTCGCGACTTCACCGGATCCTGGGCACGCACCAGATCCGCCTCGTCGCGCACCAGCGCTGCCTGCGCCGACGACACGCGAGCCTTGGCACCGAGTATGTCCTCCACGCGCGGACCGGTGACGAGCTCGGCGAGCCGTTGACGCGCCTGCTCCGCTGTCGCGCGCGCCTCAGCAACGCGGGCATCGGCGGCGAGAGACTCCTGTCTCACGAGCACCTGCCCCGCGCGCACGTGATCACCCTCCTTGATCTCGATCGCAACGATCGGATCCGACCCCTGCGCCGCCAGCTCGATGCGATCGCGCTCCAGCGTACCGACCAGCACCGGGTCACCGGATCCGCGAGCGCACGAGGCCAGAAGGGCTACCGCGGACAACGGCAGCGCCAACAGCCTCACTGTTCCTGGTAGTGCTGACATCGAGGCTATTAGAGCCGCAAGCGTGCGCGAAGACAACGCTCCAGAGAATGGTCGCGCGCGCAGCGCCGGAGCTTGCGGTGCGATGGCATAATCGCGGCGAATGGAATCATCCCTGCACCGACTGCTGCCCTTGTTCGAGCGTGAACGCGCAGCGGACCACGACATCGTGCTGGCGACCGTGCTCGGCACTGCCGGCTCGACCTACCGCAAGGCCGGGGCGCAGATGCTGATCGCGCTCGACGGGGAATTCGCGGGCCTGCTGTCGGGCGGTTGTCTCGAAGGGGATCTGCGCGAGCATGCGCGCGAGATACTCAGCTCCGGCCGCCCGCAGCGCGTGCGCTACGACATGCGCGATACGGATGATCCGGTGTTCGGCCTCGGTTCGGGTTGCGAAGGGGCCATGGACATCATCATGCAGCGCGTCGGGGCGGCACAGGGCTGGCAGCCGTTCACGCGCCTCGCCGACTCGCTCCAGGCGCGGCGACCGGACGCGCTCGCGATCGTCGTGGAGTCGGCCCTCGAGGCCCTGCCGGTCGGGAGCAGCCTGGTCGCGTCGGCCAACGCCAGCATCGGCACGGGAGGAGAGAAAACGTCGGTTTTGCGGCGCCTCGATGAGCGAACAGCGCGCGCCGCGGACGAATCGCAGGTGTCCTGGTTCATCGAAGCGTCGGCGGGCCTGCGCGCGTTCATCTCGCCGCTGGTGCTGCCACCGCGCATCCTAGTGCTCGGCGGCGGGCCCGACGCAGTCCCAGTCGTGGATCTGGCGGCCATGATGGGTTGGCACGTCGTTGTCGTCGATCATCGGCCTGTCTATGCCGAGGCCGCGCGCTTCCCACGGGCGCGGCGAGTCGTCTGTGCCAGACCAGAGACGTTCGATGCGACTGAGACTCCGGATGCATTCGTCGCCGCAATCGTCATGAGCCACCATCTCGAATCGGACCTGCACTATCTGCGGCGACTCGCCGTATCCCGCATTCCTTACGTCGGCCTGCTCGGGCCCGCCGCCCGGCGCGAGCGCCTGCTGCGCGATCTCGGCGCAGCCGCCGGGCAGCTGCGCAACCGATTGCGGGCTCCGATCGGGCTCGACATCGGCGCGCATACGCCCGAGGCGATCGCCGTGGCGATCGTTGCGGAAGTGAGCGCGGCGCTCGAGTCGCGCGACGGTCGCCCGTTCAGCGCGACCGTGTGAGCGGCACAGCATGATCGACGTGAGCGGCCCGTGGTTCGAGGATCTTTATTGCGGGCTCGAGTTCGACGCTCCGCCAATCACGCTGACTGCCGGTCATGCGGCTGTCTATGGCGGACTGTTCGGCGACCGGTTGCGCCTGCCGCTCGATCACGCGGCCGGCCGCGCGGTCACGGGTTGCGAGGCGCCGCTCGCCGACCCTTTACTCGTTATCAATGCGGCCATCGGCCAGACCACCTGGGCGACGCAGCGCGTGAAGGCAAATCTCTATCTACCGCGGACTGCTGCTCGAGGCCACGACTACGAACCAGCGCGGCGAACGTGTGCTGCACTTCTGGCGCTGTCCGATGATTCCGTGCCGGGATGCAGACGCCGCGACGGGGGCTGCCGACGACCTCGGTCGGATCGGCAACGCACCGTCGCGTGTGGCGTTGCTCGCGGCGCTCTCTCGCTGGAACGTCGTCGACTTCCGGGCCTCGAAGGGCGTGGCCACTGCGGCCGCTCCTGGAGCACGGCTGCGCATCGCAGCTCGCGACACTGTCACCGCCGCGCCAGAGTTCGCTCGGCTGACGCTGAACATGGCAATGGCCCACACCGATGCCGCGCTTTCGTACCTTGGCGAGCGCCTCGTCTATGGTGGGCATACCATTTCGATGGCCTTCGCGCAGGTGACCCGCGCCCTGCCCGACCTGCTGACGATGGTGGCGTGGGAGCGCTGCGACCACACGGCACCGGTGCTCGAGAACGACCAGCTGCGCACCGAAGTCGAAGTACTCGAACGCACCGGCCTGCCCTCGGGGGGGCGCTGCTCAAGCTGCGGTGCGAAACCTTCGCGACGCGCGCGACGGGCGGCGACGAATCGCGCGTGCTCGACTGGACGTTTTACGCATGGAGCCTGTGATACGGCCCGGGCAGGACGCCAGTTCGCTCGCCGCGCAGATCGCGCAGGGCAAGCTGTCGGCCGTCGAGCTCACCAACGCGTGCCTCGCCGAAATCGCGCGCCACGATGCGGGCGTCCATGCTTTTACGCACGTCGACCGCGATGGCGCACTCGCGCAGGCCGCCGCATCGGACGACCGCCGCGGGCGAGGCTCCGTGACCAGCGTCATCGACGGCCTGCCCGTCGCGGTCAAGGCGAATCTCGCGGTGCGGGGCTGGCCACATACGGGCGGCTATGGTTTCCTGCGCGACGCCGTCGCGACGGACGACGCGTTCGTCATCGAGCGGCTGCGCGCGGCGGGCGCGGTGCTGCTCGGACTGACGAACATGGACGAGGGCGGCCTTGGCGCCACGACCATGAATCCCTGGTATGGCAACACGCAGAACCCGCGCGCACCAGGTTGCAGTGCGGGTGGGTCGAGCGGAGGCAACGCGGCCGCCCTCGCCGCCGGCTTCTGCGCCTGGGCGGTCGGCACCGACACGATCGGGTCCGTCCGAATTCCGGCAGCGTATTGCGGCGTTGCGGCGCTCAAGCCGACGTTTGGCGCCATCTCCGTGCGCGGCGCCCTGCCGAACCACCACCGTTTCGACCACATCGGCCCCATGGCGCGCAGCGTTCGCGATCTGGGCGTCGCGCTCGATGCGCTCGTCGCGCACGACCCGGCCTGTCCCGTCTCGTTTCCCGTGCAGCTCGCGGCGCCGGGTGCGCACCGAACCGCGACGAGGATCGGCTATCTCATCGGGTTCGACACGCTCGAACCCGATACCGCGGTGATTGCGGGCTATAACCACGGGATCGCGCGGCTGAGGGAGCGCGGCCACGAACTCGTGCCGGTGGATGCGACCGGATGGAATCTGCTGGCGGTGCGGCGCGCCATCTTCACGCTCTGCGAGGTGGAACAGGCGCGACGGCATCGCTCTCGCATGGCAACCGCACCGCAGTCCTTTTCGCCTGCCCTGCTTGCGCTGTTGCAATTCGGGGCGGGCCGCACCAGCGCCGATCTCGAGCGCTACGAACGCTGCGTCGCCACGCTCTATGCGATCGTGTTCGATACGCTTCGACGGATGGCCGCGCTCGCGATGCCGACCACGCCTGATGTCGCGTTTCCGCTAGGCGGCCCGACTCCGAAGACGTCCGCCGATCTCACCTGCATCGCCAGCGCGTGTGGATTGCCTGCGGTGTCGGTTCCAGCGCCGCGCGGCAGCGGGCTACCGGTCGGCATCCAGCTGGTCGGACCGGCCGGTAGCGACCGCGAGATGCTGCGCATCGCCGCCGAGATCGAGGAGCATGCATGACTCGCCTGCGCGTCGAGTACGAAGTGCCGCTTGCCCGCGTCACGCTGGATCGCTCCGATCGGCGCAATGCGGTGTCGGGCGCGAAACGTTCAGCGCGGGAGCAGACATCGCGCAGATGCAGGCGCTGCTCGCCGAACCGACACGATTGCAAGTGTTCCAGCAAGCGGTTCAGGATGCGCAGGAAGCGTGGTGGCGCCTCGAGCGCCCCACGATTGGCCTGATTCGCGGCGCATGCACCGGCGGGGGCTGCGGGCTTGCCGTCGCCTGAGATGTGCGGATCGCGACGCCGGATAGCTTCTTCTCGCAGCCGCCCGCGAAATTCGGCTTGGTCTACAGCCTCGCCGATACGCTCCGCGTGGTCGATCTGATTGGCACGGCACGCGCGAAGGAAATGCTCGTCAGCGGCCGGCGCGTCAGTGCGCGGGAAGCGCTCTCATGGGGTCTCGTCAAACGCGTCGTGGCTCGCGAGCAGCTCGCCGCTGAAGCAGACGCGCTGGCGACGGAACTCGCCGCATCGCTCCCGATGTCCGTCCGCGCCATGAAGCGCATCGTCCACGCGATTTCGCGAGGCTGTCAATGCATTCGTGAAGTAGTAATATGTTTTTTAAACAGAGATTTACGACTAATACCTCAACGGTTTTCTCAAAGCAATATCCATCAAGGACGCAGCTCCGCGCGACCCGGTCACCGGTTGCCGCCCAGCCGGAAGTTGACGCGCAGCCCGATGATGCGCGGATCAGGTAGCGTCGCGCTGATCGTGTCCGCCGGAGAGAAATTGAAGGGGTCCGATAGCGCCTGGTCCACGTCGCCGGGGCTACCATTGGCCGTCAAGACCGTCTTGTTGTCGAACAGGTTGTCGACGTAGAGCAATGCCTCCCAACGCGGGCCGGTCACGCCCACGCGCAGATCTGCAATCACGTAGTCGTCGAGCTTGACCGTATTGAAAATGTCGAGATAGCGCTCGCCCTGCGTCTGCACATCGCTCTCGATGAACCACCGGGCGCCCGAAGTTCCAAACGAGAGGGGCCGCTCGTAACGGCCCGAAACGACGAGAGAATGCTCGGGTGCCCGCTCGATCCTGTTGCCCTTGAGATTGAAGTGGCACACCCGCGCATCGCTGACATCGCCTGACAGACGCGGGCAGCTGCCGACGCGCGCCGCATCCGTTGGCGAAGAGGAGACCAGCGGAAAGTCCGTGAATTTTGCATCCAGGTAGGTGTAGTTGAGACCGAACGCCAGGTTGTCAGTAGGCTCATATGCAAGATCGAGCTCGATGCCGCGGATTTTCGCCTTGCCGGCATTGATGATCCGCCCGACCGAGGCGCCGCTCGGCGTCACGAGCTGAGCGCTCGCCTGCTTGTCCTTGTAGTCCTCTTCGAAGACCGTCGGATTCAATCGCAGGCGACTGCCGAACAGGTCGAGCTTCGCACCGAGTTCGTACTCGGTGAGCTTCTCGTCCTTGTAGGTGAACTCCGCGTAGGGATTTGGATCGGCCGGATTCACGAGGAGCGAATAGTCCGCGTCCTGCCAGGTACCGGTCGTCACGGTTGACACCCCACCCGGCTTCACCGCCCTGGCGGCACTCACGTAGAACAGCATGTTCTCGTTCGGCTTGGCCTCCAGCGTGAATTTCGGAGTCGTGAACTGGTGCGAAGTCCGGATCGCCACGGGCACGCCAGGCGCCTGCTGCACTCCGATTCCGGGCGTGGCCGGAGCGCCGGGCGCGAAGTACTGCAGCGTTCCGAAATACGAATAGAGAAAATTGATCGACGGACCGAAAACCTGCGAGCCCGGCAGCGTCGGATCATTGCAGAATACTGGCGGACTGCCAGGACCGAGCGACCCGGCGGGCAGCGTGAGCGACGGCGAGCAATTGACGCCACGCACGTCTTCTGTCTCGTCCGAGTAACGCGCTTCCGCCGAGGCCTTCCAGATACTCGCGAACCTGAATTCGAGCAACCCGTACACCGACTTGTGATCGGTGTCGCGCCCATTTGGCCGCGAGGGCGCCCGCATCTGTCCGAGCACCCGGTTCGGCGAGAAGCTGCCGCAGGCCGCCGGAATCGGCAGGAAGTTACCGAACGCGTTCGCGGGCAGCGCGGGCAGGCAGAAGATGGTGATCGAGCGTTGGGGCTGATCCACCTTCTCGTTCCAGTAGAGACCGCCGACGGCAAAGTTCAACGGCCCGGCGAGTTCGGATCGGAACCGCAGCTCTTCGCTGATTTGCCGCGTCGTGTTCGAGAAGTCGAAGCGCGCCGCACGACCGCCGAGAGCCGTCGGCTCGATGCCGTTCACGACGGTCGAATCGAAGTCGCCGTCCTGGTCAAAGCTGAAATCGGCATCCGTGTAACCGGTGAACGACTTGAGCGTGCCCGCGCCGAGCTTCCAGGTCGCAACGACCGTGCCGCGGGTCACCTGGCGGTCCGTTCCGCGGTAGTCGGTGCCGGTGAGCGGATTGGGATCCAGGCGGATCGTCAGCTGGTCTCCCCTCGGTACGGTCCCACGGAAGGCATAGACAGCATTGCCGCCCGGGAACGGCCCGATCGTGCGGCTGTATACGCGGCTGGTCCCCGACCCCGCAGGGCAACCTGTTCCGGTAAAGGGCGCGCCGTTGCGCGTCGAGGGCAGGCACATCGTACCGTCGGCTGGGCGGTTCAGCACAACACTGTGCCGGATTGCCGCGGTGGCTCCCGGCCCGTAGTTGTCGCTCGTGTACTCGAGGCGCGTCTTGACGTCGAGCGCCTCGCTCGCCTGCCACCTGGCCGTCAGGGCCGCGCCCCAACCGTCACCGCCGTCGACCCGCGCGCCCGTAATCGAATTGCTGTGCGTCCCATCGCTGTTCCAGGTCGCCGCGTTCAGGCGCACGCCGAATCGCTCCGAAATCGGACCGGACACGGTGGCCGCCAACTCGGAACGCCCGTATTCGGCGAGATCGCCGCGCAGATTTCCCTCGAACTGCTGCGATGGATCCTTCGTCACGTATTGAATGGCGCCCGCGAAGGCGCTCCGACCGTACAGCGCGCTCTGCGGCCCCTTGACGATTTCGATGCGCTGCAGGTCGAGCAGCCGGTCCGTCGAGAGGAGCGATCCGCCGGCGAACGACACGCTTTCGCTCGAGATGTCGATGCCGTCCACCAGCACCGCCACGGTTGCGCGGCCGCGGGTCGGGGAGAGCCCGCGGATCGAAATGCGATTGTCCGTCGCGCCGTACCCGCGATCGAAAATCACCGAGGCGTCGAGCTTCGCCACATCCTCGGCGGACTTGACGCCGAGCCGCTCGATCTCCGGCGCTGACAGCGCGCTGATGCTGAGCGGAACGTCCTGGAGATTCTCCTGGTACTTGCGCGCGATGATGACGACTTCCTGCAGACGGCTGCCATCGTCGGCCGACCATGCCGCGGTCACCGCGAGGCCTAGGGCCGCGAATGCCACAGGCGAAGCAAGAGCGTAGCGACGAGGCATGAAACCACCCACCAGAAGTCGAATGAACCAGCGGCTGCCACCGCGCACTTCCCGCGCCACCGCTCTCCCGAAGGGATCCCCGGCCGCAAGCTGCCGGCGGAGGCCTGACGCTGTCGATTAGCGCCTTTGCGAGACGCGAGATTGCAGCAGAGCGTGTACTTGCCGTCAACACCGCGGCTACCCGGACGAGCGCCGGTGCATGGACAGCCCTCGCCCGACAGCCTAGCCTTGACCCGCCGCCGGGCAGCCATCCTCAATCGAACGAGCGCCTCCGCTGAGCACGGAAACAGAATCCCCGTCCCTGCATGTCCTCGTGCTCGCCGCCGGCGCCTCGCGCCGCTTTGGCACGCCGAAGCAGTTAATCCGACTCGAAGGCCGCCCGATCCTGCACAGCGTAGTGTCGCGCGCCGTGGAGATCGGCGGGCATGGCGTCACGGTGGTTCTTGGTTCGGGCGCCGCGGACCTGGCGGGGCTGCTGCGTCACACGCCCGCCTCGGTCGTCGTCAATCGCGACTGGCAGGAAGGCGTGGCGAGCTCGATTCGCACCGGCGTCGCGCGCCTGCCGAGCAGCTGCTCGGGCGTGATGATCGCGCTCGCCGATCAGCCCTCGGTCACGGTGGAGGATTTCCGGCGCCTCGCCGGCGCCTGGCGGGTGCGCCCCGATTGTCTCGTCGTCTCGCAGTACGGCGGCATCATCGGCGTGCCGGCGGTATTTCCGCGCTGGTGTTTTCCGGACCTGCTCGCGCTGCGCGGCGATCGCGGCGCGCAGCTCCTGATTCATCGCCACAGCGACCGCGTGCTGCGCGTTCCAAACCCGTCCGCCGCGATCGACATCGATACGCCGGAGGACTTGCTCGCGCTTGAACCGCAGGATCAACCTACCAACTGAAGCGTGACCGACCGGTCACTCGCCGATCAGCCGTTCATTCGCGGCGGACTGCATCTGCACTACGGCCCGGGACGTGATCGGCACACGACGTGCCGCGTAGCAGAGTTCGTGCTGGGGTGCGACGGATCGCATCGCCGCTATCAGCACGCCATCGATGAACGGGAAGTGCAGGCGGCGACACCATGTCACGCGAATTGCCAACATGTTGGCGTCGGCAAGGGCCGTGCCCTTGAGAGATCCTCTTGCGCGCACCCGGTAGCTGAGGTTGTCGTTGGGAATTTCGCGGCTACCCGATACCGCGCGCACTCCGACGGCGTCGAAGTCGGCTGTGCGAGGAGTCTCGACGACGAGTGATGTGTAGACGGGGTTCAACACCTCGGCCAGAGCCGCTGCACGCGCTGAGGCTACGACTGCCGCGGGATTGCCGATCGAGTCGCCCGTGCTGAGCGGGGCAAGGAGCGGCGCCAGTGCTGTCGCAAGCGCCATCAGCATTCGCGGCCGCGCGCCCTGCGTCACCGCCCCGGTTCGCGCGGCCTCAAAGGTTGCGTAGTCGAGGGCGTGGCGCGCACTGAACAGCATGCCAAGCTCAAGCGTCGCCATGACAATCGGCACTGCGGCAAGCAACATCACCGCATGAAATTCGACCAACGTGGCACCACGCTGGCGCGCGACGGCTCGCCCGGCTCCTGCGGTCATCTGAGTTCCCACGGCGCAGCGCTCGGCCGAGGCGCCGGCACGACGCTCGTCAGTCGATCGCCCGGCGCGAGACCAAGCCGGCGGGTAACGCCCGCGCGAAATTCCCAGACGCACGCTGCGCGGCGTACCCACGCCGCCCGACGCGGTTTCAAGTGCGTGACGACTCGCAGCACCCGTCCGTCAGCCTGGCAAAAGACAACGTCGATCGGATATTTCATGCCGAAGGTGTGCACCGCAGTACACGGATTAATCACGAGCACACAGCGCGCAGGAGGCGGTAGCACCCCCCGCAGCCCGCGTGCGCGTTCTCCAAATGACTCGCAGATGCGGACATCCAGGGCAAGCTTCCTACCATTGCAAAGGGCGACTGCATGGCGCATGACTACTCCAAAGTCAAGACTAAAGACCGTAAACGATCTTCGCGACTACCGGAAACACGAGAACAATAAAGGTGCAGGGGAAGATGCACGTGACGAGCGGTACGAGAAGCTTCACGGGCGCTTCCAGCGCGAGGCGTTCCGCTCTGGTGAAGCGCTCGTTGCTGCGCTGCTCGGACTGCGCGCGTAGGATCGCGCCGAGGCTGGCTCCCGACGCGTCGGACTGGCGCAGTGCCGAAACCAGCGCCGAGATTTCCGGCAGATCGAACCACTCCCCAAGTGCCGCGAGTGATGCTGCGCGTGATCGCCCGGCGCGCACATCGAGAATTGTCCGTTCCATTGCACGACGCAGCGGCCCCTCACGCGATTTCTCAACGGCCAGAAGAATCGCGTCGTTCAGGCTGCAACCGGCCTCCACCGCGAGCGTAAGCAGATCGAGCAGGCCCGGCAAAGCGATCCGCACGCTCATTACAGTCCTCAGTCCGGCATCGCGCAGCCACGATTCGAGCACTAACCAGGCGGTAACCGCACCGATCGCAAAAGCGACAGCACCGAGACCCTGTCGTGTCACCGCGGCAAGGGTTGCGAGGGCGCATCCGCTAGCCACTGCCGCGAGCAGCTGGGTCGTGGTCCAGACTTCCGGCGATATTGCGCCTTCGAGTTCAGCGCGGCGCAGCCTCCGTCGTTGCTTCTCGAGGTAACGCCGCGGCAAGCGCTTCGCGAGCAGTGGAACCATGGGCGCGATCACATAACGGATGGCGCGGACTGCGCGTGGCGTTGCAGGCGTCAGCGCGGGCAGGTTGGCGCGAGCGATGCGGCCAAAGCGTTCAGACAGCCTGGCGGCAGCGAGCAGCGCCATGGTGAATCCGAGCGCGATGACAGATCCCCAGTTCATACGCGAATGCCGACGACCGCCCGGATCATGAGAAACCCGGCGGTCTCCAGAACCGCGATCAGCGCCAGGACCGCGAGCCCGCCGGCCGTAGTCCAAAGCAGTCGCATTGCCGCAGGCTCCATCACGCTCAGCGCCCCCACCAGCAGAATGGGCAGGGCGCCCAGTACGACCCCTTGCAACCGCCCCTGTGACGTCAGGGCTGCGACACGCGCCTGTAACGTAAGCCTGCGTCGCGTGGTGCCAGCCAGGCGCTCCAGCGACTCCGCGAGACTTCCGCCCGCTTCGCGCGCTACCCGCACGGCTATCGCGAACGACGAGAATTCCGGCACCGGAACCCGCTGTTCGAGTCCCTGCATCGCTGCATCCGTCGTCACGCCAAGCCGCTGCTTGCGAATGACGAGCGCGAGTTCCTGCGAAATCGGCACCGGCTGTTGCGCTGCGGTCAAGGCGATCGCCTGCGTCAGACCCATGCCCGAGCGCAGTACAGCCGCAAGCGATGCGAGAGCGTCGGGCAGCTGCTCCGTCAGCCGACGCAGCCGGCGCCGCCGCAGAATCGCGACGAGTACTCGCGGTAGCAACGCAGCAGCACCCAACGCGGCGGCGGATCCCCAAATACTCCCGGTGACGATCAGAATTGCGGCGCAGATCGCAACCACAACGACCACTGCGATCTGCACAGACCGAATGGGATCTATAAACAGGAACAAGTCGGGGAAGCGCTCGCGCACCGCCACCGACCATTCGGTCTCGAATGTTGCCGCAAGCGTCCGGGCCGCACGGCCAGCGAGCAAGCACAGCAGCGCAACTGCAATCCCGGTACCCATGCCAATCGCGGTACTCACCGAAACGTCGTCTCCCCGTCCGCTTCGAATATGCTCAGCTCGGGTCGCGCGCCATGCTCGCGCAGCTTTTCGTAGAACGCCGGAATGTGTCCGGTGCTGCGGAATCGTCCAGTCACATGTCCGTCCTGATCAGTTCCGGTGCGCTCAAATCTGAAAATGTCCTGAGTCTGAATGATTCCCGATTCGATCCCGGTAACCTCGACGATTCTCGTTACCACGCGGGTACCGCACGGAAACCGGGCCTGCTGAACAATCACGTGCAGAGCCGATGCAATCTGTTCTCGTACGGCCGTGATGGGCAGATCCATGCCGGCCATCAACACCATGACTTCGATGCGCGACAGCAGGTCGCGTGGCGAATTTGCATGAGCGGTCGTCAGCGAACCTTCATGCCCCGTGTTCATCGCTTGCAACATGTCGAGCGCCTCGCCGCCGCGGCACTCGCCGACGATGATCCGGTCAGGCCGCATCCGCAGGGCGTTGCGCACCAGATCGCGAATCGTGACCTCGCCCTGCCCCTCCAGATTGGGCGCGCGTGATTCGAGACAGACGAGGTTGCCGTGGCTCAGGGCGAGCTCGGCCGCGTCCTCGATGGTCACGAGTCGCTCCGCGGCAGGGATCAATGTCGCAAGAATGTTCAGCAGCGTCGTCTTTCCGGTGCCGGTGCCGCCGGACACGATCAAGTTGCGCCGCTGATGCACGCAAAAAGTAAGGAACTGCAGCATCGCCCGACTCAGCGAGCCGCGCCTGACGAGATGATCCGCGGTAAGCTTCTGGCTTGGAAATTTGCGAATCGTGATCGCCGGGCCTTTGAGCGCAAGCGGCGGAATGACGACGTTCACGCGTGAGCCATCCGGCAGACGTGCGTCCACCATTGGCGATGATTCATCGATCCTGCGACCTACCGGAATGACGATCCGCTCGATCACGCCGCGCAGGGCGGCAGGGCTCGAGAAAGCCACCATATCGCGCGCGAGCGTCCCTGCGCGCTCCACGTAGACCTCGTCGACCCTATTGACCATGATTTCACTCACAGATTCATCTGCGATGAGTGACTCGAGAGGGCCAAGCCCTAGCGCTTCCGCCAGGACGAACTGCCCCAACATTTCGCGATCGATGTGAGCCGGCAGACCACAGGTGTCGAGAATCCTGGCGAGCGTTGCGCGCGTGAGAACCCGCAGCGCCTCATCCGAGAGGCGATCGACGTCGTTGCGGCGTAAGTCCAGTGCCTTGATCAATGCGTCATGTACAGGGCGCGCCCATGGCGCCAGATCGGCGCTCATGCGCATCAATGCCCGGCCTGCGTGCGCGGGCGTCTGAGCCGTGCCGCCTCGGCGCGCGCGGCCTCGAGCGAATGCGCTTCCGGGTCCGGCTGCACGGCTGACGCGTTGCCTGGCGCCGGCGCGCCCTGGATGATTTGCGGCGTGATGAAAATAACGAGATCGGTGTCCTCCGTGTTCTTGAATCTCGACCCGAACACGCTACCGAACCCGGGCATTGCACCAAGTCCCGGCAGTCGATCGTGGGTGCGCCGTTCGTTGCGGCTCACGAGCCCGCCCAGCACAAGGGTCTCACCCTGGCGGAGATTGAGTTCTGCGCGCGATTCACGCTTCAAAAGCCCTGGGACGCCTAACACCTGAACCGTCGGATCGATTTGCGAAATCTCAGTTTCGACTTTCGCGTAGACGACTCCGGCTGCGTCAGCGATCGGCTTGACATCGAGAATGATGCCGTAGTCCCTGAACTGGACGTTCGGAGAGCCAAGTCCATCCGTGGTGGGAACTGGAAGTTCGCCGCCGGCCACGAAGCGCGCAGTGCCACCGCTTCGACAACTGAGCCGTGGCTCGGCGACGATGACGGCGTCCCCGCGCTGCTCCAGTAACCGGATCTGCGAATCAATCGAGGTGGCGATTCCAAGAAATGCTTTCGGCGGCGAAACTCGCGCGGGCGCCGCCCGCAGGAGATCCCCGGGTATCTGTGCGCGGCCCGAGAACGTGTCGTTGACAGCAAGGTCGGCCACGAGTGCGCCATTTGGGCCGTTGATGACCGGACGCCAGCGGATTCCGAGATCCCGCACAATGTTGTGGCGCAACTCGACGATGGTGACATCGAGGTGAATCATGCGCTCCCAGCCCACCTTTCCGACAAAGTTGAGGACCAGTCCCGGATACAGCGCCGCGACCGCGCCGGCTCGGAGCTGTCCGGCGTCGCTCACCATGTCGCCCTCGAGCACGATGCGACCACCCGCGATTCTCGCGGATACATTCTCGGTCCCGTGCAAGAGGCTCTTGACGTTCTCCAGCACCAGATCGACGTTGGCCTCAGTGACCACGATCGAGACCTGTCGTTGCGAGCCGTCGCGTAGCCACAGTCGCAACGTCGTGTTTCCCGGAGATTCCGCCAGCAGCAGGATCTGTCCGCGCTCGAGCGTCACCGCGGACACGATCTTGCCGTTTCCGACCGCGATCCGGGTTGCATGCGCTTCGAGTATGCGGCTGTCCCCGGCGAACAGGTCTACGCGTGCCGGCAGATCGCTGCCGGCCGGACTGGCATCCCACGCTGCAAGCAGCAGGCCGAACAGGGCCGCGTACTGCGTGATCGCCAAGCGCATTAGCCAACACCTCCGCCTTCGCCGGCGGGAGCGGACATCGCAGCGGGTGCGACCCTGACACGGGACACACGCGCAACGCCCTGACCGCCAACGATCAGGTCGACGAACTCTCCCGCAAATCGCGAGACGCGGCCGTAGCCCTGGGAGCGCCGCCCCGATAGCAAGTCCGACGCCCGCACTGCCCGCGAGTCGAGAACGGCCGTGTCAGCCGGATTACGCAGGATCGCCGTCAACCCGCCGAGACGGACTGCAAGCGCAATGCGCGCGGCATCGGCAGGACTGACATGTGCGGTGACAGTACTGAATTCGCGATCAACCGTGCTCTCGTGCCCGCCCGGGTCGCGCCGGGTTTCATGCCGCATCATCCTGCCGGTCGCGATGATGCGCACTCGCTGCACGATCGGTCGAACCGCCCAACGCGATCCACCTCCGCCGGGATCCGACGCAAGTAGCAGGTCGATCACGTCTCCGGGCACCAGCAATCCGTTGAAGGAGTTCACTTCGTCCACTGGGAACGTGACGGCCCGCAGACCTTGAGCAAGCGACGCCGAGAGTACCGGCGCGGCGCTGCTTTCCAGGATGCTGCTGAACAGCGGGTCGCCTGCGCGCAACGGCACGCTCACAGTCCGGCCGAGCACGGATTCTGCGTCGCGAACGGATACGGAACCGCTTGCAACGAATGGCGCCGGTATTTCCCGAAAGGCCACCGTTGCCGCGGTTAGCAGGTCACCGGCGCGCAGATCACGGCTTGCGACCACGATTTTTTCATTCCGATAGCGCTGCGATAGCCGCTGCTCTTCAGCACTAACACGCAAGGCCAGGTAACGACTCGCGCCCCAGAACGAAAGGCCACCGAACACGATCGCGGCAGCGGCGAGCACCGGCACAGAGTCCAGACGACGGACGCGCCATTCCATGACATCTCTCCTCAACCATTAAGGCAGTGCAATAAGGAAGCCGAAAGTCCGCAGCCGCGTCAGCACGATCTTCAGCAGATGGACGACCGCCGAATCGCCATTCCCAACCGGCAGGATCAGCACGAGCACTACCAGCAGTAGGCCGACAAGGTATTCCGTCATGGTCTGCCCCGCGGCCAGTGCGTTGGAAACACAGCGCACTTTCATCCTGACCGGACCACGTTGACGATGACCAGTGCCTCGCCGTTCGTTCGTTTCACCGCAAGGATCATTTCGTTATCCCCGCGCCTAAAGCTTGCCATGGATCCGTGCAGCCCCGTCGGCCGCCACCCGGCACTCAAGGCGTTGCGGCTCATTTCACGCAGCGGATCCGCAAGCATGGGCAGCACAACCATCCATTGAGTTGCAGCGCGCCCGGCGTCCGTCGACTCGACGATGCTCGCGATCTTGCTGCCCACCGGAAAGCGCATCGGCTTGTGCGGGTCGATTGCGGGACCGCCATCGAGATCGCTCTCAACGAGAAATCCGTGTGTCCCCTCGGGCGACGCCTGAAGTCGCAGCGTCGCAAACCGATCGCCCCGCACCGCCGCGATGAGCAGCCAATCCTCTGACTCGGTTACGGCGACCGTATTCTTCCGTCCATCGTTCCAGATAGCCCTGGCGCGGCGTTCGATTGCATCAACGGGCTGCACTGAGTCGAATTGACGAATGTCCAGCACACGACCATTCACACGGAGGATGTCGGCGACGGCGCTGCTGCGCACCCCGGGCAGCAGGCGCTCGAGCTCCACCGCCGCCGGTGAACGAGGATCGTTCCCGGCAGCGACTAGCGCGGGCAGTGCGAACAACAGCAGGGTTGCATAGGCTGTCCGCCGACTCAGCATGGAGCGCTCCAGTCGCCGCGTTCACCGAATACCTCTCGCGAGAGCCGGTCGCTTGGAACGACCTCGGGGTCAATGCGGCCTACGCACAATTCGTGGAGATAATCGACTGGCAGGAAACGCGCAACGCGCCCGAAGGTCTCGAGGATCGGTCGCAGCGACCTTGCCGAGGCGGTCGGAACCCACCGTGCCGCGTACCGTGCGACCTGCAACGGATCACCGGCGCTCCAGGCGTTCGTGCTGATAACGGTCGCCGCGCGCAACGTTACATCGAGGCGATCCAGGGGAGCAGGCAACCCGAAAGGCCGCGTCGCTCGCATTTCCACGTTAGCTACATAAGGCGTCGCCCGATCGACCGCAGGCAGGCTGGGTGACGACGATCCCGAGAAGAGCGCCGCGTCGACGGTCCTGTCAAAGGCGCCCGGTCTCTCCGCCGCAGCGCGGGTCGTTCGCACGGAGACGTCGGCCGTCGCAACAAGCGGCGACTGCCGCTCGCTGAGGAATTCGGACTGCACCAGTCGAGCAGACCTAGCATCGTCGAAGAAATCACCGACGGCCGCACGCTGTTGAGCGACGAAGCGGCTTGCTTCGACCACCGCCGTCTCTAGCTGCTGGTATCGCGCGATGAGCCATAATCCAAACAACAGCGAGGTCGCCGCGATCGAGATGCCCGCAAACTCGATCAACGCCTGCCCGCGCTGAGTCCGCAGTTCCGGCGTGAGTCCGCGCGTCACGATCGTCGTTCTCGCTCTCACTGCGCCGCATCCTGTTGCCGGGCGAATCCATTTTCTGCAATTGAGATCGTGTAGGCGGAGACCGGCACGCGCGTTAGGCGCGCCTGCCAGTAGGGCGCTAGGACGCTCGGATACTCGCGTCGGCCGTCTGAGCGAGGCACCGGTCGCGCCCAATAAACTTCGGCTGCGCCGAGTGCGTAGAGCATTCCGTTCGGGAGGCCGGCGTGTGCGCCGGCGCCTACCCCGTCGAGCCGCATCGCTGCAGGTGTTGCCGGGTAGTGGGACACGAGTTGCGAGTTCTCGGCCGACCGCGCGGCCTCGACGATGTGCAGTACACGAACATCGTCACGGCTTGTGGGATGCGCGATATCGAGTGTTCCCGGCAATCCTCGGAATGCAGGATTGGTAGCCCTGAAAGGTCGGAAGACTGTTCCCCTCAACGTCTGCTCGGCCAGCCGGGCTGAACGCGGATTACTCCGATAGGCACCGCCGTGGAAGCCGCGCTGGGCTGCGGCCTTGCCAGCCTGGCCGCCCCCCCAGCCCAACGGCACCTCCACGTCCCAGAACAGGATTGGGATGTGAACGGACAGGGTATCGAGCCCGCGCCAGGCGTCATATCCGAGCAGATCTGTGCCGCCCGCTTCAAGCAGACCGCCTCCCAGCAATCCGACCGCGGCATCGCGTCGCCGTGTGAATCCGTCAATCGAGTTCAACACGACCTGCTTGAGGCGCTCACGTTGTCTGCCCGGCCGACCGTATCTGACCGTTGCGTTCAGCCATGAGACGGCATTCAGTGCCGCGATGCCTTCAGCGGCAACCGTGGAGGATATGCCGGCGTCGTTCGCTCGCAGAGTGCGCGCGGCTGTCTCCCGCAACGACTCGAGCGTCGCCGCTTTTACGAGGTTAACCGTGCCTTCGAGCGTCGCATTCAACGCACCGATCGCCGCTTCGGATCCGAGCAATGTGCCGGTTGTAGTGGTCGCAAGGCCCTTGATCAGGCGCATCGCACTCTCGCTAACCCGCCCGATGGGACCAAGAAATCGGACAACGTGATTGGCGTTATCGCCCGTCTTGACCACCATCGCCATCCATGAGCGCGCGCTCACCGCCTGAGCGATCGCACACTCGTTCGCGATCATGGCCCGTTGCATGTACGCATCGAAATTGAGCGCTCTCGCTTCGAGCAGCGCCCCACTGTAGGCTGCCGCATCCACCGCATTCACTAGTCGCATCTTGCGATTGACCAGTTCACCTACGCGCCACGTGACGAGTAGAGTTGTTGCCAGCGCCGAGAGCATCACCAGAAAGAACGCCATGGCCTGACCTTCCTGGCGAGTCGTGCGCGGCCATTGCGCGGTTGTTGGCGTGAAGCGCACCTGCGAACTCGGCTGCACCTTTCAGTTCGCCTTTCCGGCTTGATCGAAGTTATTGAGCCGGAACTCGCGCTGAGCCTGCGATGTCGCGGCATCGGAGGCGTCGTTGACTTCGCTGCGCGATTCGCTCGCAGAGTGCCCGGCGAGCGCGTTGGCGGCAGCCGCCGTCTGCCCACGAACGATTTTTCCAAAAGCGGAATAGAGCCCGATCGCCGCGACCGCCACTAGCGCGACGATGATGAGATATTCCGTCATGCCCTGCCCCGCCTGAGGCGTCGCCTGTCGCTGCATGTTCCGCTCCCTCGATGGTTGCGCGCGGCCGAGATCGAACCGTGTGCGCATTGCACACGAGCGCCCGCGCAGGATCACGCGCCGAATCGGCCGTGATCGTGCACTTAAAGATTTGTGGGAAGCGCCATAGGGAGTCGAGTCTCGCCGTCGCGGTGTGCCATTGTTCGTTACGCGGCGAGAGTACTGTGCGAGGCCCGTGAATGAGCTTCTGGAGTTGACCCGGTTTTGTGGACACGTCATGTTCACAAAAGGAGGGTCAAGGGATGGTCAAGAAGCTCCCGAGGTACACGCCAGAGTTCCGGCATCAGATGGTTGAGCTGCAGCGATCCGGGCGCAGCTATGGCGAGCTGGAGAAGGAGTTCGGGGTCACGGGTTGGTCGATCCGGCAGTGGGTCAAGCAAGCGGCGCGTAATGCCGGCAGAGGCGATGGGGGTCTGACCAGTGCTGAACGGGAGGAACTGACTCGACTGCGGCGCGAGAACCGCCAGCTGAGGCAAGAGCGCGAGACCCTGTCAAAAGCCGCGGCCTGGTTTGCGAACGAGAAGCCCGCGACACCGAAGCGCTCTTCGGATTCGTGAAGGCGAACCAGGCCACCGAGCCGGTACGGGTGATGTGCCGCTTGCTTCGAGTCTCTGCCAGTGGATTTTATGCGTGGCAGGATCGGGCGATGTCGGCCCGTCGACGCGCCGACATCGGCTTGGCAGCGCGGATCCATGAGATCTATCGGCGGTCCAAAGGTCGCTACGGCTCGCCGAACATCCATGCCGAGCTGAAGGACGATCACGATGTGCACGTCGGGCGCAAGCGCGTGGCGCGATTGATGCGGGAAGCAGGCCTGAAGAGCATCGTGGCGCCGACCTACGTGGTGACGACGACGCCCGATGGCGCTGCGCCCGCGAACAAGGACCTGGTGAACCGGCGGTTCAAGGCGGACGGTCCGGATCAGCTGTGGGTTGCTGACGCGACGTACGTGCCGACCTGGGCTGGAACGATCTGCTTGGCGATGGTGTTGGATGTCTGGTCGCACAAGATCGTAGGCTGGGCGATCGAGGATCACTTGCGCACCGAGCTGATGCTGAATGCCTTGAACATGGCGCTGGCGCAACGGAGGCCGAAGAACGTCATTCACCACTCGGACCACGGTTGCCAATATACGAGCTACGCGTTCGGCAAACGCTGTCAGGAAATGAACGTGATGCCATCCATGGGGACGGTGGGCGATGCCTACGACAATGCCATGGCCGAGGGCGTGTTCGCTTCGCTCGAGAAGGAGCTGCTCAAGCATCGGCGGTTCAAGTCCAAAGCCGAGGCCAGAATGGCCCTGTTCGAGTGGATCGAAGGCTGGTACAACCCGCATCGCCGTCACTCATCGATCGGCCGCTTGTCACCGAACAACTTTGAGAGGAGATTACTGGCAGAACAGGAAGTGAGAATTTAGAAAACTACCCGTCCACGGAAGCGGGGCAACTCCACAGATCCTCATCGGGAAGCTTCGCGAGACTCGGCCAGGGCATCGCGGGGGTTGGATCGATCGGCCCGTGCCCATGTGCTTGCCGGTACGCATGGCCTGGATGAAGGTGTCGGCCGTCCACGCCTTGAGGGGGGTCGGGTCGGGCGTGAGATTCGCCGCGAAACTCACGCCCAACGGGCCCGCCCACGCGGTCATATCGTTCGTAGTGAGCGCGCCCCATTAGATCCGGCCCGATGACGCCAGCAGGCATCTTGGGCAGCGGCGCGCTCCCCGGTGACCCGGAAAGGAGCCGCGTCGCGTCCGGCACCGAACCAGCCTCGGCAAAAACTTTGGGCGAATGGCAGTCGTTGCAGCCACCCAGGTTCACGAGCTAAGCACCTCGTTGCATGGTATCCGCCGCCGGCGGCGGCGATGGTTTCTGGCTCGTCCCACAGGCCGCGAGAGCGAGCAAAGCAATGGCAGCGACGGCAAATGAGGTACGAGAGAATGCCCGGCAACTGAGCTGAAACCGCATAAGTCCCCCCAGCTCTTCGATGATCGTCCGGCGGCCCAGCGGCCGGCCCGGCCCGCGTAGTCTACGCGAAAGGCCAGTCTACGCCGTCTCCGAAGGGGTTGCTGCGGTTGCCCGTCGTTAGGTAGGTCGTGCGCGGGCTCCGCAGTGCGGCATCGAAGATGGGACGACCAGCGCATCATCGGCGCACGCTGCTGTCGCGGTGAGCCGCATGGCGTTCTCGACGTGCGCGACCGGGACTTCGGTTGCAGTCGCCTCGGAGCGCAAAGAGCGAACCTATCTAGAAGGGGTACAGCACGACGTTGTAGGGTCTGACGCTTGAGTCCTGCGCAGTCACCTCGTAATAACCGCCCTGACTTAGATCCACGGCCGCACCGCTCGCCGGACTCACGGACTGACCAGTGATTGTGATAGTTGGCGTGATCGCGGTCATGTCCTTCAAGTGGCTACAAAACAACGCGATGGTACCAACACTGGGATCGCCGTTATAAATGGATGAGCCACAACCCGATACGTCAAACGCCGTGATCAGCTTGTTCGTGCTCGGCAATCCAACGCTCACCGTGACCGTGTAGGCCTTGGTGCTGCCGTTGGCGGCCGTCACGGTGTAGGTAACCGGGCTCGTGAAGTTCTGCGGCACCCCGCTCGCCGGACTCACGCTCGCACCGGTGATCGCAATCGTCGGGGTGAGCGCGGTCAGGCTCGTGCCATACGGCACCGTCAACGCAACGGTGTTGGCCCCGACCGTGGCGGCGATCCCGAGGATCGAGAACGCCGTGATGTCCTTGGCGGGGTTCAACGCCACGCTCACCGTGACCGTGTAGGCCTTGGTGCTGCCGTTGGCCGCCGTCACGGTGTAGGTAACCGGGCTCGTGAAGTTCTGCGGTACCCCGCTCGCCGGGCTCACGCTCGCGCCGGTGATCGCGAGGGTCGGCGTGAGGGCACTCGGATCGGTGCGGTACGGCACCGTCAGCGCGACCGAATCGCCGCTCAAAGCAGCGTCCGTTCCCAGGATCGAGAACCGCGTGATGTCCTTGGCGCTGTTCAGAGCGACACTCACCGTGACCGTATACGTCTGAGTGCTGCCATCGGCCGCGGTCACCATGTAGATGACCGGGCGGCTGAAATCTTGCGGCGCCCCGCTCGCCGGATAGACGCTCGCTCCCGTAATCGTGATCGACGGACTGAGCGCGGTCACGCTCGTACCGTACGGAACGGTCAGCGCGATCGCACTGGCGCCGACCGTGGCGTCGACACCCAGCATCGTGAAGGCCGAGATTTCCTTCGCGCTGTTCGGCGCAACGGTTACGGTGACGGTATAGGTCTTGGTGCTGCCGTCGGCCGCGATCAGCGTATACACGACGGGGCGGCTGAAATCCTGCGGCACGCCGCTCGCCGGGATCACGCTCGCCGTACTCGCGATGGTCGGTGCCAGCGCGGTGACGTCGGTACCGTACGGAACGGTTACGGCGATGCTGCTGCCTGCCACCGCGCCGTCCACGCCCAGCATCTTGAACTGGGTGATCTCCTTGGCGATGTTTGCCGGAGTAGCCGGTGCGCCGGAGCCGGAACAACCCGCGCCGCAGACCAACAGGAGTACGGCGAATGCCGTCAGCGACAGACGGGCCGGACGGTAGACTGACAGGAAATCCCGCACGTCGGCCTCTCGCTCGGGTCACGTGGCAATTGCTGACAGCCGGGATGCTAAGCGGTAATGCGCCAGTCAAGCCCGCGCGTAAGTCGCAGATCGAGGTCGACCGCAAACGCCGGTACCAGACATCTGTGACGTGGTTCTCATCCGGCGAAAACGGCTGGGCCGCCCCACTGCCACCACGGGAGACAGGCGCGTCGACAGCGCCGATCGACGTCAGGCGGACTTGGTGGGCCGTGCGCGATTCGAACGCGCGACCAACTGGTTAAAAGCCAGCTGCTCTACCGACTGAGCTAACGGCCCGCATGCAGTGACGAACGTCGCGGCCAGCAGGCCGCGCGGCTGCGGATCATACCCGATAACGCGTCGGGTCCGGCACGCCCGCGGCCTTGAATCCGTCCCGCCGCAGACGACAGGAATCGCAGCGGCCGCAGGCACGCCCCTCCCCGTCCAGCTGATAGCACGAGACGGTGAGCGAATAGTCGACGCCGAGCCGCACGCCTGCACGAATGATCTCGGCTTTCGACCAGTGGACCAGCGGCGCGCGCACACGAAATGGCGCACCTTCGACGCCGACCCTGGTCGCCCGCGCGGCGAGCCGTTGGAAGGCCTCGATGAATTCCGGTCGGCAGTCCGGATATCCGGAGTAATCGACTGCGTTGACGCCGATGAACAGATCGCGGGCCCCGAGCACCTCGGCCCATGCGAGCGACAGCGCGAGCAGCATCGTGTTGCGTGCCGGGACGTAAGTGACCGGAATTCCGTTGGTCGGCGCCTCGGGAACCGCAACCGAGCGGTCGGTGAGCGCAGAACCCCCGATACCGGCGAGATCCACGCGCATCACGCGATGCTCCTCGGCACCGCCGGCGCGCGCCACGCGCTCCGCCGCGGCCAGTTCGGCGATGTGCCGCTGGCCATAGTCCACCGACAGCGCGTAGCACTCAAACCCCTCACTGCGCGCGATGGCGAGCGTGATCGCCGAATCGAGACCGCCCGAGACGAGCACCACCGCGCGTGGCGCCATCGCTACTTGCCCGGCACGTTGCCCCACAGGATCTTGTGGAGCTGAATCTGAAATCGCACGGGCAGGCGATCGGCCAGGATCCAGTCCGCAAGATCGCGCGGCGCGAGTTGCTCGTGACTCGGCGAGAACAGCACCGTGCAGCGGCTCGCGAGATCCAGCTCATCCACCTTCGCCCGGCTCCATTCGTAGTCCTCGCGCCCGCAGAGCACGAACTTCACGAGGTCGGCCGGCTTCAGCAGCGCGACGTCCTCGTAGCGATTGCGCCGCTCCTCGCCGGAGCCGGGCGTCTTGACATCCACGACGCGCACCACGCGCGGATCGACGTCGCCGATCGGCAGCGCGCCGCTCGTCTCGAGCGACACACGAAAGCCCGCATCGCAGAGTCGCGTGAGCAGCGGTTTGGAGTTTTTCTGCGCGAGCGGCTCGCCGCCGGTCACGCAGACGTAGCGTGCGCCGAGCTCGTCCACTCGCTTGACGATTTCGTCAAGCGTCCACCAGTCGCCGCCCTCGAAGGCGTACGCGGTATCACAGTACTGGCAGCGCAACGGGCAACCCGTGAGACGAACGAAGGCGGTCGGAAATCCCACCGTGTCCGCCTCGCCCTGCAGCGACAGGAATATCTCGGTGATCTTCAGGCGGCCCGGCGAGTGTTCCGGCACGCGCCCTGCAGCGAGCGCGGCACTGCGGCTCGAAACGGTGGCTGACACTTGCCGCACCCCGTCAGGGCGGTGGGAGCTTGCGCAGACGGTCGTCCGCAAGCTTGGCCGCCTCGGTACCAGGATATTGCGCGACGACCTGAGTCAGGGTTACCCGCGCGGCGGCGAACCGCTTGAGTTCCGCCTGCGTAAAGCCGAGCTTCACCATCGCATCGGCCGCCTTGCGGGAACGCGGCCAGTTCTGCTGGACGCGCCCGAAGGCCGCAGCGGCGTTCGGAAAATCCCGCGTGACGTAGTATGCCTCGCCCAGCCAGTACTGGGCATTGCTCGCGAGATCGCTGGTCGGATAGGCAGCGAGAAAATTCTTGAACCCTGTAATGGCCGCCAGGTAGTTCGAAGTCTTCAGCGCCTCGAACGCCTGGTTGTAGCCGGCCTGCTCGCCCGATCCGGTCGGCCCCGCGGTCGCGACCGTGGTCCCCGTGCCCGTCGGTGGCCAACCCCGCACCCCGTTTTCCAAAGCGGCGACGCGCTTGTCTAGATCGCCATAGAGGTCCCGCTGCTGCTTGAGCACGTTCTGCCCGCCGTTCTGCAGCTCGTCGAGTTCGCCACGGAGGACCCGCACGTCGCCCTGCAAGGAATCGAGCCGCTGCGCGAGATCGACGAGGCTCTGGTTGGTCATCACGCGTTCGATACGTGCGAGCCGCGCGTCGAGATCCGCGAGTCGTATCTGCACCGGATCTTCCTCCGGGGGCACGCTCGCGCATGCGCCGAGCAACAGCGCAGCGCAGGTAGCGCCGACGACAGAGCGCGGGCTCATGGCGCGAGGTAGATGATCTCGACGCGACGGTTCTGCGCCCAGGCGCCTTCATCGCTACCCGCCGCGGCCGGGCGTTCCTCGCCGTAGCTGACCGTTGTCACCTGCGCCGCTGCGGCGCCCTGCAGCATCAGCGCTCGCCGGACGGTCTGCGCGCGGCGCTCGCCAAGACCGATGTTGTACTCGCGTGTGCCGCGCTCATCGGTATGACCCTCCAGTCGAACTCGCGCATTCACATTGCTCGCGAGGTGGCGCCCGTGCGCGCTCACAATATCGGCACCTTCCGGCTTCAGCTCCGCGCGGTCGAAATCGAAATACACGATGCGCTTCGCGAGCAGGCCTGTCTGCGGCCCCGTGAGCCCAGCGCCGGAATCGCCACCCACGGCTGCGGCCGCGCCGATCCCGGACGTCGATGCGCCCTGCCCGCTGCTCGCCTGCGACC
>JBAVOB010000324.1:0-1784 GCA_049691655.1 Steroidobacteraceae bacterium | reverse complement strand
CACCGTCCCCTATGCCGCGCAGCGCGCAACGCTGGAAGCCGTGAAACCGGCACTGCGCGGCAAGATCCTGGTCGATGCCACGGTTCCGTTGCGACCACCCAAGGTAGGTACGGTGCAGCTCCCGGCTGCCGGCTGCGCGGCGGTCGAAGCCCAGGCGCTGCTCGGCCCTGAAGTGCGCGTGGTCTCGGCATTCCAGAACATTGCCGCCCAGAAACTCTTCGATGATCGCGCCGGCGAATCCGACGTGCTGGTGACCGGGGACGACGTCGCCGCCCGCGATGCCGTGATCGGGCTTGTGGAGGCGATTGGCCTGAAGGGTTGGCATGCGGGACCGCTTGCCAACTCCGCAGCCGCCGAGGCGCTGACCTCGGTGCTGATCCAGATCAACCGCAGGTACGGTGCGAAGGGCGCGGGAATTCGCATCGTGCTCGGCAGCTGACCGCGAAGGTCGCGACCCGTGACGACACCTTTCACCTCGCCGAGCCGGCTCGCGATCACGGGCGTCGACGGCCTTCCCGAGGTGCGCCGCGGTGACGACCTGGCAGTGCTGCTCATCGACGGCTGCGAGCGCAACGGGGTGGCGCTTCGCGATCATGACGTGCTCGTGGTAGCGCAGAAGATCGTGTCAAAGTCCGAGGGACGGCTTGCGCGGCTTGCGGACGTTGGCCCTTCGGCGCGCGCCATCGAACTCGCAACGGCCACGGGCAAGGACGCGCGCATCGTCGAACTGATGCTGCGCGAAGCGGTGCGCGTGCTGCGCGTCGGTCGGGATGTGATCGTCGTCGAAGACCGGCGCGGGCTCGTGCTGGCGAACGCCGGGATCGATCAGTCGAATACCGGTTCCGCTGACCCGGACGCGGAAGTACTCCTGTTGCCGATCGATCCTGATGCGTCCGCAGCGTCGCTGCGCAGCGGAATCTCGGCACGCTGCGGCTCCACCGTGGGCGTGATTATCTCGGATAGTCTCGGCCGCGCCTGGCGTCTCGGCACGGTGGGTCACGCCATCGGGTCCGCGGGTCTTCCGGCACTCGTCGACTGGCGCGAGCGCGCCGACCGCTATGGACGCCGGTTGCGTCATACCGAAATCGCGCTTGCGGACAGCCTCGCGGCGGCCGCGGTGCTCGTCATGGGTGAAGCGAGCGAGGGGCGTCCGGCGGCCGTCGTGCGCGGGATCTCGCCTCTGATGGGCAACGGCGGCGCGAAAGCGCTGCAACGCTCGCGAGAGAGAGATCTCTTCCGATGAAGGTGACTGCGGCAGCCGGCAGGTCCCGGCCCCAGCCGACGCTGGTCGCGCTCTGCGGAGGCATCGGCGGGGCGAAGCTCGTGGATGGATTCGCGCAGGCGCGCGACCCGGCCTCGCTCCTCGTCGTCGCGAACACCGGTGACGACTTCGAACATCTCGGGCTGCACGTGAGCCCGGACCTGGATACGCTCGTTTATACGCTCGCCGGACTCGCCGATCCGGAGCGGGGCTGGGGACGCGCCGGCGACACCTGGGCCTTCATGGAAGCGCTGGCGCAGCTCGGCGGTCCAACCTGGTTCCGGCTCGGCGATCGCGACCTGGCGCTGAACGTCTGGCGCAGCGACCGGTTGCGCTCGGGCGCGACACTCGCGACAGTCACGGACGAACTCTGCGCACGGCTCGGCATTCGCGCCCGTATCACGCCGATGACCGATGATCCGCTCACGACAATTCTCGACACGGACGAGGGCATCCTCGGGTTTCAGGAGTACTTCGTGCGCCGGCAATGCCGGCCGCGCGTGCAACGGATCCGGTTTGAGAA
>JBAVOB010000323.1:0-1906 GCA_049691655.1 Steroidobacteraceae bacterium | reverse complement strand
CGGCCGGTGAACATCCACGTGGCGGGATTGCAGGCGATGGGCGCCGAGATCTCGATCGAGAACGGGTTCATTCGCGCGCGGGCGTCGCGCCTGCACGGCGCGCGGCTCGTGCTCGATACCGTCACCGTGACTGGCACCGAGAATCTGATGATGGCCGCGGCGCTCGCCGACGGCGAGACGGTGCTCGAGAACGCGGCCCGCGAGCCCGAAGTCGTCGACCTGGCCAACTTCCTGATCTCCATGGGCGCGAAGATCCAGGGCGCGGGCAGCGACAAGATCGTCATCCAGGGGGTCAAGCGGCTGCGCGGGACGGAATACGAAGTGCTGCCGGACCGCATCGAGAGCGGCACATACCTGGTGGCCGGGGCGATCACCGGCGGGCACGTGCGGCTGAGGAACACACGGCCGGCGCATCTCGACGCGATCCTGGCAAAACTCGAGGATGCGGGCGCGAAGCTCGGTGTCGGCGACGACTGGGTGGAACTCGACATGGGCGGCCGCCGGCCGAAATCGATTGATCTGCGCACCGCGCCCTATCCCGCGTTTCCCACGGACATGCAGGCGCAGTTCGCAGCGCTCGACACGGTGGCCGACGGCGTCGGCACGATCATCGAGACCATCTTCGAGAATCGCTTCATGCACATGCTCGAGATGCGGCGGCTCGGCGCCGAGATTCGTCTCGAGGGCAATACGGCCATCATCAAAGGTGTGCCGAAGCTCACTGCGGCCCCGGTGATGGCGACCGACCTGCGCGCGTCCGCAAGCCTGGTGCTCGCCGGACTCGTTGCGGAAGGGCGCACGGAAATCGAGCGCATCTATCACATCGATCGCGGCTACGAGGCGATCGAGGAGAAGCTCGCCGGGCTCGGCGCGCAGATCCGCCGCGTGCCAAACTGAGGTTCAGGTCGCGCGCGGCCGCGCGATCACGGCGACCGTGACTTTGAATCGCCCGCGCTGGCGCTCGCCGATGATTTCAACTTTCGTCCCTGGCTGCTTCGCCGCGACATGCGCCATGGCGTCCTGCGCACGCTCCACCGCCAGGCCGTCGAGCGAGATCAGCAGGTCCCCGGGCTCGAGGCCCGCCTGCGCAGCAGGACTGCCGACGTAGAGATTCGAGATCACGACGCCACCGCGCGACAGGCCGAGCGGCGCGGCCTGATCGGCCGTCACGTCCTCGGCCATCACGCCGATCCAGCCGCGGATGACGCGCCCTTGCTCGAGGATCGCGCGCATCACGCCGCGCACCAGGTTCACGGGAATCGCGAAGCCGATACCCTCGACCCCGAGGTTCTTGGCGAGCACCGCCGTATTAATGCCGATGAGCTCGCCCTGTGCCGTGACGAGCGCTCCGCCGGAGTTGCCGAAATTGATCGGCGCATCGGTCTGGATGAAATTCTCGAAGGTCGCAACGCCGAGCTGACCGCGCCCGGTCGCGCTGACAATGCCGAGCGTTACGGTCTGCGACAGGCCGATCGGGTTGCCGATCGCGAGCACGACGTCCCCGACGCGCAGTTGGTCGGAGCGCCCGAGCGGCATCACCGGCAGATTCTTCAGGTCGATCTGCAGCACGGCGAGATCCGTGTCCGGATCGCGTCCCACCACCCGCGCCTGCGCTCCGCGGCCGTCCGCGAGCTGCACGCGGATGGCATCGGCGCCGGCAATCACGTGATGGTTGGTCACGATGTGTCCAACCGGATCGACGATGACGCCCGACCCGAGGCTGCGCTCGACGCGCTGACGGTAGTGGGGCATGACATCACCGAACAACTCCCCGAGCGTGCTCGGCGGTACGCGCTCCGTGACGACCCGGGCCGTGTAAATGTTCACCACCGCTGGTGCGGTGCGTTCGACGGCCTGACTGTACGTGGCGCGCGCCGCGACCTGCGGAGCCGGGCCGGGCGCCTGC
>JBAVOB010000322.1:0-4990 GCA_049691655.1 Steroidobacteraceae bacterium | reverse complement strand
GTCGCGGCCCGCGCCGCCGCGGCGGTTCCCGGCAGCCGTCCCGCCGCGCGTGCGGCCGCTGGTGCGTCTTCTCTCGCTCATGGTTCTCGGTTCAATTGACAGCTCCCGGATCGCTGCGTACATTCCGCCGCTCTTTCGCCGCGCCAGCGCGGCGAGATCCGGCTGCTCGCCCGGGTGGCGGAATTGGTAGACGCACTAGTTTCAGGTACTAGCGGGTAACACCGTGGAGGTTCGAGTCCTCTCCCGGGCACCAATAATATCTGCTATTCCAATTAGATAAGAGCGATAACTCAGACTTCGGATAGACAAGTCACCCGTCGCGTTTGCCGCGCACAGTAGCAGAAGTTCGAGTCCCTGTATGGGATCGAGTGGCTGCGATCGAAGCAGAGTGACTGGTGATAGACGGTTACTGCACTCGATCCAGCTGCAACCATCTCACGCCTTTTGGACCAGTTCGTTGAGGGCCCGCGCCGCCACCGTAAACTGGACATCGCACCTGGGTCATAAAGAAGCGGGCTGATCATTTACGTTGCTGGGCGAATGTCCCAGTGCTTCACGACTCCTATTCGAGATCGTACGGCCGAGGCGACGCTGACGCAGTTAGCGTTATTCGCAGTGTGGCGCGTGGTCGGTTCATTTCCGGCCAAATGCTGCGCCGTCGCGTGGCCTGGCCACAGGCGGAGAATTGCGCGCTGCTCGGTCCGCGCTTCGCTCTAGTTGCTTCCACCGACAGTCATCGCGGATGGTGACAACCCGAGCACGCGTGGCCCTCGTTCGCGCCGACGTCATGCGCGAGCGCCCGCGCTGACGTCGGCGTTCTGCCATCTGTTACGCGGCGCGCCTACCCTGCGCTGAGATGCACTCGTGCCGACATGTTGATGTTGGCAAGCGCCCGGTCGATCGCTCGCGCGATTGTGCATAGCGGCGCGCATTCTCCTGGCTGGCGGACGACCGAGCTCACGATGCCCGCTGTGCGCGACCGATGCAGGTGACAATTGTCGACGATGAGCCGGTGGCGCGGCGCACGTTACGCGACTGCTGCGCGAACGCCAGCGATCTCGAGGTCGTCGCCGAGTTCGGCGACAGCGTCGCGGCGCTCGAACGTGCACGGCGGTTCCACGCGACGCAAAGTGCCGAACAGCGCGCGGCTACGCTGGTCACGCTGCTGAGGCAACTGGAAGAGCGCGCGGCCGCGCTTTCCGCGCCTCCAGCGCGACTTCTCGGGGAAGCCAATGGCCGAATGCACATGCTGGACGCGGCCGCGATCGAGCTCGTCGAAGCCGATCGCAACTATGTGACGCTGCGGATCGGTCGCGATAGCTATCGCGCCCGCAGCACGCTCGCCCAGGCCGAGGCGGCAATGCACCTGCAGCCGATGCTGCGCGTAAGCCGCTCCTGTCTGGTCAATACGAGTCATGTCACCGAGATCAGCCGCACGCCGCGCGGCGACTACATCTTCGTCACGCGCGGTGGTACGACCGTTATGAGCAGCGAGGGCTACCGCGAGAAAGCGCGCGACTACCTGGAGCGCTGGCGGCTGCGAGCGACGGATGAAGGGTGATGGGTACCGCGCATCAGTCTCGTGCCGAACGCGAGAGAAAGTTGAGGAAACTCTGCTGGGGCGTGTGAGAACGTATCTGCAGGCGCTTAATCCAGTTGGCTCCCCGGGCTGGACCCGAGGTCAAGCCTAAGCACCTGGGTGGAAAGAGGGTTTCGTTCATAAGCACTCACGCACCCCCAAACGTACCCCACGTGCCATTGCGATGTGTCGACATGGAGCGAAAAACGCTGACACTGCTTGAAACCGGCGCAGAATTGCACAGCTCCACAGCAGTTGGTCAGTCCACGAAAGGGGTTTGCCGGGCGCCTTCATGCTGGTGCGCTGCGAGCACGAGGTCTAAATTAACATTACGGTTGCCATGGTTTCAGGGAGGTAGTCATGAAAAGGCGTCATTTTGTCGGTGCGAGTCTTGCTCTCGCTACGGCCTGGCCATTCCGTGGATTCGCGTCGGTTCTGAAGGGTGTCGGCGCCCTGCCGGCCAAGACACTCGCGGGTGGCGAGGTCGTGCTGCCCGGTTCCTCGATCGAGGCCCTCGCTGCCAGCCTGCGTGGCGACGTGCTGCTACCGGATAACCCGGACTACGACCGGACTCGTCGCGTCTGGAACGCGCTGTTCGACAAGAAGCCTGCATTGATTGCGCGCTGCACGGGCGCCTCCGACGTCCGGCACGCCGTCAACTTCGCACGCGAGCACCAGTTGCTGACTGCCGTACGCGCCGGTGGCCACAGCCTTTCGGGCAAGTCGAGCTGCGATGGCGGGCTGATGATCGACCTGCAGCCGATGCAGGGCGTGCGTGTCGACCGGGAAGCCAAGCGCGCCTATCTGGAATCGGGCTCACTGCTCGGGCAGCTCGATCATGAATGTGCCGCCTTTGGGCTCGCAACCACGGCGGGCACCGTCTCGCACACGGGCGCCGCCGGTCTCACGCTCGGTGGCGGCTTCGGAAGGCTGGGCCGGCGCTTCGGGCTCGCCTGCGATAATGCCGCCTCATTCGACGTCGTTAGCGCCGACGGGCGTTTCCTCCGGGCGAGCGATCACGAAAACCCCGATCTTTACTGGGGCCTGCGCGGCGGCGGCGGCAATTTCGGTGTCGTGACCTCGATCGAATACCGGCTTCACCAGATGGATCCGGTCATCCTCGGCGGAAACATTGTCTGGCCGCTCGACCAGGCGCGTGATGTGCTGCGTCACTATCGCGATATTGCGCAGGACGCGCCCGAGGTCGTCAACCTAGCCCCTGATTTGCACTGGGAACCTGACGGTCCCAAGGTCGCCATCGAAGTGTGCTGGTCAGGCGATCGTGGCAAAGGCGAGGCCTGGCTCAAGAAGCTGCGTGCTTTCGGCAAACCGGCGCATGACGACATCGCGCCGATGCCGTATGTGGCATTGCAGTCCGGCGCCGATGAGCTTCTCGGAATCGGCAAGTACTACTATTTGAAGAGCGGGTTCCTGACGCAGCTCAAGGATGATGGCGTCGATCTCATCATCGACGTGTTCAAGCGAATGCCGAACTGGTACCTGATCCTCTTCGATCATGGTGGCGGGGCGTACCGGCATATGGCACCGGCCGCGACAGCATTCCCGAATCGAGACATGCTTTTCGCGCTGATCACCGTCGGTTTGTGGCCGAACAAGGACGGCATCGATGACAACATGTCGAAGATGCGCGCGAGCTGGCGCGAGCTGGAGCCGCTGACCAAGGGTTTCTACACGAACCTCTCGGATTCAGACACGACGATGGCCGGCTATCGCGAGAATTACGGCGCCAACTTCGAGCGGCTCGTTGCGCTGAAGGCCAAATACGATCCGACCAACCTGTTCCGGTTGAACGCGAATGTACCGCCAAAGATCGGATGACCGTTGGGAAATCGAAATGACGGAGCAGCACGCAAGAAGACAGCGGCGATGAATTGAGCTGACCCGCGTTCTTCGGTCCAGGTTGATGTTCCTGATAATCAGAGCGGCCGGTTGCTGTGAAACGGCTTGGTCTGCGCTGATCCGGTGCCATGGTAAGCGACTCAATGCTGGAGCGCCTTGGAGCGAGCTGACACTGCACAGCAGCGCGGCGGGACCCTGGGGCCGGAACGCGGGTAACTCGTCGCGCCAAACGAGCAGACCATTGATTCGCTTGATTAATTCTGACCTGACCTGGTCCTCTCGCGGGCACAATCGTCCCTGCTCCCGCAGCCGCGGCCTTGCTACGCCGCGCAGCATAACATTTACACTGGCAGCGTCAGGTGCTTGCCGCCAAACACCGCCTGCCAGTTCTCGATTTCGGTCACCACGACATCGTCGACCGCGTGGGCGAGATCGGCAACCTGCGAGAAACGCAATTCCGCGGTTGGCGCTGCCAGCAGAATCCGGATGCGCTGCTCGATCGCGTCCAGCTTGTTCGCAGTGACGCGTGAGATCGCAGCAAAGCGTTCGAAATCACCGAAGTAGCGGATTCCCGCCAGCGCTCCGCCGAGGGTCGGAAACAGCACGCCCAGGAAAGTGAAGGCGGCCGAGGCGTCGCTGGCGAGATGCGCCGGCAGCAGCGCCAGCGCACCGCCGGCTTTCAGGGCGAGGTAGCCTGCGACCGAAACCACGGCGAGGACGAAAAGAGCCTCGCACACCTTGTCGAGACGGTGATGCGCGGCAGTTAGTCGCCTGGCTTTTGCCAGGTGGTAGTCGCGCTGGCGCACGACATGCCGTCGCAGCAGCGATCCGAGCGCCTCGCGCAGATAGCCCGTGGTGACCGCGATGCGCGGCAGGCCGAGCTCGCGCAGCGTGTGCCGCGCGTACCACTCGGGCCACGAGGTCTCCGAGCCGCGTGGCCAGCGCCCGGGCGACCGCGCAACGCCCAGCAGCAGCAGTATCGGCGCGTGGCGAAAATACTCCGCCACGCGGCGCGTTTCGAACCACCGGTTGTGCCAGCGATGCGCCCTGCCGAAACCGATGATCGCCAGGACGGTCGACAGCAGGACGAATTCCAGGAGCGCGAACAGCCACTTCTTGCCTTCGCTCGCCAACGGGAGGTAGGCGATCCCGCCGACGATGGCGCAGGCGGACAACATGAAATTCGTGACCATCCCGCCGCGATACGCGTCCGAGAGAAACGTCGACAGCCCGTCGGCCCAGGCGAAGCGGCGCAGAATCGCCGTTTCGATGGCATCCGCGAACAAGGGGTCGGCGGCCGGCAGCGCGCGGGCCGCGGCCAGCAGCTCGGCACCCGACCCGGTACCGATCGCCTCCGGCGCCTCGTAACGCTGGGTGAGGCTGCGGAAGCGCCGGTCGCCAGGCTCGCCGCCGAAGAGCGTTTCGATGCGCCGATACGCGTGAAACAACCGATTGCTCTGCGGGCGCCAACGCTCGCCGCGCAGGCGTGCGACACCGGCATCGACCGGTGCCGCGGCGTTAGCGTGCAGCTGCGTCGCGACGGGCCGCAGC
>JBAVOB010000321.1:0-3540 GCA_049691655.1 Steroidobacteraceae bacterium | reverse complement strand
GCCGTGCGCGCCGGGCGGTGCATCAGCATCCGCAGGATCGTCGCGATGCGGGCGCGCAGGTCGCGCCGGTCGACGATCATTTCGAGCGCGCCGTGCTCGAGCAGAAACTCGCTGCGCTGGAAGCCTTCCGGCAGCGTCTCGCGCACCGTCTGCTGGATGACGCGCGGGCCGGCGAAGCCAATCAGCGCCCGTGGCTCCGCGATGTTGAGATCGCCGAGCATCGCGAGGCTCGCCGATACGCCGCCAGTGGTCGGATCGGTCATCACCGAAATGAACGGCAAGTGCGCCTGCGCCAGCCGCGCCAGGGCAGAGCTCGTCTTCGCCATCTGCAGGAGCGAATACAGCGCCTCCTGCATGCGCGCGCCGCCGCTCGAGGAGAAGCACACGAGCGGCGTGCGCTTCTCGAGACACCAGTCCACAGCGCGCTTGAAGCGCTCGCCCACCACCGAGCCCATCGAACCGCCGAGGAACTGGAATTCGAAGGCGCAGGCGACGATATCCATCTCCTCCAGCCGGCCGGCGACCGCGATCAACGCATCGAGTTCGCCGGTGGCCTTTTGCGCGGCGGCAAGCCGGTCCTTGTAGCGCTTGCTGTCGCGGAACTTGAACGGGTCCTCGGGCGCGATGTCCGGGGCGATCTCGATCGGCGTGTGGTCCTCGTCGAGGAACGTCGCGAGTCGCTCCCGCGCGCCGATGCGCATGTGGTGGCTGCACTTAGGGCAGACGTTCAGGTTGCGCTCGAGCTCGGCGCGATAGAGCACCGCGTCGCACGCGGAACACTTGATCCAGAGGCCCTCGGGTACCGAGCGCGTGCGCCGCTCGGTCTTGATGCGCGAGGGCATGATCTTCTCGAACCACGTCATGCTGCGGGCTTCCCTCGGTGGCGCCGGCGGGTCAGGACCGCCGAATCATAGCGGATCGCCGCTCGCGGGAATGGGCGGGGCCGGAAGGCCGAAGCGCGCTGCGTAGCGGACCGAGGCGAGGTAGAGCCCCTGCGGCGGTGCCGTCGCCGGCAGGCGCGTACGGTCCCCGCCCGCGAGCAGTGACGAGACGTCGGCCGGCTCGAGGTCGCCCCGCCCGATCGCGATCAGCAGGCCCGCGAGATTGCGCACCATGTGATGCAGGAACGCGTTGGCCGTCACCTCGAGCACGATGCGGTCCGCAGCGCGCGTCACGACAAAGCGTTCGATGCGGCGTAGCGGCGAGCGCGACTGGCAGTCGCTCGAGCGGAACGCGCTGAAGTCGTGCTCGCCGAGGAGCGGTGCGACGGCGACGGCCATGCGCTCGTGATCGAGTGGCTGGTGGATCCAGGCCGCGCGCGTCGCGGCGAGCGCCGAACGCGCGCCGCGATTGAGGATGAGGTAGCGGTAGGAGCGCGCCTCGGCCGAATAGCGTGCGTGGAAGTCACCCGCGACCGCGCTCACCCACGTCAGGGAAACATCGCGGGGCAGGTAGGTGTTCGCACCCAGCAACCAGGCGCGCGGCGTGCGCACCGCCGCGGCATCGAAGTGCGCGACCTGGCCCGCGGCGTGCACTCCGGCATCGGTGCGCCCCGCGGCAACGACGTGGATCGCCTCGCCCGCCACGCGGCTCAGCGCGCGCTCGACTTCGGCCTGGACGGTCCGCGCCGACTCCTGGCTCTGCCAGCCGCGGAACAGCGCACCGTCGTACTCGATACCGGCGGCGACGCGATGCATGCGTGGCGCTAGCGGCCCGCGCGCGGAGCCGGAGGAACTGTTCAGCCCGGAAGCGTCTGCATGAGGCGCTGCGCTTCCTGCTTCTGCGAGACGGAGCCTTCGGCCAGCACTTCCTGCAGGATGCTGCGCGCACCGTCGGGATCGCCCATATCCATGTACGCACGGGCGAGGTCGAGCTTGGTGCCGACCTCGCTCATCGTGACCGGTTCGAGATCGGGCAGCGCCATTTCCTCGGTCGAGATGCGCCGCGTCTGCACCGCCGTAGAATCGCTCGGTCCGGCAGTGGCCGGCTCCACCTCACCGAGGTCGAGATCGAGCTCGTCCACCTTGAGGGCGGCGATCCGCGAGGTCTCACCCGTATGCCCACCGGCGCCGACGGTCCGGGGCAGTTCCGCCGTGACGCCAGCGTCCACGGTCCGGGGCATTTCCGCCGTGACGCCAGTGTCCACGGACCCCGCCGGCTCGTCTTCCACCAGCCACGTGCCGCTCATCGTCGCCGCCGGCGTCGCGGTCACGCGGCGTTCCGCTTCATCGATCAGGCGCTTCGAGCGCGCATCGAAGCCCGCGACCATCGTCGGCGCGTCTGAGGTCGGTTCCTCGTCGCCGAGGTCGGCATGCTCGGCGTGGTCGGCCCCGAGATCGAGGCCGAGGTCGTCCAGTGCCACCTCGGCGGTCTGGTCAGCCTTAGGGCTCTGGCGCAGCGCGTGTTCGACTTTCTGCCGGATCGTGGGGCTGTCCCCGCCGCGGATCGCCGGCTGCTCGACCGTGGGCGCATCGCTTCCATCCGCGGCCGCCCAGACGGCACCGAGGGGGGAATCCGCGTCGATGGGCATCTCGGCGGTCGTGTCGCGCGCCGAGTCTGCGCCGAGGTCACCGCCGCGGCCCGGGTCATCGAGCAGGAAGTCCACGGCGCTGCTGGAGGACGCTGTGTGTTCGGCGGTCGATTCCTTGCGGTTGGCCATCATCCCGCCGTCCCCGCCTGCGCCGGCAGGTTCAGCCGCCAGGTCGAAGTCGACGCGGTTCTGGCCGCCTTCGAGGTCGAGGTCGACGCCGGAGGCGCCGGCGGCGGAGTAACCTCCCGACTGCGAGAACAATGAGTCGTCCGCGGCAATCTGCTTGCCCATGATGACGATCTTGTCCCACTCGCCGGGCGCGGCGCTGGCACGCGTAGCGGCGAGCTCGTGCGCCGTGGTCAAGAACT
Organism: Steroidobacteraceae bacterium; assembly: GCA_049691655.1. Taxonomy (GTDB): domain Bacteria; phylum Pseudomonadota; class Gammaproteobacteria; order Steroidobacterales; family Steroidobacteraceae; genus JBAVOB01. The sequence continues at coordinate 642 of JBAVOB010000321.1, read as the reverse complement.
GGTCGCGATTGCCCCAGACGAAGAACACCTCGAGCAATTTCAGTTTCAGGTCGCGTCGGTCGGGCTCACGGGCAATCGCCATGCGCACCAAGTCGGAGGCCTGGTCGTACAACCCATAGGCCATGTGGAAATCGGCCTCGGCGAGCGGGTCGCTCTGGTCGAGGTTGATCGCCGATTCGCTGCTGATCGTGTCTTCGGTCTTGACGGGCGGCGGCGCCGCGGCGACCGGGGCAAGCCCGGCCGGACGCTGGTGCGCACCCGACTCCTCGACGACAAACGAATCCCCCGCGGTCCCCGTCGGCTTGCGCATGCGGGTGGTATCGTCGGAATCGAGCGCGCGCAGGCGATCCTGGGTGTCCTCCGACGCGAGCCGGCCGAGCGTTTCATCGAACGCGGCGGTCTGCTTCGCCTGGTACTTGCGATAGGCGACCAGGCCGCCGAGCCCGGCGAGGAGCAGCACCGGCACAAACCAGAACGTCTTGAGCGTGTCGACCCAGGATGTGCCGGGCGCTTCGGTCACCGGCGGCCGCACTGCCTTGATCGGCGCCTTCTCCGGCACGGCGGGCGGTGTCGGCGTCGGGGCCGGCTCCATCGCGGGCGGGACCTGCTCAGGCTCTGGCGTCGCAGCGACAGGCGGTATGG
>JBAVOB010000320.1:0-5649 GCA_049691655.1 Steroidobacteraceae bacterium | reverse complement strand
CATGTATCTCGCGCTGATGGTGCTGTTGCCGCTGCTGGCGGTGTTCTCGCAGGCGCTTTCGCAGGGCTTGCGACTAGCGGCAAGCGCCATCAGGGATCCGGCCGCGTTGGAGGCGATGCGCCTCACGCTGACGGTGGCCGCGATCTCCGTGCCGCTCAATCTGGTGTTCGGTGTGGCCGCAGCCTGGGCCGTCGCGAAATTCGAGTTTCCGGGAAAGAGCGCGCTGGTGACGCTCATCGACCTGCCGCTGGCGGTGTCACCGGTGATCGCCGGGCTGGTCTATGTCCTCATGTTCGGCGCCGAGGGCTGGTTCGGCCCGCAGCTGCTCGAACATGACGTGCAGATCATTTTCGCGGTGCCGGGCATCGTGCTCGCGACGCTGTTCGTGACATTCCCGTTCGTGGCGCGCGAATTGATCCCGCTCATGCAGGCGCAGGGCAAGGACGATGAAGAGACGGCGCTGTCGCTCGGCGCGAGCGGCTGGCAGACGTTTCGCCGCGTGACGCTGCCGAACATCAGGCTCGGTCTCCTGTACGGCGTGCTGCTGTGCAATGCGCGGGCAATGGGCGAATTCGGCGCGGTGTCGGTCGTGTCGGGCCACATCCGCGGACTGACGAACACGCTGCCGCTGCACATCGAGCTGCTCTACAACGAGTACGATCACGTGGGCGCATTCGCCGTCGCGGCGCTGCTCGCGCTGCTCGCGCTGGTGACGCTCGCGGCGAAGCATCTGCTGGAGTGGCGCGCCCCCGAGCCTGTGGGCGGCGAACCGCAGGGCACGCGGTCATGAGCATCAATCTGCGCGGCATCAGCAAGCGCTTCGGCGTATTCCAGGCGCTGACGGGCATCGACCTCGACGTGGCGACCGGCGAGCTCGTCGCGCTGCTTGGCCCGTCCGGCTGCGGCAAGACGACGCTGCTCAGGATCATCGCCGGGCTCGACATGCCGGATACCGGCAGCGTGATGCTAGCGGGACAGGATGCGACGCTGTGGCCCGCCCGGGAGCGCAGGGTCGGATTCGTCTTCCAGAACTACGCGCTGTTCAAGCACATGACGGTGAGCGCCAATGTCGCATTCGGGCTTCAGGTGAAGCCACGGCGTGACCGGCCCGCGCGGGCTGAGATCGCGAAGCGCGTCGCCAACTTGCTGGAGCTCGTGCAACTCGAGTGGGCGGGCGAGCGTTATCCCGCGCAGCTGTCGGGCGGCCAGCGCCAGCGGGTCGCGCTCGCCCGCGCGCTCGCGGTCGAGCCGGACGTACTGTTGCTGGATGAGCCGTTCGGCGCGCTCGACACGCAGGTGCGGCTCGAGCTGCGGCGCTGGCTGCGCCGGCTGCACGGGGAATTGCATTTCACGAGCGTGTTCGTGACCCATGACCAGCACGAGGCGCTCGATATGGCCGATCGGATCGTCGTGCTGAACGCCGGGCGCATCGAACAGATGGGTGCGCCCGACGTGGTGTACGACCAGCCCGCCTCGGTGTTCGTGCACCGCTTTCTCGGCTCCGTGAATGAACTCGAGGGGCGTGTGAGCGGCGATCGCATCCGCATCGGCCCGATCGAGCTGGCACGGCCAGCGGGGATAGCGGCGGCCGGCGGCCTGGTGAGCGTGTTGGTCCGTCCGCATGAAATCGAGATCCAGCGCAGTGCCGCCGACTGGCCGGCGTACGTGAGGGCGGTGCGCGTGCTCGGCTCCATCGTGCGCGTGGAACTCGCGCTCGACGGCATCCCCGACGTGCTCGAGGCGGAACTGAGCCGCGAGCGTTACGAGCGCGACCAGTTTGTCGCGGGCGATCGTGTGAGCGCCCAGCTGCGCCGCTGGGAAGTGTACGAGAGCGCTGCCGGCTGAGCGCCCTGCGACCGGCGCGATCGGGACTGGCGAGTCCCGTTCGCGGGCTCCATGTACCGCGTGCGCCAATCGCGTGTAGTGGATCGCAACCGCCTGCGGCACAATTGCGTCTCGGCAGTAACAGCCCACGGTTGCGGGCTCCAGGGAGCTGGCATGGACTACGAGAAACTCGGCGTGTTCTACCTCGGTCGTGAGTACGATGCGAAGAAGAGCGCCCTCAAGGACGATCTGGTTCTCTACGATTCGAAGGACCTGACTACCCACGCGGTATGCGTCGGCATGACCGGCAGCGGCAAGACCGGTTTGTGCCTGGCGCTGCTCGAGGAAGCGGCCATCGACGGCGTGCCGGCGATTTGCATCGACCCGAAAGGCGATATCGCGAACCTGCTGCTCACGTTCCCGAACCTGGCGCCGCAGGATTTCGCGCCGTGGGTCGACCCCGCGGAGGCGCAGCGCAAGGGCGTGACGGTCGAGGCCTATGCCGCGCAGACGGCGGACATGTGGAAGAACGGTCTTGCCGAGTGGAATGAGCCGCCGGCGCGCATCGCGAAGTTCCGCGATTCGGCGGACATCGCCATATACACGCCGGGCGCCACAACCGGCCTGCCGCTCAGTGTTCTGCGTTCCTTCGCGCCGCCGGCGGCTGAACTGCTCGCCGACTCGACCGCGCTGCGGGATCGGGTGAGTGCGGTCGTTTCGGGCCTGCTGAACCTGTTGGGCCGCGATGCCGATCCGGTGCAGAGCCGCGAACATATCCTGCTCGCGAACATTCTCGAGCGCGCGTGGCGCGCGGGCACGGGTCTCGACATGATGGCGCTCATCGCGGCCGTGCAGAAGCCGCCGCTCGACAAGGTCGGCGCTTTCGATCTCGAGACGTTCTTCCCCGCCAAGGACCGCATGCAGCTCGCGATGGCGATCAACAACCTGCTCGCCTCGCCCGGTTTCGCCACGTGGATGAGCGGTGAGGCGCTCGACGCGCAGCGCCTGCTGTTCACCCCCGAAGGCAAGCCGCGCATTTCCATCATCTCGATCGCGCACCTCACGGATCCCGAGCGCATGTTCATCGTGACGCTGGTCCTGAACGAGCTGATCGCCTGGATGCGTGCGCAATCGGGCACCGGCTCGCTGCGCGCGATCTTCTACATGGACGAGATCTTCGGCTACTTTCCACCGAGCGCGAACCCGCCGTCGAAGACCCCGATGCTGACGCTGCTCAAGCAGGGCCGCGCGTTCGGCCTCGGCTGCGTGCTCGCGACGCAGAACCCGGTCGACCTCGACTACAAGGGCCTCGGCAACGCCGGCACGTGGCTGGTCGGCCGCCTGCAGACCGACCGGGACAAGATGCGCGTGCTCGACGGGCTCGAGAGCGCGCTCGCGGGCGCCGGCAACTTCGATCGCGCCGGGCTCGACCGCATGATGTCCGCACTCACCCAGCGGGTGTTCCTGATGCGCAACGTGCACGAGGACGCGGCGATACTGATGAAGAGCCGCTGGGCCTTGTCTTATCTGCGCGGCCCGTTGACGGGCGCGGAGATCGCCCGCGTCATGGCATCGCGCAAAAGTGCGGCCGGCAGCCCAGCGGCCGGCGTTGCTGCGGCCACGAGCGCCGCGCCCGCGTCCGGCGTCGCCAGCGGCCGCCCTGCGCTGGTCGGCGATGTCGCCGAGTATTTCCTGCCGGCCGCCTCCGGAAGCGGCGCGACTAACTACCGACCGGCGGTGATAGGGCTCGCCAAACTGCACTTCGTCGACAGCAAGCTTGCCCTCGACCAGTGGCAGACCACTGCCTACCTCGCGCCGCTGTCCGACGACGGCAAGGACGTGCTGTGGGCCGAGGCCGGCACCAGCGCCGACCTGAAGGCGCGTCTGTCGAAGTCCCCCGAGGCCGGCGCCTCGTTCGGCGCGCTGCCGGGCCCGGCGATGCGTGGCGCAAGCTACAGTGGTTGGAGCAAGACGCTCGCGAGCCACCTCTACGAGAGCGCCCGCGCAGAAGTGCTCGTCTGCGATGCGCTCAAGCAGGTTTCGGCGCCAGGAGAGTCCGAGGGCGACTTCCGGGCACGGCTGGCACTCAAGGTACGCGAACAGCGTGACGCGCAGGCCACTGATCTGCGGCAGAGGTACTCGGCAAGACTGGTGACCCTGCAGGACCAGATCCGCCGCGCGACCGAGCGCGTCGAGCGTGAGAAATCGCAGCTCACGCAGCAGAAGATGCAGACCGCGATTTCCGTCGGTGCGACGATTCTCGGCGCATTCCTCGGCCGCAAGGCCGTGTCAGTCTCGAACATCGGACGGGCCACGACGGCGGTCCGCTCGGCCAGTCGCCTCGGCCGCGAGAGCGGCGATGTCGACCGGGCAGGCGAAAGTGTCGAGGTCCTGAATCAGCGTCTCGTCGATCTGCAGGCGCAGCTCGATTCCGAAATCGCCGCACTCGGCACGCAGCTCGACCCCGCGACCATCCCGATCCGCAGCGTCCAGATCACGCCGCGCAAGTCGGACATCGCCGTGGGCGAGGTCGCGCTCGTCTGGACGCCCTGGCGCGCTGGAGCCGATGGATTCCCCGCGCCGGCGTACAGTTGAGCCGCAGGGCTCATCGCGGTCACCCGGTACCTCATGCCTTCATTCGACGTCGTGTCCGAGCTCAACGCGCATGAAGTCGCCAACGCGGTCGATCAGGCTAACCGCGAGCTTGCGCAGCGGTTTGACTTCAAGGACCAGGGCGCGTCCTTCGCGCTCGAGGACTTCGTGGTCACGCTGCGGGCCAGGGTGGAATTCCAGCTGAAGCAGATGCTCGACATCCTGCGGGTGCGGCTCGGCAAGCGCGGCATCGACGTGACCTGCATGGAGATCAAGGATGCCGAGGTGAATCTTGCGGAAGCGCGACAGGCGGTCGCGCTGCGCCACGGGATCGATCAGGAGTCCGGCAGGAAGATCCAGAAGATCCTCAAGGAAGCGGACCTGAAGGTGCAGGCGGGCATCCAGGGCGACAAGGTGCGTGTCACCGGCAAGCAGCGCGACGAGCTGCAGGCGGCGATTGCATTGCTGCGCAAGAGCGGACTGGGACTGCCGCTTCAATTCGAGAATTTTCGCGACTAGTCGATACGCGGCTCGCCTGGGCGCGCAGCACGCACCGTAGCGAGCTGTGCGCACAGCACTTCCGTCGCATCGATCGTGCCGGGCCCGAGTCGCGACAGGCGCTGGTCTTCGAACGCGAGCAGCGCGCCGCGCCGTACGGCATCGATGGACGGAAACCGGCGCCATGCGGCGAGCCACGCCTGGGCCGCGCCGACGGGAGCGATCGCGACGATCGCCTGTGGATCGCGCGCGATGACGGCTTCGATCGAAATGGTCGGGCCATTGCCCCGCAGGTCGCCGAAAAGATTCAGGCCCCCGCAGTAACGCACCGCGTCCGAAATCGGATGCGCGCCGCCAATCGTGTACAGCGGCTCATTCCAGATCTCGAGGAACACCCGCAGGGGCGCGCGGCCGCGGTAGGTCGCGGCAATGTCTGTGAGTTTCGCTCGCAGGCGTGCAGCCTCGGCCTGCGCGGCCGGCGCGGTGCCGGCCAGGTCGCCGAGCCGCTCGATCGATGCCGGCAGATCCGCGAGGCTCGCGACGCGCACGCGGTAGATCGGCAGTTGCAGCCGCTCGAGCGTCGCGATCTGCGCCGATGAATTGCCGTCCTCCCAGACCACGACGACGTCCGGCGCGAGCGCGAGAACGCGCTCGAGGTCGACCGCGTGCGCGTCGCCGATGCGTGGAATGCGGCGCGCGGCCGCCGGGGCGTCGGAGAATTCGGCGGTGCCCACC
>JBAVOB010000319.1:0-1620 GCA_049691655.1 Steroidobacteraceae bacterium | reverse complement strand
CGTGAACACGATGCCGAAGGACACCGTATCGGACTTTTCCGGTTGCAGGTTCGGGTTGCCGCCCTGATTGTACTGGAACTGGCCGGCCGGGCTGTCGAGCGCTGACGAGCCGACATTGGCTGCCGGTACCCCGCTCGCGATGCACTTGGCCGCCGTGGCGTTCGGGTTGCGAGCCGCGGCGCCGCAGGGGTCGCCCGTCATGTCAAACAGGTTGAAACCCTGGGCCGTGAACAGCTCGACGATGTTCGCCGCCCGCACGGCGCGCTGGAAGCTGCCGCGGAAGCGCACCGCATCGATTGGCGCCCAGTCGGCGCTCACCTTGTAGGTATCGGTCGTCAGGCTGTTGCCGTAATCGGAGAAGCGATAGGCGAGTTCGACGCCGAGCTTCTTCGCGAACGTCTTGTCGTTGGCGATCGGTATGCGGACCTCGGTGAAGAGGTCGGTGACCTGGGTCGCGCCCTGAACGCTGATGGTCGGTCCGCCCGTGCCCGAGAGCGCGGCGGTCGTGAGCAGCGAATCGGTGGTGTTGACCAGCTTGTCGCGACGGTACTCGGCGCCGAGCGCGACGCTGACAGCTTCGTTCGCCGTCGGCAGCTTGACGCCTGCGCTGCCAAGGTCGCCCGTGAACGAGGCGTTGTACAACTCCTGGTCGATGATGCCCGTCTGCAATCCTGGCGCCTGCAGGTAGTTCAGGGCCGCCGGGGTGACGCCGCCGATCTGGAACACGTTGTACGGGACGCAGTTCTTATCCGTGCCGTTGATCACTGAGCGGCAGGTCGGCCCGTTCGGACCGGCCACCACGTCGAGCGCCCGCTGGATGCGCTCCGTGACGAAATAGTTCAGCGTCTTCTGGTCCGCCGTGACGCGTGAGAACTGCGCGCTCGCATCGTAACTCCAGGCCTTCGACAGGTCGCCCCGGACACCGACGATGCCGCGGAACGAGTTGTTGTGGAAGTCCTGCTGGCGTCCGCCACCTTCGACATTGCGGCGCAGCAGGTAAATATCCTTCTGCACGCCGACAGCCGCTTGCTGGGCCGCCGTGCATCCGATCGTGTTTTTCTGCTGCACGGACATCAGCGGGTTATCGCAATTCAGCTGGGTCGTGTCGCCGAAATCTCCGCCCGGCGCGATCTGCGCGATCGAGCGATAGTCGGAGAACATCAGCTGCGTATAAACATCGGCTCGGTCGTTGAGCTCGAAATGACCCATCCCGCCGAGGGCGTAACGCTGTTCCGGACGCTGGTAGTGATTCAGCGGTCCGAAGTTGTACTGATCGAGCCCGGCCGAGAAGGACCGGAACGTGTTGCCGGCACCCGTCGAATCCACCGTCGCGTTGACGCTGGCGGGATTGCCGACCGGCAGGAAGTTCGTAAAACGACCCGGATAGGACGTGCTTGAACCGCCGCAAAGGAACTGCACCGTCGGCGGGGCCGTGTCGAGCGAGCAGGCCGAGTAGTCGCGATTGGCCTGCAGGACCTGATCAATCTGCTGCCAGCTCGCGTAGGCGGTGAAGTTACCACGGCCGTCGGCGCTGTTCAGACCCATCAGCAACGAAACTTCCTTGCCATAGCCGTCCGTGACATGGTCATCGGGCAGCTTGAACTGCGCCGGGTTAGTCGC
>JBAVOB010000318.1:0-4648 GCA_049691655.1 Steroidobacteraceae bacterium | reverse complement strand
ACGCCGCGCAGCCGCCCGCGCCGGCGGCGTCCGGCCAGCACGCCGGTGGTCAGGCGCTCGGGCACGTGGTGCTCGCGGCGCAGGGCAAGAACATCCTCGAGCTGCCGCTCATGCTCGGCCGCACCATCATCGGCCGCACCCGGGACAACGACCTGCAGATCGACAGCCGCTTCGTCAGCCGCCATCACTGCCAGATCGTCACGACGACCGAGTTCAGCGTGATCGAGGACCTCAACAGCACCAACGGCATCTACGTGAAGGGCAAACGGGTGCGGCGCTGCAGCCTGAACGACGGCGACGTCATCACGATCGGGGATCACGAGCTGATGTATTTTGACAACCGCCCGCAGCGCGGGCGTTCTGCATCGGACAGTAGCCCCGGCCTTGCGGCGGCCGATGGCGCGGCGATTGCCACATCGCGCAGCTGACTGTCTAGAAGTCCCCGGAGCCGCCTGGATACTTGTCGCGCAGCGTGCGGAAATCCCGCCGCCTGAGCCACACGACGCCTCCGCCAATGACGCCGGCGAGCCCGGCCAGTGCCAGCAACGAGCTGAGCCAGCCCCGGCCGCGCACGTAGCTCAACGCGAGCGCGATCACGCCCGCCAGGACATAGATAGCCGGCAGGCTCTCGTAGACAGGCCTGGAAAGGGTCGGTCGGGTGTCCTTCATGCGCCCCTCATGGTGGCAGAGCGGATCCGCGCATGCATGCTGCCCCGCACCCGAGCGGTGCGCAATCCCTGCGCCGGGGCGTTGCGCTCCACCGCATCCTGCAGTCCGCTCCGGGCCAGCATGCCCGGCGGATGCCTGCCTTGCGAGACGCATATGTCGCGCGAGATGGCACGTAAAGGCGCGGCGAAATGGACTCAGGCGGTACCACCGACCGTGAGGCTGTCGATGCGCAGTGTCGGCTGTCCCACCCCGACCGGTACGCTCTGCCCATCCTTGCCGCAGGTGCCGACGCCTGCATCGAGCTGCATGTCGTTGCCGACCATGGATACGCGCGTGAGCACGTCCGGCCCGTTGCCGATGAGGGTGGCGCCCTTGATCGGGGCGCCGACGCGGCCCTTGTCGATCAGGTATGCCTCGCTCGCCGAGAACACGAATTTCCCCGACGTGATGTCGACCTGGCCGCCGCCGAAATTCACTGCGTAGATGCCGCGCTCGACCGACTGCAGAATCGCGCCGGGATCGTGCGGTCCGGCCCGCATGTAGGTGTTCGTCATTCTCGGCAGCGTGACGTGCGCGAAGGATTCCCGCCGACCGTTGCCCGTCGAGCCGGTGCCCATCAGCCGCGCGTTGAGCGTGTCCTGCAGGTATGTGCGCAGGATCCCATTCTCGATGAGCACGGTGCACTGCGTCGGCGTGCCTTCGTCGTCGATGCTAAGCGAACCGCGGCGACCGGCGAGCGTCCCGTCGTCCACCACGGTGCACTCCTCGGTCGCGACGCGCTGCCCGATGCGGCCGGCGAACGCGGAAGTTCCCTTGCGGTTGAAGTCGCCTTCCAGCCCGTGCCCGATCGCCTCGTGCAGCAGCACGCCGGGCCAGCCCGGCCCGAGCACCACGGTCATCGTGCCCGCAGGGGCTGGCACGGCGTCGAGGTTGACGAGGGCCTGGCGCACTGCTTCGCGGGCCAGCGCGAGCGGTCGATCGCCGCGCACGAGTTCGACGAGGGAGTAACGCCCGCCGGCGCCGCAGTAGCCCTGCTCGCGCCGGCCATTCTGCTCGACGATCACCGACACGTTGCAGCGCACGAGGGGACGCACGTCGGCGGCAAGCCGGCCGTCGCTCGTCGCGACGAGGATCACGTCGTGCGCCGCGATCAGGCTCGCAGTCACCTGGACGATCCGCGGGTCCATCCTGCGCGTCTCGCGGTCGATACGCTCGAGCCAGCCGACCTTTTCATCGTCCGCGAGACTGGCGACGGGATCTATGGGCAGGTAGAGCTGGTGGCCCGCAACCGGGCGCCACGCGGCGACCGAACGGTCCACGCCCTGGCGCGCGATCGCGCGCGCGGCCCGCGACGCTTCCTCGAGCGCCGGCAGCAGAATCTCGTCCGAATAGGCGAAGCCGGTTTTTTCGCCCGCCAGCGCGCGCACGCCGACGCCCTGCTCGATGCTGGCGCTGCCTTCCTTGACGATGCCGTCCTCGAGCGACCACGACTCTTCGCGCGACAGCTGAAAATAAAGATCGGCGGCGTCGATTGCCGCGCCGAGGACGCTGCCGATCACGCGATCCAGCCGCCCCTCGTCCAGCCCGCTCGGTCGCAGGATCAGTTCGCGCGCAATATCCAGCGGATTCGCGGTGGCGCCAGCAGCTTCGGGCACAGCCATGTCAGTTTCTCCGCAACCAGGACCATTCAGAGCACGCGGTGCCGCAGCACCGGAAACGCCTGGCGCGCGGCGGCCTGCGCGCCGGGATCGAGGGAGGCCGTCACGCAACCCGTGCCGCGCGGCAGGCGCTGCAGCACACGCCCCCAGAAATCCACGATCATGCTGTCGCCGTAGGTCTCGCGACCGTTAGCGTGGAAACCTGACTGCGCGGGCGCGATCAGGTAGGCGAGATTCTCGATCGCGCGCGCGCGCAGTAGCGTCTCCCAGTGGGCCCGGCCCGTTGGCGCCGTGAAGGCCGACGGCACCACGAACCCGTCCGCTCCTTGGGCGCTCAGGGTGCGAAAGAGTTCCGGAAACCGCACGTCGTAGCACACGGCGAGCCCGAGACGGCCGGCGGGCGTGGCCACTACGGCCGGCCGCGAGCCCGGCGCGATGCTCGAGGATTCGCGGTGCGACTCGTCGCGCCCCGGTATGTCGACGTCAAACAGGTGAATCTTGTCGTAGCGTGCGACGCACTCGCCGGCCGCGCTGTACACGAGGCACGCGGCCGCGACGCGGGACTCGCCCGGTATGCGCAGCGGCAGGGTCCCGCCCACGACCCACAGTTGCAGGCGCTGCGCGGCCCGCGCGAGAAAATCCTGGATCGGGCCGGCACCTTCGGCTTCCGCGATGGCGCGCTTGTCGCCCTCGGCGAGTCCCATCAGGGCGAAGTTCTCCGGCAGCGCCGCCAGCACGGCGCCATCCCCTGCGGCCCGCTCGAGCAGCGGTTCCGCCGCGGCGAGATTCGCCGCGACGTCGGGACCAGAGGTCATCTGGAGAGCGGCAACTCGCATGACCGGCAATCTAACACGAGCATGTTGCCGCGCCGCTGCAGGCGCGAGTGCGCGTCTCAGCGCGGACCCTGGTCGAGCTCGATGACCGGGGACTCCCAGCGACCGCTCAGGCGATAGAGCCGCGAGTTGTTCACCCCGCGTGCCGCGAGGAGCGCCTGTCGGACGACGAGCCAGGCGGCCGCCAGGCGCTGCCCCGCCCCCATCCGCCGCATCGGCTCGGGCAGCCGGTCGCTGCCACGCAGGACTGCGAGTTGCTGGTCGTAATCGCGATCGTTCAGCCCGATGCGCCCGCGGGCGAGAACCTCGTAGTCGGCGGCGACGAGCCGCAGGTCGTCGGTGGTCGCGAAGCCGTCGGCCAACGCGAAGTTTCCCGAGAGCGCGTCGAAGGTCACGCCCGCGTCGCCTTCGGCCCCCGGGAACGCGTGGCTCGAGTGTTGCGAGTACAGCGGCAGGAACGACAGCAGCGGCAGCGGATTCGAGCCGCTTGCGGCCGCGATGCGGCCGTCGCTCGCGTCGAGTCGCACGCGGCCCGCGACGCGGCTGATCCAGCGGCCACCGCCTGCCGACAACGGCCAGGACACGTCGGCCGTCAGGCGCGCCTCGCTCGCGCCCAGCGCCGCGTCGAAACCGAAATCCCGCAGGCTGGTTCCCGCATCGCGGCTCGCGATGTCGAAGCGGAACCGGCAGTCTTGCGTCTCGAGCGCGCAGCGCCCTGTAGCGCGTACGTCCTGCATCGGACGGGTCGCCTGCAACTGCGTCACGCGCAGGGCGCGGTCCCCGGGCTCGAGCCGCGCCGCGACCTGGCCCAGCCGCATTCCATCCCATTCAAGATCGCCGATCTCGACGGTCAGGCCGGTTACGGGCAACGCCACCCCAAGGCGCGGCAGCTGTGCATCGTCGAGACGGCCCTGCAGGCGCAGGCGATCGAGGCGCAGCCTTGCACCCGGGCCGGCGGCGCCTGTGCCCGGGTAGTCGAAACGTGCAGTGAACGCCGGCGCGGTCAGCAGCATGGCGACCTCGCGCGCATCGCCGGGGTGCGCGCTGACTCGAACGTCGGGGAATCGTTGGCCCGCGAACGACAGCATACCGACCTCGACGTCGAGGTCGGTCAGGGCGGCCGTGGATCCCTTGCTGGTCGCAGCGACGAGCGCAAGCAGCGCAGCAAGATCGAATCGGGCCACGCGACCTCGGATTGCCAATCCCGGTGTCGACGGCAGCCGCGGCATCGCATCGTCCAGGCTCACGCTGCCGCGCTCGAGGACCACGCCATCGCTCGAGCTCGCGAGCCGCAGCAGCGCGCGTAGCGCTGCGGCGCGCAAGGATACGAGCTGCGCCGGACCGGCCTCCGGCTCGATATCGACATGCAGTGGCAACTCGGTCGCCGCATCCTTGGCGAGCGGCGCTGGCAGCCGGCTCTCGAGCCCGACGAGCGGCGAATCGATCGCCAGTTTCCAGTCTCCGTCCCGGCGCGGCGCGACCTTGAGC
>JBAVOB010000317.1:0-2214 GCA_049691655.1 Steroidobacteraceae bacterium | reverse complement strand
GCCGGAGCCCTTCTCGATGCCGATCGCCTTGCGTATCAGCACCGCGGCTGGCGGCGTCTTCAGGACGAAGTTGAAGCTGCGGTCGCTGTACACCGTGATGATCACGGGGATCGGCAGGCCCTTCTCTTCCTTCTGCGTTGCGGCGTTGAACTGCTTGCAGAATTCCATGATGTTGACGCCCTGCTGTCCGAGCGCGGGCCCGACCGGAGGCGCAGGATTGGCCCCGCCTGCCGGAATCTGCAACTTGATGTAGCCCTGTACTTTCTTTGCCATCTTTCCTCGCTCCCGGGTTCAGGCGCCTTGCGGCTCCCCGGTTCAGACTTTTTCGACCTGCCCGAAATCCAGTTCGACCGGTGTCGACCGGCCGAGAATCTGAACCGCGACCTGCAGGCGGCTCTTCTCGTAATTGGCGGACTCGACTACCCCGGTGAAATCATTGAATGGGCCGTCGGTCACGCGCACCATTTCGCCCGGTTCGAACAGCACCTTCGGCTTCGGCTTCTCGACGCCCTCCTCGACACGGCGCAGAATCGCGTTCGCTTCCTTCTCGGTGATCGGCGCCGGCTTCTCCGGCGTGCCGCCGATGAACCCGAGGACCTTCGGCGTCTCCTTGACCAGATGCCAGGCCTCGTCGTCCATTTCCATCTGCACGAGCACGTAGCCCGGGAAGAACTTGCGCTCGCTGCGGCGCTTCTGGCCGGCGCGCATCTCGACGACTTCCTCGGTCGGCACCAGCACGTCGCCGAACTTGTGCTCGAGCCCGTGCAGCTTGACGCGCTCCTTCAGGCTGCTCGCGACCTTGTGCTCGAAATTCGAGTAGGCGTGCACGACGTACCAATTCAGCGCCACATCAGCCTCCCTGCCCGGTCACATGCCTGGCGCCCCAGGCGAGCAGCATGTCCACCAGCCAGAAGAACACGCCGAGCGCCAGCACGAACACGAACACGACCAGCGTCGTGCGCCAGGTGTCCTCACGCGTCGGCCAGACCATCTTGCGCAGCTCGACGCGCGAGTTCTGCACGTAACCCCAGAGTTCGCGGCCCGGCAGCGACCAGTAGAGCAGCACCATGCCGGCTGCGAGACCGGCCAGCACCGCGAGAACCCTGATGACCGCGGGCTGCTCGCCGAACCAGTAATAGACGACGACGCCGCCGACCAACGCGGCCGCGGCCAGCACCAACTTCAGGGCGTCGACAAATGCGACGCCGCCATTGCCTGCTTGTTCGTTCATCTGTTCCCGCTACGGGTGGCAGGGCAGGAGGGAATCGAACCCCCAACCTGCGGTTTTGGAGACCGCCGCTCTGCCAATTGAGCTACTGCCCTTCCGTTGCCTTGCTTACTTCAGTACCTTTGAAACGACACCGGCGCCGACGGTGCGGCCGCCCTCGCGAATCGCGAAGCGCAGGCCTTCCTCCATCGCGATCGGCGCAATCAACTCCACCACCATCTTGATGTTGTCCCCCGGCATGACCATCTCGACACCCGCCGGCAGCTCGATGGTCCCGGTCACGTCGGTGGTGCGGAAATAGAACTGCGGCCGGTAGCCTTTGAAGAATGGCGTATGACGGCCACCCTCCTCCTTGGTCAGCACGTACACCTCGCACTCGAAATTGGTGTGCGGGTTGATGCTGCCCGGCTTCGCCAATACCTGCCCGCGCTCAACCTCTTCACGCTTGGTGCCACGCAGCAACACCCCCACGTTGTCGCCCGCCCGGCCCTCGTCCAGCAGCTTCCTGAACATCTCCACGCCCGTGCAGGTGGTCTTGGTGGTCGGCTTCAGGCCCACGATCTCGATCTCGTCGTTGACCTTCACAATGCCGCGGTCAATGCGCCCGGTCACCACCGTGCCGCGTCCCGAAATCGAGAACACGTCCTCGATCGGCATCAGAAACGGCTTGTCGATCACCCGCACCGGGGTCGGAATGTAACGGTCCATCTCCGCCACCAGCTTGATCACCGACTCCGCACCCAGCTCACCGGCATCACCCGCCAGCGCCTTCAGCGCCGAACCACGCACAATCGGCGTGTCATCGCCCGGGAACTGGTACTTCGTCAACAGCTCGCGCACCTCCATCTCCACCAGCTCGATCAGCTCGGCGTCGTCCACCATGTCGCACTTGTTCAGATACACCACGATGTACGGCACCCCCACCTGGCGTGCCAGCAGAATGTGCTCGCGGGTCTGCGGCATCGGCCCGTCCGCCGCCGAGACCA
>JBAVOB010000316.1:0-12512 GCA_049691655.1 Steroidobacteraceae bacterium | reverse complement strand
CGAACTGCTGGACGCCTATTCGGATGCAGTCATCGGCGCGGCGCGCACTGCCGCGCCAGCCGTCGTGCACCTCGAGGCGGGCTCCGCGCGCCGCATTGCGCATCATCACGACCTCAGCAATGAGTCGGGCGTGCGCGTGCGCGACGTCGAACCCGGCAGCCTGGCCGCCGCCGCGGGCATCGAGGTCTGCGACCTGATCGTCATGTATGACGGCGAGGTCGTCACTGGCATCGACCGGTTGCAACGGATTCTCGACTATCGCCGTGTCGGTCGTGCGAGCGCAGTGACTTTACTGCGGCGCGCCGAGAAAATCACGGCGTCCGTCGTCGCGATCGAACGACCGGGCTGACGGCGGGGATCAGGCGCGCCAGCCCGCGTGGCGCTGGATGAAATCCACGATCTGCTGATTGGCCGGCGCGGCCTGCGGCACGGGGAGCGCCTGGAACACGTGCGCCATGCGCTTCCAGATCGTCAACTCCACATCGACCCCGGATGCATGTGCACGTGCGGCGGCGCGCACGGCTTCGTCGAGCAATAGTTCTTCGCTTCCGACCTGGAACAGCATCGGCGGCAAGCCGGTGAAGTCTCCGAATAGCGGCGATACCGCCGGATTCAGGTATTCCTGTGGCGAAGCGTACAGGCCGCGCATCGCCGTCAGCGCGCGCAGCGTGAACATCGGGTCACGCCGCGCATTCATGACCAGGCTCGGCGAACTCATCGTGAAGTCGACCACGGGCGACAGCAGCAGGGCGCAACGCGGCAGCGGGAGCGCGGCGGCCTTGATGCGATGCAGCGTGCCGAGGGCGAGGTTCCCGCCCGCCGAATCCCCGCCGATCACGATGTCCGCCGGCCGCACGCCGCTTGCGAGTAACCAGCGATACGCGGCGAAGCAGTCGTCGGAGGCCGCGGGGAACGGATGTTCCGGCGCGAGCCGGTAATCGACCATCAGCGCGCGCGCGCCGAGATCCCGGCACCAGCGGCCCACCAGCCCTGTGTGGATCCTCGGAAACCGGAACAGAAAGGCGCCGCCATGAAAATAGAGCAGCACGCGATCCGGGCGCGACCCGGGCACCTCGAGCCATTCCGCGGCGACCCCACCGGCATCGACCGGCGTTGCGCGCATCGCCGGTTGCGCCTTGCCGAAACGGCGGTCGAATCGCTCCTGGCGATGCCGCAGGCGTGGTGCATCGACGCCGGTAATGGGTATGCGCTTGGCGGTAACGCGGAGCGATGAGTGCAGCAGCCATCGCTTGAAGGATCCGCCACGCACGTCTACCAGTCGCACGTACGACGGCAATGGCAAACCTGCGGTGGCGCTGATGATCGCAGCGCTCATCCGTCAGCCCGGCCGCTCATCGGGGCGTGGCGCTGCGCTCTTCCCGCGGACTCTTGTTGACGGAACGCCTGGGGGCTCGCTTGCGCGCGGGGGCCACGGCAGCCGGCTTCACATGCCGCGCGTGCTCACCCTTGCCCGCGGCGCCGGGCAGTTCGAGTTTTTCGCTCGCCGCCAGCAACTCGTCGAAACTCTCGCGCAGGCATTGCGCATAGAAAGCCGGGTCCGGCAGCATGTTGCGGCAGGCGACCGCCGAGATCCACAGCAGCCCGTTGTAGCTGAATCCAGTGTGGTTGAGCCCGATGTAATCTGAGGCGATGCTGACCGGATAGAAGTGCACCAGCCGCGCGCCCGCCACGTACAGCGGCACATCCGGCCCGCGCACGTTGGACACGGTGACGTTGAGCTGCGGGTACAGATACAGCTGCAGGAACTTCTCGGCGGCGAAGTTCGGCAGCACGTTCATCATCTTCATCAACAGGTCGCGGCCCATCTTGTCGGCGGTCTGCTTGCCTGCGTCGGCGGCGGCATGCACCGCGCGCAACCGCTCGATCGGGTCCGCGATGTCCGTGCGCAGCGCCACCGGGATGCCGCCGATCTGATTGCCCGGCGCGGTAGTCAGCGCGGGATCGCGCACGTTCATCGGCATCAGCGCCATCATCGAGCGCTCAGGCAGTTCCTGCTTGCTCTCGAGGTAGCGGCGCAGGGCGCCGCCGACGACAGCCAGGAAAATGTCATTGATGGTCGCGCCTTCGACGCGTGCGCGCACCGTCTTCATCGCAGGCAGCGGCAGGGCGACGGCCTCGATGACGCGGTTCGCCGAGACGCGGCGGTTGAATCTCGTCTTGGGAGCGCGCACGACGCCGGGGAACGGCCCCGGTTTCTTGGATTCGGTGCCTCTGGGGTCGAGCTGGCGCATCAGCTCGTTGACCAGCGCGCCGCCGAACTTGGAAATCATCTGCGCATAGAGTGTGCCCGCCCCGATCGTGCGGTCGAAGGTGTGCATGACCGCGCGCGAGTACAGCTCGACGGCGGTCGGCTCGCGCTCGACGTAGCGCGCCGGATGATCTTCTGCAGGCGGGTCCGGGTCGGGGGTGAGCGAATGCACGGCGCGCAGCAGCTCGACGCCCGCCTGGCCGTCGACCGCGGCATGGTGGAACTTGATGAAAACCGCGAACGAACCTTCCGGCAGGCCGGGGATGCGATGCAGGCCTTCGATCACATACGCTTCCCAGAGCGGCCGGCTGCGATCGAGGGGCCGCGAATGAATCCGCGCCACCTGGATCATCAGCTGGCGCCAGTCGCCGGGCTCGGGCAAGGCGATGTGGCGAATGTGGAACTCGAGATCGAGGTCCGGATCCTCGATCCAGTACGGCCGGTCGAGATCATGCGGCGCTGCCACCAGCCGCCGCCGGAATGCCTGGCTCTGATCGAGCCGATGGCTGAAATGGCGCAGGATGTCCTTGAACCGCACCTTGCCCTCGGGCGCGCTCGAGGGATCGTAGACGGCGAGCGAAGCGACGTGGTTATAGACATTGCCGCGTTCGTTATAGAGAAAGAAACTATCGACGCCAGAGAGTTGTTGCACCGTCATGTCCCCTGTTGTTCCACCGCGTCGGCTCAGCGCGTCGCGGGTCGCGACCGCGCGCGCTGCTGCGCCCGTCGGCTCCGCATGCGCGGTCCGCGCACGATCTTCTTGATTTTCGGCGCCTTCGGCCGGCCGCCCGAGGCGGCGATTCCGAGTTCGTCGACCAGGCTACGATACGCCTGTTGCAGGCACAGCGCGTAGCGCTCCGGGTCCGGCATCATCGAGCGGCACGCGGTCACCCCGATCGTGAGGCTGCCATGGTAATAGCCGACCAGGTGCGCCAGCCCGCTCATCTCGCTGAGCGCAGGCAGGCCGAAGTAGGCGACCAGTCTGGCGCCCGCCAGGTACAGGGGGGCATCCGGGCCGCGCACCGATCCCACGGTGGTGTTGACGAGTGGCCCCAATCGGCCAAACAGCCGCACGCGCTGCACCATGTCGATCGTCACGCCCAGCAGGGCATCCGGAACGAATTGCACGGCGTCGAGCATCAGGCGCCGCCCGAGATACTTCTCGACATCGGCGCGACGCGGCCGCGTGTCCTCGACGATGCGCAGCAACCGCTCGCGCTCGCTTTCGGTATCGGTGTGCAGCGACATGATGGCGGCTTCGGCGAGCGTGCGGCTCGCATAGACCGGCATGGCGGAGCGGCTGATGGTAGGAACCTCGGCCACCAGGCTGGTCGTCGGCAGTTCGACGTGCGAATCGAGATAGCGTCGCAAACCGCCGCCGATCACGGTCAGCGCGACATCGAGCACCGTCGCGGCCGGCACGCGGTCGCGGAGCCGCTCGACTTCCGCGAGTTCGAAGCGCACCCCTTCCACCACCCGATGGGCCGTGACCGGCGAGTTGAAGCGCGTGCGCGGTGCATGCAACCGCGCGGACTCGTCCCCATGGCCGTCGGCTGACTTGCGGCGCGTGAACGCCCCCAGCTGCGTCGAGCCCCAGCTCAACAAGGGCTGCGCATGCAGCGCGCCGTAGCGCAGGAGCGCCATCGGAGTCTTCAGCGTGTCGGCCGCGGAGCGCAACAGCAACTGCATCGGCGCCGGGACGCGATCGAAATAGGGTGCCGATTTCGGCGGCGAGGACCTGCTGTCGGGCGCCAGCTCGTGCAGCGCGGCGAACAGCTGCGTGCCCAGCGCGCCACCGAGTGCGGCGTAATGGGTCTTGATGAACAGCGCGAAGCTGCCAGGCGCGAGACCGGGAATCCTGTCCAGCTCCTCGATCAAATAGCATTCCCACAGCGGGCGCTTGCGATCGAGCGGTCGAGCGTGGAGCCGCGCGACCTGCGCGCACAGCTGCTGCCAGTCCCCGGGGCGGGGCAGCGCGAGGTGGCGCACGTGATACTCGAGGTCGAATTGCGCGTCTTCGATCCAGTAAGGCCGCCCCACCGCGCCCGGCGTCTCGACCACGCGCCGGCGGAAAATGCCGGAGCGATGCGCGCGCTCGCGAAAATGCCGCAGGATAGTCTCGAACGAGATCGGCGGCGCTGCCGCCGGTCGTTCGTAGATCGTCACCGACGAGACGTGCCGTGGCGTGTCCGGTGACTCCAGATGCAGCCACAGGCTCTCGATCCCGTTCAACTGTTCCATGATGGCCCTGAGCGAAGGCCGGTAGAGCCACCTCGACCGGTCAGCGATCTTTCCTGTAAAAAACCCGTCGTTCGCGCTCGAAGCGGCGGCGCAGCGCGCTCGCATCGAGCGGCATCCACCCGCCCTTATCCTTCTGCGCGAGCCGATGCGCAATCAGGTACAGCACGTAGGTATCGAAGCCCATGCCGAGGTGCGAGCAGGATATCTCGATGTTCTGCACCAGCCGGCCAGGGGTCTCGCAACTGTTGCGCCACGGCACGACGCCGTCGTTGCGGCTGTAGAACGCCGTGATCGGCACTGCCGGCAGGGGCGCGCTCAGCTCCCGCAGCTTCTGCGCGATCTCGGGCGCATGCAAGTCCATGTCGCTCACCCACTCATACAGGCGCCAGACGCTGCCGTCCCCGGCGTCGCCCCTGAGCGGTGCGCCGAGCGTGATCACTTCGCGGATCAGCTGCGGATAGCGCCGTGCCAGCGCCTTCGCGTACACGCCACCCAGACTCCAGCCGATCAGGCTGATCTTGCGGTCGCCCGACTCGATGAAGACCTCTTTGAGCCGGTGCTCGATCAGGACTTCGATGTCGTAGGAATAGGCGGTGGAGAAGCCGAAATTGACCCCGAGCTCCCAGCCATGGACGCGATACCCCAGCCGCTGCAGGAACCAGCGCAGCGGCATTGTCGAGTTGTCGGTAGTCAGGAAACCCGGCAGCACCAGCACCGAGTGGCCATCGCCACGCGGCAGGCGCGCGAGTGCCAGGGCCGACCAGGGCGAGCGCGCGATGTCGAGCATCGCGCGGCTGGTGTCCTTGACCGCATCGAGCCAGGTCAGGCCCCGTTGATTCTTTGCGGTGTCGGCGGCCGGGCCCCGGAGAAAGTCGGGAAGCGCGATCCCTGCAATCGTCTGCTCGGCGTGGCGACCGGCCCCGTCCGCGCGCCGCGCCGCGGGACGCGACTCGCCGCCGTTGCGCGAACGACGCTTGCTTCGCCGACTGTCGAATCGTGGTCGGGGAGTGTCCACGTGCCCTGGATCGTGCAATCGATGACCGTGCCGCAATAGTCGCGCTTCGTGAGCCTCGGGTCGCCTCCGGTTGTCAGCAGCGTGACGAAGGTCCCGCCGACGGGCTCACACTTTTGTAACCACAGATTTTGAAGAATACCCGGCGATCGCATGCTGCGTCGATGCTGTTTGACGTAACTTACTGGAATAGCGCGATAATTTCCGCGGTCCGTTTCCGGGTCCGCACCGCGCCCGGCCGCGGAGTCCGGGCAAGCGCGCGTGCACTAAGATTGAGATCCGCGGCCGTCTGGCGCGCCGCGCGGGGGTCGCCATGAAATACCTGCACACGATGGTGCGAGTCACCGACATCGAGGCGTCCCTGCGCTTTTACCGCGACGCGCTCGGGCTCGCCGAGCTCTCGCGCAGGGACTACCCACAGGGCCGCTATACGCTGGTCTTTCTTGCCGCCGCCGGGGACGAGACCGCGCAGATCGAACTGACGCACAACTGGGATGCCGAGGTGTATACGGGCGGTCGCAACTTCGGTCATATCGCTTATGCCGTGGAAGACATCTACGCGACGTGCCGCCGGCTGATGCAGCACGGTGTCACGATCAACCGCCCGCCCCGCGATGGGCGCATGGCCTTCGTGCGCTCGCCGGACAATATCTCGTTTGAATTGCTGCAGCGGGGCGCGGCGCTGTCCCCGGCCGAACCCTGGACGTCCATGGAGAACGTCGGCACGTGGTAGCTCGCGTTACAGCGAGCACGCGAACAGTCTGATCTCCGCTGCATCGGGCGACGGCCGCAGCATCCGCTCGAATCGCAGACCCAGCTTCTCGAGCACTCGGATCGAAGCGGCATTCTCCAGGCTGGTGATGGCCACGAGCCGCCGCAGACCGAAGTCGCGCCGCGCGTGTTCCATCACGGCCTGCGCGGATTCATAGGCGTAACCGCGACGCCAGTACTGCGGCAGGAATGCGAAACCGATGTCCGCATCCTCGAGATAATCGCGCTTCAGCAGCCCGCAGATGCCGATCGCGGTGCCGTCCGGCTTAAGCGTCGCGAGGTACAGGCCGAAGCCGAAGCGCTCGTAGCTCGCGACGGGGCCGTCAATGATGTACCTGCGTGCATCGTCCAGGTTACGTACTCCGCGGTCGCCGATGTAGCGCAGGAATGAAGCTTCGTTCAGCAGTCCGAGCATGAACGGCGCATCGGTGATCGTCAGCCGGCGCAGCGCCAGGCGTTCGGTTTCCAGAACGCTCGTCAAGCGTCACGCGGCGGGAATTCGCAGGTCCTCAAGTACGGTGCCATGTCGTCTGGCCTCCTCTTCATGCGGCCGATCGCGCCAGACCTCGCGCAGGGCGTCCTCGTACCAGCTGCGCATCGAGGGCAGCGCAAGGAGCCGCCGCGCATAGGCGGAGGCGGGCGCGGTCAACCGGAGGCCATAAGTCTGCACGCGAAACGCAACGGGTGCGAACATCGCGTCGACCGCAGTGAAGGCGCTGCCAGCGAGAAACGGGCCACCGAAGCGGCGCAGCCCCTCGCTCCAGAGTTCGTCGACGCGCGCGATTTCCCGCTCGAGTGAGGCCGGCATGTCGTTCAGGCGAATTCGCAGGCCGCAGTTCATGGAGCAGCGGTCACGCAGCACGGCGAAGCCGGAATGCATTTCCGCCGCCGCGCAGCGCGCCCAGGCACGCACCGCGGAATCTTCGGGCCAGATACCCCGATGGCGTTCGCCAAGGTACTCCGCGATCGCGAGCGAGTCCCAGACCGTCAGGTCGCCGTCAACCAGGCAGGGCACCTTGCCGGAAGGCGAAAAGTGCCGGAACTTCGTCCAGCTTGACCCCTCGTCGAAGGGCAGGAGTCTTTCCTCGAACGCGATCGAGCGTTCGCGCATCAGCACCCAGGGGCGCAGCGACCAGGACGAATAGTTCTTGTTGCCGACATAGAGTTGGTACATGGCGGTCGTTCGGCCGGTCCTTGCAAGGCATCACTTCGCTTGCAGCACTGCGACGAGTTCGGTTGCACCAAGTGCCGTCGCGATGTCCTTGGCCGTGGCGCGGTTCTTGTTGCGCAAGCTCGTGCTGGCGCCGGCCGCGAGCAGGGTGCGCACCGCGTCGGGTTTACGCGCGCGTGTCGCCACGATCAGCGCGGTGTCGCCGAAACGATCCTGGGCGTTGACTGCCGCGCCCGCATCGAGCAGCGTTGTGACGCATGCAGCGCAGCCGGCGGCCGCTGCCTGCATGAGAGGCGTCGTCGCGCTTTTTGCCGGCTCGCTCGCGGACGCACCGCCCTTGAGCAGTAGCGCCAGCGTTTCCGCATGGCCGTTGCGCGCAGCGACACCGAGCGCCGGTTCGCCGGCGGCGTCGATCGTCTGAGCTGGAGCACCCGCCGCCAGCAGCAGGCGCAGGGCGTCGTTGGCACCCGCAGCCGCCGCGTGCCACACGGAGTCGCGCCCGGTCTTGTCCTTCGAGCCAAGTGTCGGCTTGTGCTCGAGCAGCGCGGCAAGCGTGGTCGCATGGCCGCCACGCGCCGCGATCATGAGCGGCGTGAGACCCCGCGCGTCGGTGACGTCGGCACTCGCGCCGCTCGCGAACAGCAGGCGCAAAAGATCGACGCGCGACGCGCGCGTCGCCTCGATGACCGGAAAGTCCTCCGCTTTGCCATGGAGGTCCGGCCGCACGCCGTGCTGCAGCAGCATGCGCACGAGGTCGGGATTGCCGCGTGCGACCGCGAGTCCGAGCGCGGTTTCACCACGGTCGTTGGCGCGCGTGGCGTCGGCGTGCGCGGTGAGCAGAACTTCGACGCTGCGCGTTGTCTGCGCGGCGACCGCCGTGATCAATGGGGTCACGCCGCGCGGACCCGCCGCGTTGGGATCGGCGCCTTTGCGCAGCAGCAGGCTGAGGAGTGCGGGGTCACTGCGGCTCGCGGCGACTTCAATGTCCGGCAAGTCGCGGTAAAGATCGGGGCCGCGCGGCCCAGGACGCTGAACAAAATCGAGCCGCGCCGACGCCGGGGCAGTCTTTCTCGTGGTGACCGCACCGCGCGCCCGGAGCAGGTCCGCGACGTCCTGCGCGCGGATGCGCAGCGCCTCGTCGAGCGCCGCATCGCCGTTGACGTTGCGGGCATCGATTCTGGGTTTTGCCGCGAGCACTGCCTGCACCCGCGCGGCATCGCCGCTGCGGGCAGCGTAGATCAAAGCGGTGTTGCCAACACTGTCGGTCGCATCTGCGCGAGCGCCGGCGCGCAGCAGCGGCTCGACGACCGCACCGTGCTTCGCGTCGGCGGCCAACATGAGCGCCGTGACGCCAAACCGGTCGGCGTGGTTGACGTCCGCACCGTGCGCGAGCAGGTACGCGGCTGCGCCGGGGGCGTCATTCGCGGCGGCATAGGCAAGTGCGGCACGTCCGAAGGCATCTGCGGCATTCACCATTGAGGAATCCTTGAACGTGGCGAGCGTTGCCGTGTCGTCGCGTGCGGCCGCCAGCCGATACGCGTAAGGCCGTGCGTCCACGTCGTCGAGATCGGCTTCCGGCAGGAATGCGTGCGGCAGCGTGTGGCGCGCGAGCGCCTCGCGTGCCGGCTCGAGGCCACCCTTCGCCGCAACTTCGAGCCAGCGCCGCGCGGCGAGCGCATCCTGCGGTCGAGCGGTGGCCGCGAGGACCGCCAGACTGTAGGCGGCGCGTGCATGACCAGTCGCCGCGGCTTTCTCGAACCAGCGCGCGGCGATTGCCGTATCCGGAGCGCCCAGTTGACCGGTGGCCTGGAGCGAGCCGAGCAGATACTGGGCCTGTGCGTTGCCCTGGCTCGCGAGCGGCTCGACGAGCTGCGCGGCTTCCGCATATGACTTGAGCCGGATCGCGGCTTTCGCAGGCTCGAGCGGATCGGTGTCCGGCGGCGTTGCAGCCGGCAGCCCGACACTTGCGACGCACAGCACGGTCCCGGCGAACGCCAGGCCCCAGCGTCGGCCGAACCGTACCCGATCAGGCAGTTCCATACTTGGTTTCGATCGCCACGCCGATCTTCTGCAGAAACTCCGTAGGCAGAATGCCGCCCGCACTGACAATCACCGCGTCGTTGTCGATGCGTTCGAGATTACCCTTGGCTTCGATCATGACGAATGCCGGTTCGATGCGCTTCACGTTGGATGACAGCATCACACGCAGGCGACCGGTGCGCTCGGCCCGTTCGACGCGCTCGCGATTCTTCGCCTTGGCGCGCGAGAAGGATTCGCTGCGGTATGACAGAGTCACCTGCGAGCCGGCCTGCTCGGCGATGCTCGCTGCGGCCTCGAGTGCGCTATCGCCGCCGCCCACGACAAGAACGCGCTGGCCCGCATACTGCTCCGGGTCGATCAGTCGATAGACGACCTTCGGCAGCTGCTCGCCGGGCACGCCGAGCTTGCGCGGCGTGCCGCGTCGTCCGATGGCGAGCAGTACATTGGCGGCGCGGTACTCGGCCTTGGCGGATCGCACGACAAAGCACGATTCGGTCCGCTCGATGCGCTCGACGCGTTCCTGGTAACGAATCTGCACGCCGGTCTTGCGTTCCACTTCCTGCCAGAATTCGAGCAGCTCTTCTTTGGTCGTGTGGCGAAATTTCACGGTGCCGACCATCGGCACTTCGGCTGGCGCAGTCATCACGAGCTTGCCGCGCGGATACTGGAACACGCAGCCGCCGAGCGAGTCCTGCTCGAGCGTGACGCAACGCATGTGCTTCGAGAGCGCCGCGAGCGAGGCTGAAAATCCCGCCGGGCCGGCCCCGACGATGACAAGATCGAGGTGCTCCTTGCCGCCGCGCCCGAGGCGCGAGTGGATCGCCTCGACGGCCTGCCGGCCCTGCTCGAGCGCGTTGCGTATCAGACCCATTCCGCCGAGTTCGCCCGCAATGTAGATACCGGGCACGTTGGTTTCAAACAGCGGGGAGAGCAGGGGGATGTCGACACCGCGAGTCTCGGAACCGAACACGAGCGAAATCGCATCGACGGGGCAGGCGGTGCGGCACGCGCCGTGGCCGATGCAATCCGTCGCGTTCAGTAGATTGGCCTTGCCACCGATCAGGCCGAGCACCTGATGTTCGGGTTGCTCCGGACACGCCCGCACACACGCTCCGCAACCGATGCAGCGCGAATGATCGATGATCGGATGGAGCGACGCCGGCTCGATGAGCCCGGCCCGCCGCGCTTCCGTCTTGACCGTACGATTGATGGCTTCCAGCCGCGAGCGCCGACGCAGGTACCAGACCCACATCAGGACCATCGGCAGCGCGTAAACGAGATAGGCGGGTTGCATGGGGTGAAGACTGTAGCAGGCACACGGGTAAAGGCGTGGTGTCCAGCAGGTGCCGCAGCGGCCGGATATCGTTAAATAAAGCGAGTCTATGCAAAATTGTGACTCATTTCGCCTTAGTTGCGTCTGGTGTTGGCGACAGCGATCGCTGTTGGAGGGGACAGGTCGAATCTGATGTGGTTTGATGCTGCTGTGGAGCATGCGGCGAAGCACAAGTACTAAGAGAAGTGCATGTTTCACCGACTTTTCGACGCGCTTTGCAAGGCGACTAAAGAGGATTCTTAAACGATGTCCGCTGGTGGACTGCTGTGGTTCGTGCTCGGCCTGCTCACGGGTGTAGGCGCCATGTTCGTGACGCTCCCACACTTGCGTGGCACGGATCTTGGGGCGACGCCGCGGCGCCGCGCGTTGCTTGGCGCCACGGTGGCCGCGATCCTGGTCGCCGGAGCTGCCGTGGCGCTGTACTCGCGCACGGGCAGCCCGCAGCTAGCTACTCTCTCTGGCGCGGCGGTCCCGGTACCCGTGGCGCATGCAAGCGCGGGGGCGAACGCCGGGCCGGCCGATCCGATGGACGCGGCCATCGCGCGCCTGGAGCAGAAACTTGCGCAAGGCGGCGGTTCCGATGCGGACTGGGCCTTGCTCGCGCAGTCCTACGATTTCGTGGGACGCACCGACGCTGTGCAGCTGGCGCGCGCGCACAAGCTGCCGGCCGGCGCGCCGCAGTCGACGCCGACAGCTGCGGGCGGTTCCACATCGAACGTTGCCGAACGCGCCGCGTCCGAGGCGGCGCGCTACCAGGCTGCCGTGCAGCGCAACCCTCGCGATGCCCAAGCCTGGCTCGCGCTCGCCGAGAGCCAGCGGCACGCACGTAATCTGCCGGAAGCGGCTGCCGCTTATGCCAAGGCGGCGCAACTGAACGCGATGACTGCGGACAGCTGGGCCGATTACGCGGACGTGCTCGCTGCGGTGGCCGGCGGCTCACTGGTTGGCGCGCCGGCGGATGCCATTCGCAGCGCCCTGCGGCTCGACCCGCGGCAGACGAAGGGGCTGTGGCTCGACGCGAGCCTCGCGCTCGAGCAACGCGACTACCGGGGCGCGCTGTCCAAGTGGAAGAAATTGCGCGCGGTGCTGCCGGCGGAATCCCCGGATCAGCGGATCGTCGATGCCAATATCGCTGAAGCGCAGCAGCTCGCGAGCGGCGCGATCACCCGAACTGAGCCCGCGCCGAGCATGGGGGCGGCGTCTGCCGCGGGTGCGGCTGCGGAGGTCACGGGTACCGTCGAGCTCGCGCCGGCACTGAGGTCAAAAGTGGCGCGCGGCATGACACTTTTCATCTATGCAAAGGCGCCCGATGCCCCCGGACCGCCGCTCGCCGTGTTGCGCACCGTCGTCGACACCTGGCCGGTGCGCTTCAGGCTCGATGACGGCATGGCGATGATGCCGACAAGAAGGCTCTCGGATTTCCAGACGGTCATTGTCGAAGCCCGCGTCTCGCGCAGCGGCAACGCGCTGCCGGCGGCGGGCGATCTTGTTGCGACGAGCCCGGCGATCAGGCCTCGCGACGGTCGGCCGGTCACACTCACGATTTCGCGCGAACTCACATGAGACGCTTATGCCACTGAGTCCGGTGAGACAGACAGTTCCGAAGCCGCCGTCTGCGGGCGGCGCGCCGGCTGCGGCTCGCCCGCGAACGCCGGCCGCCTCGCAAGCCACCGCT
>JBAVOB010000315.1:0-23765 GCA_049691655.1 Steroidobacteraceae bacterium | reverse complement strand
CGTAGATGCGGTACAGCGCAAAGGCCCCTGCGGCGGCGAGAATGACAACGTACCAGCTCATCGCAACCGCTCCAGGTCACGGATACCTGGGTTTGCGCTTCTCCAGAAATGCAGCAACGCCCTCTCGCCCCTCCTCGCTCACGACCTGGCGCGCAATCGTCTGGCTCTCGAGCACGAGGTGTGCCTCGAGCGAGGAGCTCGCGCCGGCCGCGAGCAGCTGCTTGGTCCTGCCATACGCGCTTCTTGGCCCGGCTGCGAGGCGCTCGGCCAGGCGCAACGCTTCGGGAAGCACCTCTGAATCGGCTACGACCTGGTTCACGAGACCCCATTGCAGCGCTTCCGCCGCCGTTAGGCTGCGGTTGGTGAGCAGAAGTTCCATCGCGCGTTTGGTTCCGAGTATGCGCGGCAGGAAGAACGAAGTGCTGCCGTCCGGCGTCAGCCCGACGCCCGTGTAGGCAAGCGAGATCTTCGAACTCTCGCCCGCGATGGCGAGATCCGCCATCGCCACGAAGCCGACACCGGCGCCGGCCGCCACGCCGTTGATCGCCGCGACGACTGGCGCATCCATGTGCACGAAGTGCGAGATCGCGGCGTGCAGATACGACGTCAGTTCGCGCAGGTACGCATCGGCCGCGCCGCCTTCGGACATCATGCCGCGCAGGTCGCCGCCAAAACAGAAATTCCTGCCTGCACCTGTCAGCACGACCGCCCGGATGGCCGGATCCCGCTCGCAGGCGAGCGCGGCACCGAGCAGATCCATCGCCATCTTCAGGCTCAAGGTGTTGGCACTCTCCGGGCGGTTGAGCGTGACGACCGCGATCGGCCCGCGAGCCTCGACGTCAACAGTGGTGACCGACATCGTGCAACCTCACTCGTCCGGCGCAATCGTGACACGCAGTCCCGCCAGCGCGTCGGTGAACTCGATCTGGCACGAAAGGCGCGAGTTGTCCTGAAAGCGCGCGAGTTCGGCGAGCAGCTCTTTCTCGTCCGACATCGGCGCGGGAAGCCTGGATGCCCAGTCGCGGTCGATGTAGATGTGACAGGTCGCGCACGAGCACATGCCGCCGCAGATTGCCGCGATGCCGTAGTCGAGCTCGCGCAGGGTTTCCATCACCTTCGCGCCCGGCTTCCCCTCCACCTCGTGCTCGACACCGTCCCGATCCACCACCCGCAGCAACGCCATGATCTTCCCTCGACCTGAAGCCCCGGTCCCGGCGCAAACACGCCGGATCGCGGGCCGGGGTTCGACGGGGGGCGATAGTGTGCCGGTCCGGGCGCGGCGGCGCTACCCCCGGCCCCTTTTGCGCGCGCCATCTCGGTCAGGACCGCGCACGCATCAGACGGCCGAACAGGCGTGTTTCCACTTCCTCCTCGGCCGCAGCGGCTCGACCCGCAAGCCGGCACGCCCGGTACCACAGCCAGTGCGTCGCCTCGAACACCAGGCGCAATGACTCGAGCTGTTCGCGGGATAACACGCGGCCGAGACCGGCAGCCTCGATCAGGCGCTCGAGGTGCGGCGCGAGGGCGGGTTCGATGGCGACCGTGGCCGCGAGATCCAAAGCGGGATCGGCCCACGCGCCGTATTCCCAGTCGATGAAGACGAGACGCTCGCGCTGCGGCGCGCATTCGATCACGTTATCCGGATGCAAATCCAGATGCGTCACCGCCGCGCCGCGCGCGGCACTGCCTCCGCGCTCGAACGCCGTTGCCGCGCGAGCCACTGCCGCCTCGATCAGCGGCGCGTCCTCGGGCACTGCGCGCACGACCTGCACCGCGTAATTCCGCAGGTGGCGCAGTGGATCGAACACCGTCGGCGAGATTTCGACGGGACGCGCGAGCGCGTGCAGCTCGCGCAAGTGCAGTCCGAAACGCTCGACGCTGTGCGCATCGCCCAGATCCGCGGACGACCATGCACGCCCGGGAACGAAGGGCGAGACGCTGGCGCGTGCATCCGCGCTGACCGCGAGTACCGCCGGCGCAAGCTGCACGCTTGCGGCGGCGCGCTGCAGAGCTAACTCGCGGCGGCGGTCCACGCCGAGCCGGGCAGCGTCCGCACCGCGCAGGCGCAGGACGAATTCTCCAGCGCGCGTCGCGACCAGCAGCGTGTGGTTGATCTTGCCGTGCGCCAGCTCCGCGACCTTGCACGGCGCCTCCCCGCTCTCGCAGCCGGGAACCAGCATCAACACCTCCGGCTTGAGCATCTGCCAGGGCACGCCGTCGCCTCGCACCTCGCTCCTCACCGCGGCTCGGCCGCCAGCGAGGGCGGTGAGCGATACTTGCCGAGCCACGCGAGAAAACCCACGACGGCAATGCCCGCGTACGCCACGTACAGCAAGGCGACCCCCGCCAGGCCCTGCGCGGCCGAGATCACGGCGACGAGGATGTCGATCGCGATCCAGTAGAGCCAGTTCTCGAGTTTCATGCGCGCCGCGAGCCAGGTGGCGAACAGGCTCGCCCAGGTCGTCAGCGAGTCGAGGTACGGCCAGGCCGATGCACTGCCGGCGAGCCATCTCGCCGTCAGCGCCGCGGCGGCGACGATTGCAGCGCACGCCGTCAAGTGAACCAGCAGCGGCAGACGTGTGACGCGCACGGCCGCCGCGCCGTCCTGCGACCAGTGGAAGAATCCGAAGAACGCCACAGCGATGTAGTACAACTGCAGCGTCGCCTGCATCGGCAGCCGGGCGCGGGCGTACAGGTAGGCGAGCAGTGCCGAACTCGCACCGCCCAGCACCCAGCACCAGTGTTTGCGCTGCACCGCCAGCACCGCGTAACCGAGGCCGGAAAGTACCGACGCCGCTTCGATCGGCGAGGTGGCGAGCAGGCTGCCGATGAATTCATGCATATTGTAAGTATGTCCCGCTAGTGCACCCGCCGGCGGGCGCTCACCGGAACGAGTACCCAACCGTCGCGCCGACCTGACGCGGGTCTCCCGCCTGCACGTAGAGCCGCGGTGGAAAGTCGGGTGGCTCGTTGCCAAAGTAGAAGCCGCGCATGGCGTAGTCGGCGTCGAAGAGATTGCGCACCCAGAGGTAGGCCGACCACCGCGAGCGCTCATACCCGGCCTTGAAATTCACGAGCCGGAACGGCTGCGAGCGCTGGTCGTGACTCGCATCGAAGAAGAACGCCGCCACGCCCTGCAGATCGACGCGCGCCGCGAGGCCGCCGGGATGCCGGTACTGCGCGAACAGGGAATACTCGTACCGGGGCGCATGGGCCTGCTCGCGACCATCGAGGTCGCGGTCGCCGAAGCGGTAGCCGATATAGCGCGTCTCGAGCAGGCCAAGCGTGCCTCCGAATTGCCAGCGCTCCTCCGCCCGCCAGCGCAGCGAACCTTCGACCCCATCGTTGACGCCGCGCGCCGCGTTGTCCGTCACGTAGATGAACGAGAGCGGGTCGCCCGGGTCGACCTGGAACGAGGTTTGCACCTGTTGCGACTGGCGACGCATGTGAAAGACCGCCACCTGGAATTCGCCACGTCCGCCAGCAAGGGCGCCCTTGAGGCCCGCTTCGAGGTTCCAGAGGTACTCGGCCGAGAAGTTGCGCCGGTTCTCGGGCACGAGCGCCCCGATGTTGAAACCGCCGGCCTTGTAGCCGCGCGCCAACGTGACGTAGGCGCGCCGTCCGCCGGCGGTTGCGCGCTCGTACGCGAGGTGCCCGCCGAGCATCGACTCGCCCGGCGCGAAGGCACTGCCATCCGTATCCCGATAGCGCGCGGCGCGGTGTTCACCGCGCAATCCGAGCGACAGTGTCGCCCGGGCCCCCGCGCGCCAATCGGCTTCCCCGAAGAGCGCGCCATTGGTCGCCCGATAACGGGTGGTGAGAGCGCGCAACACCGCGCCGTCGAACAGATCGAGCTGAGCGTTGTCCTCGCGCGCGTCGAGGACATAAAGCCCCGCGATCCAGTCGGGCCGCGCGCCGCCGGCCGTCCCCTCGCGCGAGGTCGCTCGCAGCTCCTGGCTCAGGGTGCGGCGTGAGCGCGCGAACTGCGAAGTGAAGTCGTAGGCCGGATCGGCACCCCAGTCGCCATCGAACGAGTACCGGATGCGCGAGTCCGCGAACGCGGTAATGCTGCGCAGTTCGAAGCTCTCGTTGCCGGACCAGACAAGCCGCGCCGCGGCGCCCGCC
This sequence comes from Steroidobacteraceae bacterium, assembly GCA_049691655.1. Lineage (GTDB taxonomy): Bacteria > Pseudomonadota > Gammaproteobacteria > Steroidobacterales > Steroidobacteraceae > JBAVOB01. Next base: position 19,640 of record JBAVOB010000315.1, on the reverse strand, counting down.
GAGCGCTGCGCGTCGCGGCCCGGTTTGTCGGAGCGCGTCACCCGCGAGTTATCGACCGAGAACGCATCGAACCCGTTGTCGAGGTCGGCGTACAGCACCGTCAAATCCGCAGCCAACGCGCGACCGGGCGTCAGGTGCAGCTTGGCCCGGAGCGTCGACTCGTCGTACGCGTTGGTGTCGTCGCGCCCGAGCGTGACGTTGCGCCGGAAGCCATCGCTCCGGTAGCGCTGCGCCACCAGGCGCCAGGCCGCATCCCCTGTCCCCACGGGCCCGCCAATGACCCCGCCGAGTCCCCGGGTGTCGTAGTCGCCCGCGCTCGCTTCGATGCGCAGTACGCGATCGCGCGAGGGATTCATGGTATGCACGCTCACCAGCCCGGCCAGCGCGTTGGCGCCGTAAGCCGTGCCCTGCGGCCCGCGCAGCACCTCCACCTGGCCGGTATCGAACAGAGTCGCAGGCATGCCGATCCCGCTGAACTCGATGTCGTCGATCAGGAAGCCGACCGAGGCGTTCGGCGCGCCCTGGTACTGCTCGAGCTCGCCGATGCCGCGCAGCTGAAAATAGCGCGGGCGGGACGTGCCGGCGGACCAGTTGAGATTCGGCACGAGCCCGAGCACGTCCTCGAAATGCTGCACGCCCGCGAGCGCCAGCGTCTTCGCGCCGAGCACCGTCGCGCTCGCCGGCAGATCCGCGAGCCGCGAGCCGCGCAGGCTCGCAGTCACCACAACCTCCTCGAGCGCCTCGGCAGGGGTCTGGGCCGCAGCACGCACGCCGGGCTGGCCGCGCGCGGCGTGGGGAAGTAGCGACAGGAAAAGCGCCGGCCAGACAACGCTGCGATGGCGCAATGTCTCCACACCTGCTCCCTACGCCGGTACTAACCGGATCAGGTTCAACGGGTTCGCCGGATGCACCAGCGTCTCAGGTCCTCGCGCGGACCGCCCCAGGGTTCGAGGTTGCGTATGGTAGGCGCTTCGACTTTCTTTGCAAGCGAGGCTCCGCGACCGTTGCCGTTCGAGGTAACGATGCGCACGGCTCCTGCAGGTACTAGAATTGCCGCCTTCTGCGGTCCGTCTCGAGGCGATCCATGTCGCGGACACTGCACGTCTTCCAGGTCGATGCCTTCACGCGCCGCCAGTTCACCGGAAATCCGGCGGGAGTAGTGCTCGCCGCCGATGCGGTGGCGGACGACGAAATGCTCGCGATCGCGCGCGAACTCAACAATGCGGATACGGCGTTTGTCCTTGCGCCCAACGCGGCCGATCACGATGTGCAGCTGCGTTTTTTCACGCCGCGCAGCGAAGCGAGCTTCGTCGGGCATGCGACGGTCGCCGCGCATTACGTCCTCTCGCGGCGCAGCGGATCGGCGACGACAGTGCGGCAAAAGCACCGTTCGGGGATCGTCGAGGTGTCGATCCGCGGCACTGGCGACGAGCGTCGCGTCGCGGTGCGCCAGGCGGCGCCGCAGCTTGGCCGCGAGCTCAACGAACGGGAACGGCTGGCAGTGCTCGACGCGCTCGCGCTATCGACGGGCGACATCGACGAGCGCTGCCCTCTGCTCATCGGCGGCGCGCCGAGCGCGCGGCTCCTGATCGGCGTGCACGGCGAGGAGCAGTTGAAGCAGCTCAAGCCGGACATGAATCGCCTCGCCACGCTGTCGGCGCAGCTCGGCGCGGCCGGGCATTTCGTTTTCACCCTCGCGCCGCGCACGGATGATTGCCTGACGAGTTCCCGCATGTTCTGCCCGTCGCTCGGGATTCCGGAGGATCCCGTGAGCGGCAATGCACACGGAATACTCGGCGCCTATCTCGCGCGGATCGGCGTGCTCAAGCCGCAGAACGCCCGTGCCGCGTTCGTCGGCATGCAGGGACAGTCGCTGCAGCGCCCGGGACGGGTCGAAGTCGAGCTCGAGTGGCGGGACGAAGCGCTCGCGACCGTGTGGATCGTCGGCCAGGCCGCGCTGGTCTTCGATACGACGATCACCATCTGAGCGCTGCGGGCCGCCTGCGACACATGGACGCTTCCGCGGCAACGCACTCGGCGCAAACGGTGCTGGCCAATGTTGCGGTGATCCTGCTGAGCGGCAGCGTTGCGGGCCTCCTCGCACACCGGCTGCGGATTCCCGACATCGTTCTGTTTCTGCTTGCCGGGATTGCACTCGGTCCGACAGGCATCGGCGCAGTCGACGTGGCTGCCGACTCGGCTTTCAACCAGCTGATTCTGCTGTTCGGGGCTTCGTACATCCTGTTCGATGGCGGAGCGACGCTGCGCCTGCCCGTCCTGAAGGAAATCTGGATTACTGTGGTCGCGATCGCGACGGCGGGCGTGCTCATCACGGGTGCAGTCGTGGCCGCCGCCGCGCATTACCTGCTCACGCTGCCAGCCGCCGGAGCGCTCCTGCTCGGGGCGGCGCTTGCCCCGACCGATCCGGCGACGCTCGTCCCGATCTTCCGGCAAGTGAAAGTGCGCGATCGTGTCGCCCAGATGGTGATCAGCGAGTCCGCGCTCAACGATGCGATGGGAGCAATCTTCACACTCGCCGTTCTGGGCGTCGCGCTCGGCGGCGACTTCCAGCTGTCTCATTCCGCGCGCGCTTTCCTCTGGGACTCGTGCGCCGGCATCGGGCTCGGTCTGGCGCTCGGGCTGGTCGCGACGTTTCTCATCCACCACCGGCGTGCCGGTTTTCTCGAGGAATACCTGCCGCTGGTGACGCTGATGGTGGTGATCGGTGCGTACCTTTCTGCCGATCGACTCAACGCCAGCGGGTTCATGGCCGTGTTCGTCGCGGGCGTCGTCGTCGGCAATCCGCCCGCGTGGCTGCGCGACCCAAGCGAGCGGCGCGAACTCTCGAAGCTCGATGATTTCGTGGCGAGCACTGCGCTCGTCATGCGCATGTTCATCTTCATCCTGCTCGGCTCGCAGGTGAACTTCCCGCTGCTGCTCGCGCATGCGTGGCCGGCACTCGCGATCGTCCTCGTGCTGATGTTCGTGGCGCGGCCGGCGGCAGTCTTCCTGTGCGCGCCACCGGACCGCCGGGCACGCTGGTCGACGAGCGAACTGGTATTCATGTGCTGGACGCGCGAGACCGGGGTCATTCCCGCAGCGCTCGGCGGCATGATCCTGAGCGCGCGCGCGCCGCACGCCGAACTGATCACGGGCGTGATCTTCATGGCCGTGCTCGTCACGATCGCGTTGCAGGCGCCGACTACGCGCTGGCTCGCGCGCCGCCTCGGGATCCTCGCGAACTAGCGATCGCCGTCACTTCTTGCGGCGTGGCGCCAGACCCCGGCGCGACGCACGGCGGCGCGGCCTGGCCCGCACCGTGTGCCGCGGTGTCCCAGCGCTGCGGCGTCTCGTGTTGACCCTGTGGCCCGCAGCGGCGCCGGGGAATTCCGCGATACCGGCGATCGCCTTGGGAGCGCCGGTCTGCAGGCTGCCGACGGTGGCGCCAGTCGCGAGAGCGATCTTCGCGATTTCGCCGCTAAAGAAATTTCCGACGAATGCATGCTTTGCATCGCGCGCAAGCGCGATCAGCGCCCAGCCAAAGCCTTGGAGCTCGATGCAGCGCGTCGTCTCGCCGCGCGCATTCACCATATCGAGGCGCCCGCCGCGCAGTACGCAGAGCATCGCATTGCGCGCGTACTCTATCGCGAAAAACATCTCGCGCTGCCCGTCGGGGAACGATTGCAGGTCCGGCAGCTGACGGTCGTGCTCCAGGTCGTAGCGCATCAGGCGCGGCCCCGCTTCGGAGCAGTACACGAGCGTCTTGCCATCCGGCGCGAGCGCCGACATCGTGACGCCGAGGAATCCGGCCAGACCGCCATGCGTCTGGGTGGCGTACTCCTTGATCAGCCTGCCCTGCGCGTCGTAGCGGAACACGTGGCCGTCGCCGAAACGATCGGTACCGCGCATGCAGGGAATTCTCGTACGCAGGCGCGCGGCGATGTCCGGCCTGATCAGGCTGCCGACGACGTGTTCGCCGAAGTACAAGCTCCCATCGCGGCCGAAATTGACGTGCGAGAACGGGCGCCCCCCGAAATCGCGTTTCTCGACGCGTCCGTCCGACTGAATGACGAGCACGACCGCGGCCTGGCTGTCGAACGCCCACAGGCGTCCCTGCGGGTCGAACTTGAGGCCGCCGACCAGGTGGGTCGTCTCCTGGATGCGCAGCACGCCTTTTGGCTTGAGATCCGCGCCGTACTGCAGGATGCGTCCCTGACCCGCGTGATTGTCCGTTGGATTGTTGAGGATCGTGGCGCCGGCGAAGATATCGCCGGGCGCGAAAGGCTCCAGCCCGCTCGATCCGCTCATCGCACATGCCTCCCCGGTAACCCGGCGCGCGCCGGGCTACCCGTCGACACGATAGCGCCGCAATGCGCCGATCAGCAACGCCGCTGGCACGAGCGCCGCGAGCCCCGCCACGAACGGTGCGGCAATCGCGACGTGCTGATAGAGCGGACCGGAGACCAGGGGTCCGATGATCCGCGCGAGGCTCGCCGCCGACTGGTAGGTCCCGAGCACGGCGCCGCGCTCGTGCCCCTCGGCCTGCTTGGACGCGAGCGCCGAGGCGCTCGGTGAAAACGCGCCGGACCCGAGGCCGCAGAAGGCCAGGCCGACGAGAGCCAGGGCCAGTGTCGGCGCGATGGCAAGCAGCGCCAGGCCGGCGATATAACAACCGATCCCGGCCAGCGCCACGCGCCGCTCGCCCATCCACGCGACCAGTCGACCGACGATCCCGCCCTGCATCACGATCGCGAAGAACGCGATGCACAGCAGCAGCAGTCCAGCGCGGCGCGGCCCAAAGCCGAAAGCGCCCATGGCCCAGATGGCCGCGATGCTCTCGAGAATCCCCTGCCCGGAAGTGACGAGCAGCGCCGCGAGCGTCAGCAGCAGCAGCGCCGGTTTGCGCCCGAGCAGCGCGAACGACGAACCCCGGCCGACACTGTGATGCGCGACGCGGTCGGGTTCCGGGAGGACGAACCACACGCCGAGCAGCGCGACCAGGCTGAGGCTCGCGGAGACGAGCGCGGGCCGCAGAAAATTTGCGGTGCCCGGATTCTCTCCGGCGAGCAGTCCGCCCAGCGCGGGCCCGAGCGCAAACCCGATGCCGATCGCGGCTCCGATCAGCCCGAGCCCTTTCGCGCGCTCTTCGGGCCGGGTCACGTCAGAGGCGTACGCCATGGCGGCCGCCAGGTTCCCGGCCATCAGTCCGCCGAAAGCGCGCGACGCCACCACCAGCCACAGGGACGTCGCGAAACCGAGGGCCACGTACGACAGCGCGAGCCCCGCCATGGCCGTCATCAGGATCGGCCGGCGCCCGTAACGATCGCTGAGCCGGCCCCAGATCGGCGCGGAGATGAACTGGCAGAACGAGTAGCTCGCCATGATCGGCGTGATCAGGTCCGGCGTCGCGCCGAGCCGCACCCCGATGTAGGGCAACAGCGGGATGATGATCCCGAAGCCGAGCACGTCGATCAGGCAGATGAAAAACAGTATCGCGAGCGGCTTCATGGATCGCCAGTCAGACCGCATGCCAGTGATCGCCGTCCCCGCGGCAACGACCGTCCCGCTCGAGCTTGATCAGGTGCGCCTCGAGCGAATAGCGCGCGAGGTCGTGCAAAGCAGGAGCCACATCGTCATAGACGACCGGGAGCAGCATCTCGAGCGACCCGCTGCCAATATTCGCCAGCACCTGCGCGACCTTCGCCTCGCGCCGCAATCGATGCGCGATCAGCCCCTCGATGACGGCGCGCGGATCGGGCAGCACTCGCCCGTGCGCCGGCGCGATCGCCCGGATCGGGTAGCTCAGCAGGCGCTCGAGCGCTTCAAGGTACGCCGCCATGTCACCATCGGGCGCAAGGATCACCGGTGTCATCCTATCCAGGACATGATCGCCGCTGAACAGCATTCCCTGCTCCTCGAGCAGGAAGCAAACGTGGTTCGAAGCATGGCCAGGCGTGTCGATGGCGCGCAGCGTGAGCCCCGCATCGATGCGGATCAGTTCGTCACGCTGCGGCACCTGTTGCGGCTCGAAGGTCAGGTCCTGATGCGGCGCTCGCGGCGGCGGCCGGCCGACGAGTCTCGCCCCGCTACGCCGCGCGAGCGTCCGCGCCGCTGGCGAGTGATCGGAATGCGTGTGCGTGACGATCACCGTGTCGAGTGCGGGCGCGGCGCGCAGGATGGCTGCGACGTGCGCTGGATTGTCGGGACCTGGATCGAGTGCGGCGTGCGGCGGGTTGCCGAGCAGGTATGTGTTCGTGCCCGGTCCCGTCATGCGCGAGGCATTCGGCGCCAGCAGGCGCACGACCCCGTCTGCGACCGGCACGACGCGGCCTGGTTCGAACTCCACGTGCATTCTGCGCCGAGCCTCCATGCGCTAAGAAAACGTATACTGCCGCGCCGCGCAAGAGGGGCGCGCGGATAAATGCGCCCCCCGTCCGATCCGACGCTCGGGCGCTACCCGGAGCACTGGCTGCGATGTATCGTCCTTCCGACAACCCCGACGGCGCACTGGCCACGCAGCGCACCGCGGCGCCGGCTGCGCTCCGCCAGCGGACAGCAGCGCTGCTCGTGGTGCTGGCCGCCATCTGGTTCGCCGACATCGGTGCGCGGGTTCTGACGGAACCGGATGAGGGCCGCTACGCGGAGGTGCCGCGCGAGATGCTGGCCTCGGGCGATTGGGTCGTGCCGCGCCTGAACGGCGTCCAGTATCTGGAGAAACCCCCGCTGCAATACTGGGCAACGGCGGCCCTGTACTCCGTACTCGGGGTGAGGCCGTGGGTCTCGCGGCTCTGGACCACCGGTCTCGGCCTCGCGTGCATCCTGCTCGTGTGGCGAACGGGCCAGCGGCTTTATGGCGAGGCGGCCGGCACGGCCGCCGGGCTCGTGCTGGCAAGCAGCCCGCTGTTTTTCATCCTGGGTCAGATCAACACGCTCGACATGGGCCTGACGTTTTTCCTGACGGCAGCCCTGGTCGCCTTCGTATCTGCACAGCGCGCGCCATCGGCCTCGCCCGCGCAACGCCGTGCGATGACGCTCGCCTGGCTCGCGCTGGGACTGGCGACCCTGCAGAAAGGGCTCGTAGCCCTCGCGCTGCCGGGATTCGCGCTGGTGCTCTACACCCTGCTCGAGCGGGATCTCGCGCTGTGGCGCCGCATGCGCCTGACGACCGGCATCGCGATCGTGCTCGCCGTGAACCTGCCCTGGTGGATACTGATGGCGCACCGCAATCCCCAGTTCGTGCAGTTCTTCTTTGTCCACGAACACCTGACGCGGTTCGCCACCACCGAGCACGGCCGCTCGCAGCCCTGGTGGTACTTCACCGCGATCCTGTCAGTGGGCGCGCTGCCCTGGTACGCCCCGATTGCGCGCGGTGTGGCCAGCGCATGGCCCGCGCCGCCGCTGCCCGCGGGCTCGCGCTTCCGCACGGAACGCTTCCTGCTCATCTGGGCGGCAGCAGTATTCCTCTTCTATTCCCCATCGGGCTCGAAGCTGGCGCCGTACATCCTGCCGATGATGCCGCCGCTTGCGTTGCTGGCGGGACGGTACCTCGCGTCCGCCGGCGGCCGGGCCCTGCGCAGCACGTTGTTGCTTGCCGCCGGCTTCGCGATCGTGCTGCTGCTCGCCGCAGCACTCGCGCCACGCCTCGCGCACGCCACGGAGCGCGATGCCTTCGCTGCCCTCGGCTCCTGGGCCATGAAGGGTGGTCTGGTGCTGGCGTGCGCCACGGCGGCGGCGGCCTGGCTCGCACGGCTAGATCGCGGCGCAGCGAGCATCGCGACGCTCGCTCTCGGACTCGTCGCTGGTCTCGCGCTGCTCACGATCGGTACCAACGTGTTTGAGCGAACGCGCGGCGGTCCCGTGCTCGCGCGGCACATCGCGCCAGTTCTCGCAGCCGCCTCGCCCTTCTACTGCGTGGGCACGTACTTCCAGACGGTGACCTTCAGCTTGCGGCGGACCTGTATCGCAGTCGGCAGTCCGGGCGAGCTCGAGGTGCGGTTCGACGATGGCGAACGCAATTTCATCGCCACCTACGCCGAATTCGCGACGGAATGGGCCCGGTCCCGGCGGCCCGTGGCCGTCGTCGCGCCGGCCGTCTGGCCCGACCTGCAAGCATTGCAGATTCCTGCAACAATTGTCGCCAGCGAGCCTGCGGCGCTCGTCATCATCAAGCCCGATGCGGACCAGTCCCTGACCCGATGAACCGTTCAACCGTGACTTACCTGCTTTCCGGCGTAATGCTCAACGCCGTGGCGCAGCTCGCGCTCAAGGCCGCAACCAATCGCCTGGGACCGGTGTCGCTCGCGCTCGACGGACTCGGAGCCACCGCGCTGCGCGTCGGCCTGCAGCCCTTCGTGTGGGTCGGCATCACGTGCTACGTCGTCAGCGTCGCCGTGTGGATCGCGGCGCTCTCGCGCGTCGAGGTGAGCCTCGCCTATCCGTTTCTCTCGCTGGGCTACGTCGTGAACGCAATCGCCGCCTGGTACCTGTTTGGCGAAAACCTCTCCGCGCAACGCGTGCTGGCGATCGGCGTGATCATCGTCGGCGTCTGGCTACTCGCGCGTTCCTGAGGAACCGATTCTTGGATTTCCTGCCCTTCACGCGACCGGCCATCGACGAAGACACCATTCGCGCGGTCGGCGACGTGCTGCGCTCGGGCTGGATCGCAAGTGGCCCGAAGGTGCTGGAACTCGAGAAGCGGCTGTCCGAATACTGCGGCGGGCGCTGGGTGCGTTGCCTGACCTCGGCCACCGAGGCGATGGAGATCGCGCTGCGTGCGGTCGGCATCAAGGCCGGCGACGAGGTGATCACGCCGGCGATGAGCTTCGTCGCGACGGCGAACGTCATCGAGCACGTCGGGGCACGGCCGGTGTTCGTCGACGTCGACCTCGATTCGCGCAACATCGATCTCGGCAAGGTGGAGGCCGCGATCACGGCGCGCACGCGGGCCATCATGCCGGTGCACTTCGCCGGTCTCGCCGTCGATATGGACGGCGTCTACGATCTCGCGAAGCGCCACCAGCTGCGGGTAGTCGAAGACGCGGCGCACGCGATTGGCACGAGCCACCGCGGGCGGCGCATCGGCTCCATCGGCGACCTCGTCTGCTTCAGCTTCCATCCGAACAAGAACATGACGACGATCGAGGGCGGCGCCATCGTCGGCGACTCGGCAGAGGAACTGGCGCTCGTCGAGCGGCACCGCTTTCACGGCCTCAAGCGCGACGCGGACGGCGGGATGGACGTATTTTTCCCAGGCAGCAAGGCGAATCTGTCCGATGTCGCGGCTCAGGTCGGCCTCGGCCAACTGGCCCGGCTGGAGGAATTCAATGCGAAACGCCGCGCGCTCGCGGCACGCTACTTTGAGCGCCTGCGGGGCGATCCGCCGCTGCGGCTTCCCGCGCGCGGCGACAGCGGCCACAGCTGGCACATCTTCGCTCCGCTCCTGCCCCTCGAGAGCCTGAAGATCTCGCGCGGCGATTTCATCCGGGCGATGCATGCGCGCGGCATCGGCGTCGGCGTGCACTACCCCGCGATCCATCTTTTCACCCACTACCGTACACGCGGCTGGCGTGACGGCGATTTCCCGAACGCCGAGCGGATCGGGCGCGAGACCGTGACCCTGCCGCTGTTTCCGGCGATGCAGGCGACGGACGTCGATCGCGTCTGCGATGCCGTTGCGGCCGTGATTGCGGAGCATCGCCGGTGAGGCGCAGATGAGCGAACCGAAAATATCCGTTGTCATTCCCGTCTATAACGAGGAGGAAGGCCTCGAGACCTTGTTCGCGCGGCTCTACCCGGCGCTCGATGCGCTGGGTCGCAGCTACGAGGCAGTCTTTGTCGACGACGGCAGTCGCGACCGCTCGGTAGCGCTGCTGCGCCAGCAGTACGCAAAGCGTCCCGAGGTCACGCGCGTCGTGGTGTTCAGCGGCAACTTCGGCCAGCACAACGCGATCCTCGCCGGCTTCGCGCATGCGCGCGGGCAGCAGATCGTGACGCTCGACGCCGACCTGCAGAATCCGCCAGAGGAAATCGCCCGACTCATCGCGGAGCTCGATCGTGGGCACGACTACGTGGGAACGGTCCGCAAGATGCGCCGGGACAGTTTTCTCAGGCGCTGGCCGTCCAAGGTGCTCAACCTACTGCGCGAGCGGACCACCAGCATCCGGATCACGGATCAGGGCTGCATGATGCGCGCCTACGATCGCCAGGTCGTCGACGCGATCAATCATTGTCCCGAGGTCAATACGTTCATTCCGGCACTGGCCTACCTGTTCGCCAGCTCACCGACTGAAATCGAAGTGAGACACGAGGAGCGGGCGGCGGGCACCTCGAAATACTCGATGTACCGCCTGCTGCGGCTCAATTTCGACCTGATGACGGGATTCTCGATCGTGCCGCTGCAGATCTACTCGGTACTCGGCACATTCATCGCGCTCATTTCACTGGGACTGTTCCTGCTGCTGATGGTGCGCCGCCTCCTGCTCGGCTCGGAAGTCGAAGGCGTGTTCACGCTGTTCAGCGTCGTGTTCTTCCTGATCGGCGTCGTTCTGCTGGGTGTCGGGCTGCTCGGCGAATACGTCGGACGCATCTACGCGCAGGTGCGCGGCCGGCCGCGCTACATCGTGCAGGCGGTCCTGGAGGGTCCTGCCGTGAGCGCCGTGGATCCCGCGGTCCCGATCGAGACAGCCTCGCGCTACGCATGACAACGGCCGTCGTTTTCGCCTACCACGACGTCGGCGTGCGTTGCCTGTCGGTGCTGCTCGCGCATGGCGTCGACGTGCGACTCGTGGTCACCCTCGACGACGACCCCGCCGAGAATATCTGGTTCGCAAGCGTTGCCGAACTGGCCGAACGCCACGACCTGCCGCTGGTGAAGCTCGCGGACCCGAACACACACGAGTTTGCGGCGCGCGTGCGCGCCGTCGCGCCGGACTTCATCTTCTCGTTCTACTACCGCTCGATGCTCGGCCAGGCGTTACTCGGGCTCGCGCGCGTTGCGGCGCTCAACATGCACGGATCGCTCCTCCCCAGGTACCGCGGCCGCGCGCCGGTCAATTGGGCGATCATTCATGGCGAGCGCGAGACCGGCGCCACGCTGCATCACATGGAGGTAAAACCGGACGCGGGCGCGGTCGTGGACCGCTTGCGCGTGCCGATCCTGCCCGATGACACCGGCCTCGACGTGTTTCGCAAAGTCACTTTCGCCGCAGAGATCTGCCTCGATCGCTCGCTCCCGGGCCTGATCGATGGGACGTCGCACGCCGAGGCCCAGGACCTGTCGCAGGGGAGTTATTTCGGCGGACGCAAACCCGAGGACGGCGTGATCGACTGGTCGCAGCCGGCCCGGCGCATCCACGACCTGGTGCGCGCCGTCGCGCCGCCCTATCCCGGCGCGACGACCATGGCCGGCGCGCGACGGCTGAGGATTCTGCGCACGGTTCCCGCGCCACGGCTCGCTCATCCCTTCGAGGCCGCGACACTGTTCGGACGGGCGGGACGCTGCTACGCCTGCGCCCGTGACGGCTCGACGCTGCGCCTGGTCGAACTCGAGGTCGACGGCGTGCGTACCGATCCGCGGGTGCTGGCACCGGAACTCGAAGCGCAGCCCGTAGAGCTGCCGTCGGGCGTGGGCGAGCGAACGGCTTCATGAGAGTAGCACTCAAGATCGATGTGGATACCTACGTCGGCACACGGCTCGGCGTCCCCGCGCTGGCCGATCTTTGCGAGCGACTCGGCGCGCAGGCCACGTTCCTCTTCAGCCTCGGACCCGACCACACCGGGCGTGCGCTGCGACGGGTCTTCCGCCCGGGCTTTCTCTCAAAGGTGAAGCGCACATCCGTGCTCGAGCACTACGGCGTGCGAACGCTCCTCCACGGAGTGCTGCTGCCGGGCCCGGACATCGGCCGGCGCTGTGCGCAGATCCTGCGGTCGGTGCGCGACCGGGGATTCGAAGTCGGGGTCCACACTTGGGATCACGTTCGCTGGCAGGACTCGGTCGCGACGCGCGATGCCGCATGGACCGAGCGTGAGATGCGGCTGGCGTTCGAGCGTTTCGCCGAGGTGTTCGGTCGCGCGCCGCGCGTGCACGGGGCCGCGGGCTGGCAGATGAATGAACACGCGTTCGATCTCGAGGACCGCCTCGGCTGCACGCACGCATCCGATGCCCGCGGTCACGGCCCGTTCCTGCCGCGCATCGCCGGCCGCACCTTGCGGTGCGTGCAGATCCCGACGACCCTGCCGACGCTCGATGAACTGATCGGCCGGCCGGATCTCGGCGCCGAAGATCCCGTGGATCACCTGCTGCGCCTCACGGCGTCGGCGCGCCGGGATCACGTGTTCACGCTGCACGCGGAACTCGAGGGGCGACGGCTCGCGCCCTGGTTCGAGCGCCTGGTGCGCGGCTGGAAGTCGCAGGGCTATGAGTGCACATCCCTGCAGGCGTACCATGCCGCGCTCGACCGCGCGGCCCTGCCCGTGCGCAACATCGTCTACGGCGAGATTGCAGGACGCTCAGGAGCGCTCGCCCTCGAAGCACAGGACTGACACATGGCCCTCAAAGTTCTCATTCTCGGCGCCAACGGTTTCATCGGCAGCACGCTCACCGAGACCATCCTGAAGCAACGCGACTGGCAGGTCTTCGGCATGGACATCGGCGACGACAAGCTCGGTGACCTGGTGCAGCACCCGCGCTGCAAGTTCGTCGAGGGCGATATCACGATCAACCGCGAGTGGGTCGAGTACAACGTGCGCAAGTGCGACGTGGTCCTGCCGCTGGTCGCGATCGCGAACCCCTCGCAGTACGTCAAGGATCCGCTGCGCGTGTTCGAACTCGACTTCGAAGCGAACCTGACGATCGTGCGCCAGTGCGTGAAGTACAAAAAGCGCCTGCTGTTCCCCTCGACTTCGGAAGTGTATGGGATGTGCCCGGATGCGACGCTCGACGAGACCACGAGCCACCTCGTTTACGGCCCGATCGAAAAGCAGCGCTGGATCTACGCGGCCTCGAAGCAGCTGCTCGACCGCGTGATCTACGCCTACGGCGTGCGCGACGGGCTCGACTACACGCTGTTCCGGCCTTTCAACTGGATCGGCCCGAAGCTCGACAACCTGCTCGAACCCAAGGAAGGCAGCTCGCGCGTGTTCACGCAGTTCCTGTCGAACGTGCTGCACCGCAGGCCGATCCAGCTTGTCGACGGCGGCAAGCAGCGCCGCTCGTTCACGTACGTGGGCGATGCGATCGACTGCCTGATGCGCATCATCGAGAACCAGGACGGGCGGGCGTCGCGGCAGATCTTCAACATTGGCAATCCGGCGAGCGACCTCTCGGTCGCGGAACTCGCGAAACAGATCGTGGAGGTGTGCCGCGAATTCCCTGTGTACCGGCACCTGGCCGATGTCGCCAGCATCGTCAGCGTCGATTCAGGCGAGTACTACGGCAAGTACTACCAGGACATCCAGTCACGCGTGCCCTCGATCAAGCGGGCCAGGGAAGTTCTCGGCTGGACGCCCTCCACCGACCTGCGCACGGCGATTCGCCACACGCTCGAGTATCACGTGAAGCGCGGCGACACCAATTTCGACTGATTGGACCGGTAGCGCGCCCGCGCCAGCGCGCCGGGCAACCAGACGATCGCGACGCCGAGCACGATGGCGATGCCATGCACCCACCACAGCCCGAGCGGCGCCGGCGTGACGCCGTGGGTGATCCACACCTGCCCGGCGGACAGCAGATTCGCGTAGATGAAGAACAGCAGCACGGCATAGGTGACGCGGGCATACCGGCCCTGGCGCGGCCGCAGCCTTGCGAGCGGCACGCCGAGCAGCCCGAGAATCAGAATCATGACCGGCGTGGCGATGCGCCAGTGCAACTCGGCCTTGTCCTTCGGCGCCGCGGACGCGACGAGTGCGCGAGTGGTCTGCATGTCGGCCCGATCCGGCAGGTTCTGGGCCTGCGGAATGCGCACGGGAATGGTCTGCTCGCGAAACTTGACGATGCGGAATTTCGCCTGCCCCGGCACGCCTTCGTAGCGCTCGCCCTCGTAGAGGGTGACGCTGTAGGCGCTGCCATCCGGCAGGATCGCGTAACGCGCGCGGTCGGCGACCACGACCTGCACGTTGCCGCGCGCGTCGGTACGGCGCTGGAAGAACACCTGGCGCAGGGTCCCGTCGGGCTCGGCGTCGCGGAAATAGAGCACCGCATCAGCGCCGAGGGTGCGGAACTGACTCGAGGCCAGCTGGCGGAACTCCGCGGTGCGCGCCGCCTCGCGGCGGATCTCGACGGTGCGCACGGCGGCCGCCGGCGCGAGCGAGAACGCGAGCCAGGCGCCGAGCGCGGCTACGGCAACCGTGAGCAACGCGACCGGCACATACAACGTGCGCGGTCCGAGCCCGCAGGACTGTGCCGCGGCGAGTTCGCTCTCGTGATAAAGCCTCCCGAGCGCAATCACCACCGCCAGCATGAGCCCGATCGGCAGTAGAATCGTCGTGTTCTGCTGCACCGACAGCCACAACAGTTCGAGTACCGCGGAGGCCGGAATCTGCCGCTCGGCGGCCCGCGCCAGCACGAACGCCAACTGGCTCGTCATCAGCACGACGAGCAGCACGCCCGTCACCGCGACGAAGGCCACCGTCACCTCACGCAGCAGGTACCGGAAAAAGATCGCGCCCACGTTCCGCCTTTCTCTGTCAGGTCCGATGATACCAGCGGGCACAACTTGCTAGACTGACCGTCAAGCGGCGCAGCGGCTCGATGCGAGGGCCCGCGGGCCGGCGAGAGGATCGCATGATGCCGGCTGGCTTCAGCACATTTTCGGCGATCTCCGAGATCTTCGTGACCCTCGGCGTACTCTACGTCGTACTGACCAATTATCGCGGCCGGGGATTTCCCTGGAAGGTGGCGGCCGGGGTCATTGTGTTCGAGTTCTTCGTGAACATGCTGTACATGACCACCCGGATGCGTGAGCAATCGGTCTCCGGCGAGCATGCGCCGCTCCTGGTTCTCGCGGCGATCCACGGCGTCCTGTCGCTCGTGATCTTTGCGCTGTTCGTCGTGCTCGCGTTCCTCGCTCACGGCGCCGCGAAGCGCGGCGAGCATTTCTTCCAGCAGCGTCCGGCACTCACCTGGAGCTTCATCGCGCTGTGGCTCGTGAGCGTCGGGTCAGGCGAGGTGTTTTTCCTGGCGCGCTATCTGTGAACTCTTCCGGCGCGCGACGCGCTCACCGCGCCACCCGCAGCCCCGCGGTCACGGCGAACAGCAGCGCGGCGAGGGTGATCCAGAGGAGTGTCACGCGCACCGAGCCGCGTATCGCGGGCGCGCCGGTCGCCACATCGGCGACGCGCGTTACGAGGATCAAATGCACGGCGAGCAGGATCACGACGATGAAACCGCAGACGATGTGCGCGAGATCCATCAGCGCCTGCGCGGACGGGACGAACTCCGGGAAGACCAGCGGCATGCCCGTTAGCGTCACGGCCAGCAGCGTAAAGAACGTGGCGACCCCAACGTAGAAATGAATCGGCCGGCCGCCCGACCGCACTCTCAGGTAATGCCTCAGCAGGTAGATCGCCCACACCGGTGATGCCGCGCCAGCGGCAGTCCAGTGCAGCAATCCGAGGGTATCGGAGTGGCGCAGGTACCGCCGGAAGAAAATCAGGAGCGACCCTGTCGCGATCGAGAACACCAGGGTTGCCAGCGAGGCGCGCAGCGCCGGCCCCCGCCAGCGCACGACCCGGCGCGATTCCCGCATGGACTCTTCAGGGTCGATCGTCATGGCGAGGGCCGCGAAGGAACCGCGGCTCCCGGGGAGACTCGAACCCCGTCTCTGCCAGTTTCAAAAGCGCTCAATGGGTTCCGGTCACTACGAATGCTCGCGAGGCGAGCGCCCGCGGGAGCGGTGCAAGGGGCGCGACGGCTCCGATCAGTGCATCGCGACCTATGAGGCGCGGCGACGCGCGAGAGCCCAGTTCGTCGGCGACGGTACGCGCGCCAGCTCGCATGGGCGTCTCCCCCGGGGATGCCCGGACGCTACCACACGAAACTACCAGCGAGAACCAAGCAGGGACGGGGTCGCACGGCACCCCTCTTGCCAGTCGCTTGGCGCGCCCGGAGAGATTCGAACTCCCGACCCTCAGGTTCGAAGCCTGATGCTCTATCCAACTGAGCTACGGGCGCGGCGCGCAAATTCTACCGGTTTCCGCCCGTGCCTCCCGTCGAGGCGGCGCACCCGGTCCCGGCCCCGCATATGACAGCCGTGCCCTCTTTACCGGTAGCGGCTCGGCAGCACGGACCCTAAGATAGGCTGGCCCGGCCGAATTCAGGGGAGGTTCAGGCCGAGCCTCCACACTGCCTGTTTCACCTCCACCGAGAATGAGGATTCGTCCATGAAACTGCTGTTCGCCACCGCCGCCGCGCTTGGCCTGTCCGCGTCCGCCTCTGCCTCCTGCCCGTACCCGAAGACGCCGCAGGCGATTCCCGATGGCAACACCGCAAAGCTCGAGGAGATGCTCGCTGCCAAGAAGGCGGTCGAAGGCTACAACAAGGACGTCGAGGGCTACCTGACCTGCCTCGACAGCGAGCACGACACGGCCGTCGCGGCCCTGACCAAGGACCACGCGGCACTCTCCGTCGAACGGAAAAAGAAGCTGGACGAGCGCAAAGCGGACATGGACGCTCGACACACGCAGAAGCACGATGCCGCGGTCGACGAACTCGAACAGGTTGCCGCGCGCCTGAACGAGCAGATCCGCGCCTGGAAGACGAAGCACCCCGCCAAGACCACCTGAGGCGGCCCGGCAAGCGATGACGACTCCCGCCGAAGCGGAGCGGCTGATCGGCGAGCATCTCGCCTGCCTGCCGATCGAGTCACTCCCGCTCGTGCAATGCGCGGGCGCGGTGCTCCGCGAGAACGTCTACGCGGAGCGCGACCAGCCGCCCTTCGATCGCGTCGCGATGGATGGCATCGCTCTTGACAGCTCCGCGGTCCGCTCGGGACCCCGATCGTTCCGGCTGCAGGGCATGCAGGCGGCAGGTGAGCCGCCGTTGCGTCTTGCCGACCGCCGGCAGTGCATCGAGGTCATGACCGGTGCGGTCCTGCCCGAGGGCTGCGACATCGTCGTGCCGATCGAGCAGGTGAAGCTGGCGAACGGGGTCGCCGAAATCGCCGCGGAAACCCGGCTCGAGCCGTGGATGAGCGTGCATCGCCGCGGAACGGATTGCCGGCAGGGTGCGCAGCTGCTCGCGAGCGGTACCAGGCTCAGCGCCCCGGGAGTCGCCATCGCGGCGTCAGCGGGCATGTCCCGCATACGCGTCAGCAGCCAGCCCACCATCGTGGTCGTGTCGACCGGCAATGAACTCGTCGAGCCGGGCGAGCCCATTCAGCCGCACCAGGTCCGCCGCTCGAACGTCTTTGGGGTTACGGCCGCGTTGCGCGGGCGCGGTTTCCTGCGGGTGGCCGACGATCACGTGCCGGACGACGCCGCGACGCTGCGGGCCCGGCTGAAGTTTCACCTCGACACGCACGATGTAGTGATCCTCTCCGGTGGCGTATCGATGGGCCGCTACGATCTCGTACCGCAGGCGCTCGCGGAACTTGGCGTCCGACAGATCTTTCACAGGATCGAGCAGCGACCGGGCCGGCCGATGTGGTTTGGGAAGTCCGCCGCGGGCCCGGCCGTCTTCGCCCTGCCCGGCAATCCGGTGTCGACCCTCGTCTGCCTGGCCCGCTACGTGGCGCCCGCACTCCACGCGGCGATGGGTCAGGCGGCGGTCACGGCGGAGAAAATCGCGCTCGGCTCCGCGGTGGACGTGAAGGTGCCGCTCGCCTCTTTCATGCCCGTACACATCGAGGGCGACGAGTGGGCGCGGTGCTGGGCCACGCCTTGGCCCACCAACGGTTCCGGCGACTTCACGGCCCTTGCCGGCACCGACGGCTTCGTCGAGCTGCCGCCCGGTCCGGCCACCTATCCGAAGGGATTTGTCACCCGCCTGTACCGGTGGTAAGAACGCAGGGTGCGGTCCACGCACGCCCCAGTGGCCGAGCGCCCCGATGCCCGCAAACGAGACGATGATTCCGCTGCGCACACCGCGTGAACCGCGCGATACGCGCGGCCGCCCGTTGCGCGACCTGCGCATCTCGGTGATGGATCGCTGCAACTTCCGCTGTCCTTACTGCATGCCCCGCGAGACCTACCACGAGGGCTACCGCTTTCTGAAATCGACGGAGCGGCTGTCGTTCGAGGAGATCGTCCGGCTCGCGCGCCTGTTCGTGCGGCTGGGGGTACGGAAGATTCGCGTCACCGGGGGCGAGCCGCTCCTGCGAGCGAATCTCCCGGACCTGATCGGCGACCTCACCTCAATCCCGGGGGTGGAGGACATCGCGCTGACGACCAACGGCGTGCTGCTTGCCAAGCACGCCTCGGAACTGAAGGCTGCGGGCCTCGCCCGCGTCACGATCAGCCTCGACAGCCTCGACCGGGCCGTGTTCGCGGCGATGAGCGGCGGCTTCGGCGGCGTCGAAGACGTGCTGGACGGGATCGAGCACGCGCAGCGTGCCGGCCTCGCACCCATCAAGATAAACGCCGTCATCCAGCGCGGCATCAATGATCACACGGTGCTGCAGCTCATCGAGCGCTTCCGCGGCAGCGGGGTGATCGTGCGCTTTATCGAGTACATGGACGTCGGCAACCGCAATGACTGGCGACCTGACCTCGTGATGCCTTCGCGGGAGCTCGCCGCCACGATCGGCGCGCGCTGGCCACTGGTAGCGCTCGAGCCCACCTACCCGGGCGAGGTCGCCGAGCGCTACGGGTTCGCAGATGGCAGCGGGGAAATCGGCTTCATCTCCTCCGTCAGCCAGCCGTTCTGCGGCGACTGCTCGCGCGCGCGCCTGTCTTCCGACGGCTCGTTGTTCTCGTGCCTGTTTGCCTCGCACGGCACCGATCTGCGCGCGCCATTGCGCGCCGGCGCGAGCGACGAGGAACTGGTCGAGCGCATCTCGGGCGTCTGGACCGCGCGCCGCGACCGCTACAGCGAACAACGTGCCGCTCTGCGCCTGCGGAACGGCGCTGAGCAGAAGGTCGAGATGTTTTTCATCGGCGGCTGACCGCCGCGAGCCACGCTGGTAACGAGCTTGACGCGACGCGCTACACCCTTCGGCCACCTCGATGCCGCGAACCACCCGACGATGGTGGACGTCGGCGGCAAGTCCGTGACGCTACGCACCGCCACCGCGGAAGCCCGTTTGCGCCTGCCGCGCAGCGTGGCGGCGGCACTCGCGAAGACGGGACATCGCACGCGCAAGGGGCCCATCTTCGACACGGCGGTGATTGCCGGAGTGATGGCCGCCAAGCGCACGCATGAACTCGTGCCGTTCTGCCATCCGCTCGCGCTCGAGCGCTGCGAGATCGATATCGAGGCGGCACGCGGCTCGGTCATCGTGATTCGCTGCACCGCCGCCGTGCACCACAAGACCGGCGTTGAAATGGAGGCGCTCACGGGCGCCTGCGTGGCTGCGCTCACGATTTACGACATGTGCAAGGCGCTGTCGCACGATATCGAGATTTCCGGCGTGCGGCTCCTGGAGAAGCGCGGCGGGCAACATGACTTCGCGCGTGCGGGCGCCGACGGCCGACGCGCGGGCACGCGC
>JBAVOB010000314.1:0-9772 GCA_049691655.1 Steroidobacteraceae bacterium | reverse complement strand
GG
Source organism: Steroidobacteraceae bacterium (assembly GCA_049691655.1). Classification (GTDB taxonomy): domain Bacteria; phylum Pseudomonadota; class Gammaproteobacteria; order Steroidobacterales; family Steroidobacteraceae; genus JBAVOB01. Next base: position 9,770 of record JBAVOB010000314.1, on the reverse strand, counting down.
CTGACGGATCGGGCATGCGCAGCAGCGCGCCCGCCCGCAGAATGTTCATGTTGCCGTCGAAGGCCGCGCGGTTCGTGCGAAAGATGCTCACCATCGCGCGCCGTGTCTCGGCAATACCGCCGCCGGCGACACCGCGAGAGATGCCGAAAAGCGTGTCGCCGCGGCGCACGCGGTAGCTCCCGCCGGCCCCGGTCGGCGCACTCGGCGCGGAGGGCGGAGCGACCGCGGAAGGTGGGGCGACCGGACGCGGCTGTGGCCCGGCGACCGGCGTCTCCGGAGCGCGCACGACGGGCCCGGAGGTCTCGGTAACACCCGATACCGCAGGGGCAACCGCCGCTGCCGGCGCCGCCGCCGCGTTCGGAGTGTAAACGGGAGGATCGAGGAGCACCGTGTACTCGCGCACCAGCCGCCCGCGAGCCCAGTTGGCCTCGACCAGAAACGTTACAAAAGGTTCGGTGATCGCGTCGGCGGAGTGCACACGCAGCACTTCGCGGCCGTCCGCGGCGCGCGCCCGCGTGACCGTGACGGAATTGAGGAAAGCTGGCCAATCGAGGCCGTAACGCGCAAAAGTATCTCGCGATGCGAGCTGGGTCTTGAGCGTGGCCAGCTCGTCCGGCGTAGCGCCGAGCAGCTGGATTTCGGCATCGAGCGGCGCATTCAGCGCGGACTGGAGCTTGATATCGCCGAGCCCAAGGGCGAAGACCGCCGATGGCAAGATCGACATTATGGCAAGTAACCCACCCAGCGCTTTTCTCATGATTTCGCTACCCCACCGGGCACTGGAACTTCCCAATTCCGCCTGCCTAAAGGAAGTTCTTGTGTAAACAGCAAGTTGGGCCAAAAAGCTGGGTCCAGAACCGAGCTGGCCGGCAATATAACTTATAACCGCTCGCGCACCAAAATCTCGGCGATCTGCACGCTGTTGGTGGCGGCGCCCTTGCGCACGTTGTCTGCGACTATCCATAAGTCAAGTCCACGATCGTGCGACATATCCTCGCGTATTCGGCCCACATAAACTGTGTCGCGGTTCGCTGCTTCGGTAGCTGCCGTCGGATAGCCGCCGGGGCGCCGCTCATCGATCACTTCGACTCCAGGGGCCTGCCGCAGCAGGGCCCGGGCGGCCTCCGCCGTGAGCTTGCGGCCGGTCTCGATGTGAACCACTTCCGAGTGGCCGAAGAAGACCGGAACCCGCACCGCCGTGGCATTCACCCGGATGCGATTGTCCGCGAAGATCTTGCGAGTCTCCCACAATATCTTCATCTCCTCCTTCGTGTAGCCGTTGTCCTGGAACTTGTCGATCTCGGGCACGCAGTTGAACGCGATCTGCTTCGCGAGCACGCGCGGCGTGACGGGGCCCTTGCCCTGCAGCAACTGGGCCGTCTGTTCCGCGAGTTCCTCAACGGCTTCCCGGCCCGCCCCCGAGACCGACTGGTAAGTGGCAACGTTGATGCGCTCGATCCCTACCGCGTCGTAGATTGGCTTCAGCGCAACGACCATTTGGATGGTGGAACAGTTCGGGTTCGCGATGATGCGCCGCCTGGTGTACCCGGCGATGGCCTCCGGGTTCACTTCCGGCACGACGAGCGGCACATCGTCGTCGTAGCGAAACTCGGACGTATTGTCGATGACGATGCAGCCCGCGGCCGCGGCCCGCGGCGCGTACACCCGCGAGACTTCACCGCCGGCCGAGAACAGTCCGATGTCGGCCTGGGAAAAGTCGAACGATGCGACGTCGACGACGGCCTGGCGCTTGCCGCGGAACTCGATCGAACGGCCGAGCGAGCGGCTGCTCGCGAGCGGATGCAGTTCGCTCACCGGGAACCGCCGCTCCGCCAGCACCTTGATCATGGTCTCGCCGACCAGTCCTGTCGCGCCGAGCACCGCCACCCGCCAACTGCGATCCATCAGTTTCCCCCCTGCCGTCGACTAACTGGCACGGGTGATCACCGGTGTAGGCGAAACGACGTCGGCATTCTGCGCGCGGTGACGCAGCCAGTGGTCCAGCAGGACGATCGCCAGCATCGCCTCCGCAATCGGGGTCGCACGCAGCCCGACGCAGGGATCGTGCCGGCCGGTCGTCACGATCTGCGCCGCAGCGCCGCGCACGTCGATCGTGTCGGCGGGAATCTGGATGCTGGAGGTCGGCTTGAGCGAGACGTGCACCACGATGTCCTGCCCCGAGGAAATGCCGCCGAGCACGCCGCCGGCGTTGTTGCCGCGAAACCCCGTCGGCGTCAGCGGATCGCGATGCTCGCTGCCGCGCTGCGCTACCGCGCGAGTCCCGGCGCCGATCTCCACCGCCTTCACGGCGTTGATGCCCATCATTGCGTAGGCGATGTCCGCGTCGAGCCGGTCGAAGACCGGTTCCCCGAGCCCTGGCGGCACTCCGGTGGCGCACACCGTGACGCGCGCGCCGATCGAATCGCCCGCTTCGCGGATCTTCCAGATGAGGCCCTCGAGCTCTGGCACGCGCGCCGGGTCCGGACAGAAGAACGGATTGGCGTACGCGGCGGACGGATCAACCGGCTCAAGCGTCAGATCGCCGATCTGGCTGAGGTAACCGTAGATGCGGATGCCGGCGCGCTCGGCGAGGAACTTGCGGGCAATGGCCCCGGCGGCAACGCGCATGACCGTCTCGCGCGCTGAGGATCGCCCGCCGCCGCGATAATCGCGCCGGCCGTACTTCTGCTGATACGTGTAGTCGGCATGTCCGGGGCGGAACAGGTCCCGGGTCTTCTCGTAGTCGCGCGAGCGTGCGTCGGTGTTCTCGACCAGCACGCCGATCGGCGCGCCGGTCGTGAGCCCCTCGAACACGCCCGACAGGATCCGCACCTGATCCGACTCACGGCGCTGGCTCACGAACCGGGAGGTCCCGGCGCGGCGGCGATCCACGTCACGCTGCAGGTCCGCCTCGCTGAGGGCGAGCCCGGGCGGACAGCCATCGACGATGCAGCCGAGAGCAGGCCCGTGGCTCTCGCCAAAGGTCGTCACGCTGAAGAGCTTCCCGATCGTATTGCCCGACATCGCCCCGACGCGCGCACGCGCTCCTCAATTCGCCCCGGTCGCCGCCGCATACGCGGCCAGCGCCTCGGCCTGCATCAGGAAAACCCCGCCTCCGCCGCGCTCGAATTGGAGCCACACGCACGGCAGATCCGGCATGGCTCTGCGAACCGCGCGCTCGCTGTTGCCGACCTCGACGACGAGCACGCCACCCGGCCGCAGGTGCCGCGGCGCCTCGCGCAGAATCACCCGCACCGAGTCGAGCCCGTCGTCTCCCGCGGCCAGCGCGACCCGCGGCTCATGACCGTATTCCGGCGGGAGCGAGCGCATTTCTCGCTTCCCTACATACGGTGGATTGGCGACGATCATATCGTAGGCCGCGCGGCCGAGCGCTGCGAAATGATCCGACTCGATCAGGGTGACGCGCCGCGCGAGTCGATGGCGTCGCACGTTGATCGCGGCCACAGCGAGCGCGGCCGCGGAAACGTCCACGGCATCCACCCGGGCGCGGGGCAGCGCACGTGCGCAGGCGATCGCGATGCAGCCGGAGCCGGTGCCCAGATCGAGCACGCGACGCACGCGCGCCGCGTCGATCCACGGCGCGAACCGCCGTTCCGCCAGCTCCGCGATCGGCGAGCGCGGGATCAGCACGCGCTGGTCGACGTAGAAAGGCAGGCCGGCGAACCAGGTGCGGCGCGTCAGGTAGACGGCGGGAATGCGCTCGCGAATGCGGCGGTCGACGAGCGCGGCGACCCGCAGCACATCGGCCGGCGCGACACGACGCGCGTAGGCGCGCGGCGCACGGTCGCCGCGCACGATGCTCGCCCACGGCAGCCGGAGCTCATGCCAGACGAGTTGCGCGGCTTCGTCCCGATAGCTGTCGGTCCCGTGTCCGAGGAACACCCGCGCCCGGGCGAGGCGTCGCGCACCGCGCGCGACCAGGTCCGCGACCGTCGGGCGGGACGCTCGGCTGTGCGACAATCCGCTCATGTCGTTCCGCTCATGGGCAATCTGGGCTCCGATCGTCGTAGCCGCCGGGGTCGCCGGCGCCTGGCTCGCACACGCGCTGCGGGAGCCGCCGGTGCTCGTCGCGGGGACCTGGCTTGAGCCGCCCCACGAGCTCGCAGGTTTCGCGCTGACCGACGATCACGGCCGCGATTTCGGGCTCACGCAGCTGCGCGGCGCCCCGGTGCTGATGTTTTTCGGTTTCACAAACTGTCCTGACGTATGCCCGGCGACGCTCGCGACGCTGGCGGACGTGTTGCGCAGGAAGCCGGTGCCGGGCCTGCGCGTAATACTGGTAACGGTCGACCCGGAACGCGATTCCCCGCTGGCGCTCAACCGCTACCTGAAAGCGTTCGGGCAGGATTTTATCGGCCTGACCGGCGCCGCGCCCGCTCTGGCGCCACTGCATCGTGAGCTGCACGTGGCCAGCGAGCCCGAACGCCTGCCCGATGGCAGTTATACGATGAATCACTCCACGGCGGTCTACCTGATCGACGGTCGCGGCCGTTTCGTGGCCGTTTTCACGCCCCCCTTCACGAGCGCGCAGCTGGCGGGCGACCTTGCGAGCCTGCGCACCCGAATCGGCGCATGAGTGGCCCCGGCCAGGCGCGGCCGCGCGCGGCGCTCGGCGCGCGCCTCTGCACCCGCCTGCAATACGCCCTGCCCCAGCATGGCCTCTCCCGCATCGTCCATGGCCTGGCGCGCGCCCGCAGCGTGCCGCTCAAGAACTGGCTGATCCGCAGCTTCGTGCGCGGCTACCGGCCGGATCTGTCGGACGCAGTCGGGCTGGACCCGCTCGGCTACGCGACGTTCAACGAGTTCTTCACGCGCGCGCTGCGCCCCGGAGCACGCCCCATTGCAGCCGAGCAGGGAGCGATCGTCGCGCCGGCCGACGGCACCGTGAGCGCGACGGGCCGCATCGAGGGCGACCGGTTGCTGCAGGCAAAGGGGATGGACTATTCGCTCGACGGACTGCTCGCCGGGCGGTCTGCCTGGTGCGCGAAATTCCGCGACGGGAATTTCGTCACCATCTACCTGGCGCCCCACAACTACCACCGCGTTCACCTGCCGATGGCCGGCGTGCTGCGCGAAAGCTGGTACGTGCCGGGGCGTTTGTTCAGCGTGAATCGCGCCACCGTGGACGCGGTGCCCGGCCTGTTCGCGCGCAATGAGCGGCTGGTGCTGCTCTTCGAGCAGGACCCGCTCGCATTCGCCGTGATCCTCGTGGGAGCACTCAACGTCGGCAGCATGTCGACCGTGTGGCACGGGGAAGTGACCCCGCGTCGACCGCGACGCGTGACGCAACTGCCGCTGGTCGACAGTCGAAGTCCGCTTGCGCTCGAGGCGGGCGGCGAGATCGGCCGCTTCAACATGGGATCGACCGTCATCGTGCTGCTACCGCCGCGCACCGCGTCGTGGGAATCGGATCTCGTCCCGGGCCGCAAAGTGCGCATGGGCGAACTGATCGGGCGGCGGGCAAGGGCGCCATGAACCGGGAAGACGACACTGCCTGGCGTCCAAGCGCCCCGCGCGCTCAGCTCGAGCTGCGGGCTCGATTGCTCGCTGGCGCGCGCGCGTTCTTTGCGGCCCGCAACGTGCTCGAGGTGGATACCCCATGCCTCGTGAACTCGCCGGTGACCGACGCGAACATCCATTCCGCGCAAGTGGTGCTGCCGGGCGACGACGGCCGCATGCGATTTCTCCACACTTCGCCGGAGTACGCGATGAAGCGGCTGCTGGCTTCTGGGAGTGGCGATATTTTTCAGATCTGCCATGTGTTTCGCGGCAACGAACGCAGCGCGCTGCACAACCCGGAGTTCACGCTCCTCGAGTGGTACCGCGTCGGCTGGCCGATGGAGCGGCTGATGGCGGAGGTGGCCGAATTCGTGCGCCATCTGCTTGGCGGCGATGCCGCCGGCAGGGCTGTCGAACAGTTGAGCTACCGCGATGCGTTCCTGCGCGAGCTCGATCTCGACCCGTTCGAGGCGCCGCAGAGCGAACTCGAGCGCGCGGCGCAGGCCGCAGGGTTCGAAGCGCCCCGCGCGGCCGAGACCGAACGCGAGACGCTGCTCGAGCTGCTGCTCGGGCTGCGCGTCGGACCGAAACTCGGTGGCGGCCGACTGACGTTCGTGCACCGCTACCCGGCAGCCCAGGCCGCCCTTGCGCAGCTCGATCCGGCCGACCCGCGCGTCGCGCTGCGCTTCGAGCTGTACGCCGACGGCATGGAGCTGGCGAACGGCTTTCAGGAGCTCACCTCGGAAGAGGAGCAGCGGCGGCGCTTCGCCGCAGACCAGGAGTTGCGGCGGCGACGCGGCCTGCCCGTGTATCGCATGGATCAGCGGTTGCTTGCGGCGCTGCGCGCCGGGCTGCCGGCCGCGAGCGGTGTTGCGCTCGGCTTCGACCGGCTGCACATGCTTGCGGCCGGCGCGCACCGGATCGATGATGTGCTGGCGTTCCCGGTCGATGTTGCCTGAACCCGCCGCCCGATGAGTTTCAGCGCAGCACCGTACGATTTCTCCGCGCCCGCCGCGGCCTACGCGCGCCTTGCGGGCGAGCTGCAGGCGCTCATCGCCGGCGAGACCGACCAGATCGCGAACCTGGCCAACGCGGCAGCGCTGCTCTACGGCGCGCTGCCGGACGTGAACTGGGCGGGGTTCTATCTACTGCGCGGCACCGAACTGGTGCTCGGTCCCTTCCAGGGCAAGCCCGCCTGCGTCCGCATCGCGCTCGGCCGCGGGGTCTGCGGTGCCGCCGCCCTGCGCCGCGAAACCCTCCTGGTGCCGGATGTGCACGCCTTCGCGGACCACATCGCCTGCGATGCGGCATCGCGATCGGAAATCGTCGTGCCACTCATGCGCCGCGATGCACTGCTCGGCGTGCTGGATATCGATAGCCCGACGATCGCGCGCTTCGGCGCGGTCGATCGCGCGGGGCTTGAGGAGTATGCCGCGGTGCTGACGCGCTCGCTCGGCTGAGCGGCGCAGCCGGCGCCTACTGCTTGGCGCGCGAGATGTATTCGCCCGAGCGGGTGTCCACGCGGATCACCTCGCCTTCGTTGATGAAGAGCGGCACGCGCACGACCGCGCCGGTCTCGAGCTTTGCGGGCTTCTGGCCGCCGGTAGCGGTGTCGCCGCGCACGCCCGGATCCGTCGCGACGATCTTCAGCTCGATGTGCGGCGGCGGCGTGACCTGCAGCGGCACGTTGTTCCACAGCGTAATGATGCACACCGTGCCGTCCTTCAGCCATTTCGCACTGTCGCCGACGGCGGCGGCGCCCGCGGTGTACTGCTCGAAGCTCTCCGGCATCATGAAATGCCAGAACTCGCCGTCCTGATACAGGAACTGCATTTCGGTATCGACGACGTCGGCCGCTTCCACCGAATCGCCCGACTTGAAGGTGCGCTCGATGGTGCGCCCGGTCTTCAGGTTCCGCACCCGCACGCGGTTGAACGCCTGGCCCTTGCCCGGCTTCACCATCTCGTTCTCGACGATGACGTACGGGTCGTTATCCAGCAGGATCTTGATGCCGGAACGGAATTCGCTGGTGTTGTAGTTCGTCATGTGCGTCGTCTCGCGAGCCCTGTGCAGCGCGCCCGCCGGCCCCGCTGCAGGGCTGCGCATCATAGCGGCTAGCCCATCCGCTCGCTACCGCCGGCCCGCCGTCGCCGCGGCGACCGTGATGCAGGACACATCCGGGGCGGCCACGCGGACCTTAAGATGCACGCGGTGGATCCCGCCATGCGGGGAGCGGTGCGTCGAATGAGCAGGCGCGCACGGTGGGCCGCGGCGACTTGCTGCTAGACTGATTCTGCTTGTGAGGAGAAGTCCGTTGAGCGCATCGTCCGCCGTGCCGATCGTCATCCTGGCTCCGGTCCGCGATCCGATCGACGCCGTCAACGCCGTTCTCAGACGTGCCGGACACACCACGCATTGCACCTGGATCCCCGCGGTTCGCGATCTCGCGGATGCGCTCACCCAGCTCAATCCCGAGTTGCTCGTGTGCATGCCGCGCGATGCCGCCGAGCCGCTGGCCGTCGCCCGCACGCGCGATCAGGTCGCCCCGATCGTACCGCTCCTGCTGCTCGCCGATGCCTGCGACGAGGCGGCGATTAGCGAGGCGATGAAACTCGGCGCACGCGACGTCGTTTCCCTTGCCCACCCGGCGCGCCTGCAGGCCGTCATCACGCGCGAGCTGCGGTCCTTCCGGCTGGAGCGCGCGCTCAACGCGACGCTGCAGTCCTCGCGTGCCTACCGGCGCCAGCTCGAATCGGTTCTGCAGCAATCGACCGATGCGATCGCGCACATCCAGGAGGGCATCGTCGTCGAGGCGAACGCGGCCTGGGTCGCGCTCTTCGGCGCCAGCGACGCGACAGCCCTGGTCGGCCAGCCCGTGATGGATCTGTTCCTCGAGCAGTCGCATACCGCGCTCAAGGGCGCGCTGGCCGCATGCCTGCAGGGCCGCTGGGGCGAGCAGACGCTCGAGGCCGCCGCGCGTCGCGCGGATGGCTCGCAGATGCCGCTGGAATTCGCGCTCGCGGCGGGCGAACACGACAATGAGCCGGGCGTGCGGCTGATCGTCCGCGCCCGCCCCCGCGATGAACAGGCGCTGGCGCGCGACCTTGCCGACTCCGTGCGCCGCGATCCGGCGACCGGCTTCCTGCAGCGCGCGCCGCTCCTCGAGGCACTCGGCCGGCAACTGTCGCAACCCGCCGCCGGCGGCGTGCGCTACATCGCCGTCATCAAGCTCGACAAGTTCGCCCTCATCGAGCGCGAGCTCGGCGCGACGGCGAGCGAGCAGCTGATCGCCGATTTCGCCGCGCTGCTGAAGAACCATTGCACGGGCAAGGACGTGCTCGGACGCCTGGGCGGCACGACATTCCTGGCGCTGCTCGAGCGCGGCAACTCCCATGACGTGGCGGCCTGGGCGGATCAGTTCGTCGACAAGGTGGGCAAGTACACGTTCAAGGTCGCCAACCGGACGATGACCGCCTCCTGCAGCGTCGGCCTGAGCCTCGTCCCGCACAGCAGCGCGCACCCCGATACTGCAATCGCGGAAGCGCTCGATGCGCTGCGGCGCGCACGCGGTCTGGGCGGCAACCGCTGCGCCTCGGGCGTCCACGCGGACACGGACCAGCGGGTGCAGGCTTACGACAAGGTCTGGGTGGCGCAGATCAAGTCGGGGTTGATCGAAAACCGTTTCCGGCTGGTGCAGCAGCCGATCGCCAGCGTGCGCGGCGACGATCCGCAGATGTTCGACGTCCTCGTGCGCATGGTCGACCGCGCCGGCAAGGAAGTGCTGCCGTCGGAATTCATGCCGGCCGCGGAGCGCAACGACCTGCTGAAAAACATCGATCGCTGGGTGATCGGTGCCGCGCTCGCACTCGCGGCGCAGCGGCAACCCGCGTGCCTGTTCGTGCGCCTGTCGAAGGACAGCGTCCTCGACGGGACGCTGCCGACCTGGCTCGAGTCGCAGATCGCGGCGCACCGTGTGCAGCCGGAGCGGATCTGTTTCCAGGTGACCGAAGAGCTCGCGGCCAGCTACCTGACGCACGTCACGGCACTCAGCAAACTGTTGCGCGACCACCGCCTGCGCTTCGCGCTCGAGCGCTTCGGCGCGGGCCGCCAGCCCGAAGCGTTGCTCGAGGCGATTCCCCTCGATTTCGTCAAGATCGACGGCGCACTGATGCAGGGCCTCGCGACCGGCAAGGTACTGCAGCAGAAAGTGCGCGCCCTGATCACGGCCGCCAGCCAGCGCAAGATTGCAA
>JBAVOB010000313.1:0-1986 GCA_049691655.1 Steroidobacteraceae bacterium | reverse complement strand
CATTGGCGCTATTCTCTACTCTGCTCGTTATTCGCAGCCCGCCGTTCTTCTGTCTTCGCCTGTCCGATGATGTTCAGCGCCTTCGCGCCCAAGTCGTAGAGCGGGCATCCTCCATAACGACCGCATGCGAACATTCGCCAACCTTTCACTCGGGTATTCTCCGGCCAAGACGTCAAGCAGCTTTTGCCACACCGAATGCCTCAGGCCGGCAAGAGCGCTTCGACTCAGTCGCAAATGCTTCTCTTGGCGCTACATTGTGCGTCGTCAGATAACGTAAAGAGGTTGAGTAGAACTGTGAGTAGAACTGTGAGTAGATTACGCTTCTCTCAAAAAATAACGTCTATATTTCTGATGGTTACACAAATGTTCGATTCCGGCCAGGGCACCACGGAATATTTTCCTAGATCGTTTCATCATTCGCGATCACCGCAAATGCCGGGCCGCGATCAACTCGACAGCACCTTCAAACGAACTAGCCCGCCGGCCGCGATGTCGTTTCAACCGGCTCAGCCCTTGACCGCGCCGGCGGTGAGGCCGTGGATCAGATGGCGCTGCAGAAAGCTGAACAGCACCGCCACCGGGACCGTGCTCAAAATCACGCCGGCCGACAGCGGTCCCCATTGCACCTCGTACTGCCCGACCATGTAGAGCAGCCCGGCCGACAGCGTGCGCATGCTGGTCTCGGTCGTGAACGAGATCGCGAACAGCAGTTCGCTCCAGGAGACGACGAAGGCGAAAATCGCGGTGGCGGCGATGCCGGGGGCTGCGAGCGGCAGCACGATGCGGCAAAGCGCGCCGAAATGATTGCAGCCGTCGATCATCGCGCTTTCCTCGAGGTCGCGCGGGATCGAGGAGAAATAGCCGACCATCATCCAGACCGTGAACGGCACCGTGAACGAGAAATTCGAGTAGATCAGCGCCTGGTAGGTATCGACAAGGCCGAGCGCGCGCCATTGCGTCAATAGCGGGGCGATCAGCAGAACGCTCGGAAACATCTGGGTGGCGAGAAAGATCAGCAGCAGCGCATCGCGCCCTGCGAAACGAAAGCGGGCGATGGCATAGCCGGCCAGCACCGACACCGCCGTGGTGGCGACCATCGTGACCGAACAGACCCACAGGCTGTTGAGAAAGAACCGGCTGAACGGCGTGACCGGCGAGGTCCACGCGTCGATATAATTCTCGAAGGTCGGATGCACCGGCAAATATTGCAGCGGCGTCGCGTAGAGTTCCTGCCGATCCTTCAGCGAGGTGAGCAGCATCCAGATGAACGGCCCGAGCGCAAAGGCGGTCAGCAGCGTAAGGCCGATCCAGACCACCGGGCCGCCCAGCAATCGCTCGGCAAGGTCGGTCGGGGCGTGGCGTCGCGTCATCCGGTTTCCTCGACGCCCTTGGTGACGCGGAGATAGAGCGCGGTGAATGCCAGCATCACGAGCAGCAGGACGACCGAGAGCGCGCCGGCGTAACCGAAGTCGAGGCTCGAATAGGCCTGCAGCAGGGTGTAGGTCGACGTGATCTGGGTGGCGTTGGCAGGTCCCCCGCCGGTCATGACGAAAATCAGGTCGGCATAGTTGAATGTCCAGATGATCCGCGTCGCGGTCGCGACCACGATGATCGGCCGCAGCAACGGCAGGGTAATGTGCCAGAAACGGGCCAGCACGCCAGCGCCATCGACATGGGCCGCCTCGTAAAGCTCGTCCGGCACGGCCTGCAGCCCCGCCAGCAGCATGATCGCGAAGAAAGGAATCCCGCGCCAGACATTGGTGAAGACCACCGCCGCCATCGCAAGGTCTGGCGAGGAGAGCCAGGCGACGCGCTCGTGCATCCAGCCGGCCCGGATCAAGAGATCGTTGATGACGCCGTAGTTCGGTTGATAGAGCCACTCCCAGATCAGCCCGACCACGACTCCCGGGAGGATCCAGGGCAGCAGCGTGAGCGTGCGCACCAATGCGCGCCCCCTGAAGGCCCGCTGCAGCAGCAGCGCGGCCG
>JBAVOB010000312.1:0-4546 GCA_049691655.1 Steroidobacteraceae bacterium | reverse complement strand
GCCCGTCAGCTGCGAAAATGTCCTCGAGATCGTGCATGGCGCCGGCGACCCTAGCGCGGCAGGCGCGGCGTGTCGAGGCGCGATGCGCGGCGCGGAGCCGCAGAAATGCGTCCACCGGGCGCAGGACAGGACGGATGCGGGCGCGGCCGTGTGAACGGCTACCAGTCGCAGCGCCGTCGGCGACCGCTATAATCTCTGATAGTGGGCCGGCGCGCTCGGCGCGGGCCGGCAGGCACAGCGTAAGGAACTCCATGGCGACCGCCCCGCAGCTCCTGCCCCCGCTCGAGGGTCTCAGCCGCCCGGTCGGCGACTGGGTGCACGACGTTCGCGAGCTGACCCAGGCTGACCGGGTGCACTGGTGCGACGGATCAACGGAAGAGTTCCGCACGCTGGTAACTGAACTCGAGCAGCGGCGCGAATTGATCCGTCTCAACGAGCAGTATTTTCCGAATTGTCATCTGGCGCGTTCGCACCCGTCCGATGTGGCCCGCGTCGAGCACCTGACGTTCGTGTGTACGCGGCAGCAGGCAGACGCAGGGCCTAACAACAACTGGATGGAGCCGGGCGCAGCGCGACGCAAGATGCGCGAGCTGTTCGCCGGTTGCATGCGTGGACGTACCCTGTATGTCGTGCCCTATTGCATGGGTCCGATCGACTCGCCCTACGCGCGCTGTGGCGTCGAGATCACCGACAGCGCCTATGTCGTCCTCAATATGGGGCTGATGACCCGCACGGGTCGCGCCGCCCTGGAGCGCATCGCGCGCGACGGCAAGTTCGTCAAGGGGCTGCATTCGACCGGCGAACTCGATCCGCAGCGCCGCTTCATCATGCATTTCCCCGAGGAGCTCGCGATCGAGAGCTTCGGCAGCGGGTACGGCGGCAACGCGCTCCTCGGCAAGAAATGCCACGCGTTACGCATCGCGAGCTGGCAGGCGCGCAGCGAGGGCTGGCTGGCGGAGCATATGATGATCGTCGGGTTGCAGAGCCCGCAGGGCCTTACCCGCTACATGGCCGCGGCGTTCCCCTCCGCTTGTGGCAAGACCAACCTGGCCATGCTGGTGCCGCCGGACTCGATGCCCGGGTGGAAGGTATGGACCGTCGGCGACGATATCGCGTGGCTGCATCCGGGCCCGGATGGGCGGCTCTGGGCCATCAACCCGGAAGCGGGTTATTTCGGTGTGGTACCCGGCACCAATGCCCGGACCAACCACAACGCGTTCGAAATGATCCGCCGCGACACATTGTTCACCAACGTTGCGCTGACGGCGGACAACCAACCCTGGTGGGAGGGCCTCGACGAGGGACAGCCCGTCATCGACTGGCAGGGCCGTCCCTACGACCCGGCCAGCGGGCCCGCGGCGCACCCGAACTCGCGCTTCACGGTCTCGGCACACCGCAATCCCTGTTACTCGCCGAGTGCGGACGATCCGCGCGGCGTGCCGATCGATGTGATCCTCTTCGGCGGCCGGCGTCGCGAAGTCGCGCCGCTCGTCTACGAGGCGCGCGACTGGAACCATGGCGTGCTGGTCGGCGCTTCGGTCGCCTCGGAAACCACTGCGGCCGCCACCGGCGAAGTGGGCGTGGTCCGCCGCGACCCGATGGCGATGAAACCGTTCTGCGGCTACAACTTCGGCGACTACTGGCGCCACTGGTTCGACATGGGCGGCAAGCTGAGTAACCCGCCGCGCCTGTTCCATGTGAACTGGTTCCGCCGCGATGCGGCGGGCAAGTTCCTCTGGCCGGGCTACGGCGAGAACCTGCGCGTCCTGGCCTGGATGCTCGATCGCTGCGATGGCAAAGCGGCAGCGCGCGAGACGGCGATCGGCCGGCTACCGCGTCCCGAGGATCTGAACCTCCAGGGTCTCGAGCTGAGCGCAGCGGCGCTGCAGGAATTGCTCGCGGTCGACGCAGGCAGCTGGCAGCGCGAGATGACGGCGGTGCATAGTTACCTGCAGGAATTCGGCGCGAAGGTACCGGCGGAACTGCTGGCCGAGATCGAGCGCGTGGAAGCGCGGCTGCGCGCCTGATCAGCGTTCTTCGCAGACGAAGCGGATCGACTGCGCGGAATCGCCTTCGGGCATCCGGCCGAGCCCGATCATGCCCTCGCCCTTGATCTGCACGCTGTCACGGCGCACGAAGGCTTCGGTGCCGTCGGAGTTCTGCACGAAAGTACCGTTGGTGCTCTGGTCGGTCAGCACGAGCTTGTTGCGATTGATCTCGATGCGCGCGTGCAGACGCGAGATCAGGTTGCCCTTGATGACTACGTCGTTGTCGTCGGCGCGCCCAAGCGTCGCGTTCGCCTTGTGCTCATCGAGCACCACTTCCTTGTCCTGGAACATCAGGCGCAGCCGCACGCTCTTGCGCGGCTCGAGCCGGCCAGCCGCGATCTCCGGCAGCATGCTGGTGACGTCTTCGGTCTGCCACAGCACCTCGAACAGCGTGACTTCGCTGCTCGCGCCACGCATCGTGGCGACGTCAATCTGGCGCACCGCGGCACGCCACTCCGGCGACAGCCGTTCGACCGTGCTGGCGGTCGTGACGATCTGGCCGGCCTTGGCCTGGCTCGTCATGCGGTTCGCCGTGTGCACCGTCGCGCCGAACACGTCGCGGGCTTCGAGCACGACGGGGCCGAAATGACAACCGATGCGAATCGCGATCGGGGTACCTTGCGAACGCAGCTGCGAGTGCATGGTGATCTGGCGCTGCATCTGGGCCGCCGCGTTCAGCGCATCGTCCGCACTCGGGAACGTGGCCATCACTTCATCGCCCATGGTCTTGATGACCGTGCCACGGCACTGTTCGGTCGCGGTGCGCATCACGTCGATGCAGACGGTCACCATCTCCCGCGCGCGCAGATCGCCCATCGCCTCGTACAGACGCGTCGATCCGACGACGTCGGCGAACAGAATGGCGAGCTCGATGTCTGTGCCCATGAGAAATCGCGAGCAGGGTGAAACGGCAGTCCACGGGCACCGCACCCGTCCGGACCCACCAAAAGCAAGCGATTCATTATACGCAAGTCCGGGCGGGCGCGCCCCCGCTCGCGCGAGCCGACCGTGGCGTAAAGATATCGATAGAATGGGGCGGATGAAACCCGCGCTGGTCCTCGCCTGCCTCGGCCTCTGCGCGGAGTCGTTTGGCGCGCAACCTTCCTGGTTGTCGCGCCAGGATCTCGATGCTGCTCGCGCCCTGCGCGATCGGGCACTCGCTCACAACCAGGCATACGCCCTCGTCGAGTCGCTCACGACCGAAGTCGGGCCGCGCCTCGCCGGCTCGCCGGGCGATCGTGCCGCGGTCGACTGGGCGGAGCGCAATCTCATGCGGCTTGAATTTGCGAACGTGCGCCGCATGGAGGTCATCGTTCCGCGCTGGAATCGCGGCACGGCAAGCCTGACGATCATCGCGCCGTTCCAGCAGTCTTTCGCGACGCTCGCGCTCGGCGGCAGCATCGGCACGCCCGATGAGGGCATTCGGGCGCGCGTGGTGCCGGTGACGGACCTCGCGGCCCTCAAGGCGCTGCCGCCCGGCGTCGTCGCCGGCAAGATCGTGTTCTTCACCCAGCACACCGACCGCACGCGCGACGGGACCGGCTACGGGCACGCTGTGCAGGTGCGCGCCGGCGGAGCGAGCGCGGCTGCCGCCCTCGGCGCGGCGGCAATCGTGATCCGTTCGATCGGCACGGATAACAACCGCCTGCCACACACCGGCGCCATGGTCTACAACATCGCCGCGCCGCGGATTCCGGCTGCGGCCATCTCGAATCCCGATGCGGATCTGCTCGAGCGCGCGCTGCACCTCGATTCCGGCTGCGAACTCGAGCTGAAGATCACCGCGCGCGACCTGCCGCAGACGCGCTCCGCCAATGTGATCGCCGAGATCCCCGGCACCGATCGCGCGGGCGAGATCGTACTGCTCGGCGCGCATCTCGATTCCTGGGACCCCGGCGTTGGCGCGATCGATGATGGGGCCGGCGTCGCCATCGTGATCGCCGCCGCGCACCTGCTGCGCGACATCGAGCCGCGTCCGCGGCGCACCGTTCGGGTCGTGCTGTTCGCGAACGAGGAGCTCGGGCTATCGGGCTCGAACACCTACGCGCAGCGCGAAGGCGACGCGCTGGCCCGGCACGCGATCGCCATGGAAGCGGATCTCGGCTCAGGACCGGTATGGCAGCTCAGCAGTCATGTGAGCGCCGCGTCGCTCCCATTCGTCGCCGAGGTCGCGCGCGCGCTGGCGCCGCTCGGTGTCGCGCGCGGCACCAACGATGCCAAGGGCGGATCGGACCTGACGGTCCTGTCGGCGGGGGGCGTCCCGGTCATTGCTCCGCAGCTCGATGCGACTCGCTACTTCGACTTCCACCACACCGCGAACGACACGCTCGATAAGGTCGAACCGCAGGCCTTGAACCAGTCGGTCGCGGCGTTCGCGATTACCGCTTATCTGGCGGCGCGTGCGGACGGCGACCTCGGTCGCGCCCCGGTCGAGCCGCCCGTCAAGCGGCCGTAGCCGTCGGCTCCTCGCAGAGCCGTGCCGCGCGCCGAAACAGTTC
>JBAVOB010000311.1:0-42012 GCA_049691655.1 Steroidobacteraceae bacterium | reverse complement strand
CCTGCGGGTCGAAAGCGGCCAGATCTGCGTGCTGATGGGCCTGTCCGGATCCGGCAAGTCCACGCTGCTGCGCGCAGCCAACGGTCTGAATCGCGTCACGAGTGGTCAGGTCCTCTTGAGTGACGGGGATGCGGTCGTCGACGTGGCGAACTGCAGCGAGAGCACATTGCGGCGCGTTCGTCGTCAGCGGATCGCCATGGTCTTCCAGCAATTCGGCCTGCTGCCCTGGCGCAGCGTGCGCGACAACGTGGGCCTGGGACTTGAGTTGCGCGGCGAGGGCCCCACCCGCCGGGCCGAGTTGGTCGCCGAGAAACTCGAACTCGTCGGTCTCACGGACTGGGCCGATCGGTCGGTCGGCGAGTTGTCGGGGGGCATGCAGCAGCGGGTCGGTCTCGCGCGGGCTTTCGCGACCGATGCGGATATCCTGCTCATGGACGAACCGTTCTCGGCGCTCGATCCGTTGATTCGCACCCGGCTCCAGGACGAGCTGCTCGCGCTGCAGGCGCGGGTAAGAAAAACAATACTGTTCGTCACGCACGACCTGGATGAAGCGCTGCGGCTCGGCAACCAGATCTCCATTCTCGATGGCGGCCGCATCATCCAGACGGGCAGTCCGCGAGACATCGTGACCCGCCCTGCCAGCGATTACGTGGCGGCGTTCGTGCGACACATGAACCCGCTGACTATGCTCACGGGAGAGATGGTGATGCGGCCGGCCGCGAGCTGCGGGCGCACTGGATCCGGTTACTGGCTCGATGCGGAACGGCGCCTACGCATCGCCGTCGATGCGACCGGGCAGATCACCGGCGCGATTGTCGGCGACCGCTCGCTCAGCCTCGTTGGGCCGGAGCAGCTGACGGTCGGGGACAATTCCACAGCGATCGCCACCGTTCCGCCGGGACATTCGCTGCAGGCGATCATCGAGCTGCGCAATGCCACGCAGCAGCCGGTGCTGGTCGTGGCGGACCGGCGGTTCGCCGGTGTCTGTGGAACCGAGGAGATCGTCGCCGCGCTGGGCCGGCACCGCGGGGACGGGCAGCGAACGGCCTAGCTCGCGCCGCGGCGCGCTACGGCCGCGTCGACGGTGTTCGCCAGCAGCATCGCAATCGTCATCGGACCGATACCGCCCGGGACAGGCGTGATCCAGCCGGCACGCTCCGCGGCCGCGGCATATTCGACATCCCCGACTAGTTTGCCGTCCGCGCCCCGGTTGATGCCGACGTCGAATACCGCTGCGCCTTCGCGAATCCAGGAGCCCGCGACGAAATTCGGCTTGCCGACAGCGGCCACAACGAGATCCGCGCGCGCGACTTCCGCCGCCGGATCGCGGGTTCCTGTGTGACAGACGGTCACGGTCGCGCCGGCCAGCATCAGCTCGAGCGCCATCGGCCGCCCGACGATGTTCGAGGCCCCAACGACCGTCGCCCGCATGCCCCGCAACTTGAATCCGTATTCGAGCGCGAGGACCATCACGCCGCGTGGCGTGCAGGGGCGCAGCCGTGGCCGCTTCTGCGCCAGCAACCCGGTGTTGATCGGATGAAAGCCATCGACGTCCTTCGCCGGATCGACCGTATCCATGATTTCGTTGGCGTCGAGCCCGGCCGGCAAGGGCAACTGCACGAGTATGCCGTCGACACGCGAATCGTCGTTCAGTCGCGTGATGACCGTCCGCAGCTCCTCGCGCCCGATGATGCCCGGCAGGTCAAACGACTGCGACTCGATACCGGCCTCGCGGCAAGCCTGCTTCTTGTTTCGCACGTAGACGGCCGAGGCAGGATTATTCCCGACCATCACCACGGCGAGCACCGGTGGGCGCCCGGCCTGCGCCGCGAACGCGCGCGCGCGATCGGCCACCTTCGCGCGCTCGCGAGCTGCAACCGCTTTGCCGTCGAGAATGACCGCCTGACTCATCGGGTGACTGTCCGGCCTCGTTCCGCTTTCGTCCCGGCTGCGAGCAGCTCCACGGCCCGGCGGGCAAGACCGGAGAGGCCCGCGCCGCCACCGTCAAGATGCGCAAGGATCTCGCGCCGCATGCGCGGATCCCAGAATCGTTTCAGGTGACTGGCAACATCCTGAGGTGCCTGCGCCGGCGAGGACTCAGCCTGAAAGAAAGCCGCGATGTCGTTCGCCATCTTGACGAGATGTTCAACGTTCATCGCGGTGCCTCACGCCAACAGTCGCGCGCCATGTGCGTAGACGACGTGCTGGTCGGCGCGCGCGAAACCGACCAGCGTCAGGCCCGCCTGTTCCGCGACCCGTATTGCGAAGGCAGTGGGCGCGGAGACAGCCGCCAGAAACGTGATACCGACCGTCGCCGACTTCAGCACCATCTCATAGCTCGCGCGACTGGTTATGATCGCGAAACCTGTGCTGCGATCCACCTTGTCCCGGACCAGCGCGCCGATCAGCTTGTCGAGCGCGTTGTGCCGGCCAACGTCCTCGCGAACGTACTGAACGCCGCGTCCGGGGACGGCCCAGGCCGCCGCATGAACGCTGCCCGCGCGCTGGTTGAGCGGCTGGCGGGAGCTGAGTTCCGCGAGCGCGCGGTGCAGCTCCTCGACGCTCACTTTGACGCCGCCTGCGAGTTGCCGCGGCACTCGCACGGCTTGCTCCAGCGTCTCCGCGCCACACAGGCCGCAGCCGGTGCGGCCGAGCAGATTCCGCCGCTGCTGCAGCAGAGCCGCGAAGCGTTCCGAGGCGATCGTGATGCGCACGTCGATCGCCTGCGGCCCGGTCTCGACCTCGACCCCGCGGATCTCACTCGCCTCCGCGACCAGCGCCTCGCTCAAGGTGAACCCGATCGCGAAGTCTTCGAGATCGGCCGGCGTGGCCAGCATGACCACATGCGGCACGCTATGGAAGATAAGCGCGATCGGCGCTTCCTCGGCCACCTGATCAGTGGTCGCGACCGTTCCGTGGGCATCCCAGCGCTGAACGCCGACGGTGCGAATCGGCGCGAGTCCTGCAGCGCCGTTGCTGCCGCCAATGCCGGCGATGGAGGTTCTGTCAGACAGTGCGGACATCGCCGGTGGCCGTACCTGTCGCGCGCGAAGCGCGCTGTTCGCCGAGCCGTTTGCGCCACTCCGCGGGCTGGCTCACGCGCACGACCTGGACGGCCGTTACCTTGTATTCCGGGCAGTTCGTCGCCCAGTCGGAATTCTCCGTGGTCACGACGTTGGCTCCGGATTCCGGAAAGTGAAACGTCGTGTAGACGACGCCCGGTTGCACGCGCTCCGTGATGGTCGCGCGCATGACGGTCTCTCCCGCGCGGCTCGCGATGCCAACCCAGTCGCTTTCCCTGACGCCCCGCACTTCGGCATCGTGCGGATGGATCTCGAGGCGGTCCTCGGAGTGCCAGCGCATGTTCTCCGTGCGCCGCGTCTGCGCGCCGACGTTGTACTGCGAGAGCACCCGCCCCGTAGTGAGGATCAGCGGGAAGCGGCTCGAGGTGCGTTCATCCGTAGGCACGTATTCCGTGATGTAGAACCTGCCCTTGCCTCGCACGAATTGCGATACGTGCATCGTCGGCGTTCCCTCCGGCGCCTGGGCATTGCACGGCCACTGAATGCTGCCCAGCCGATCGAGCTTCTCGTAGCTGACGCCCGTGAAGGTCGGCGTCAGCGCCGCGATTTCCGCCATGATCTCGGACGGATGCGAGTAGTGCATCGGATAGCCGAGCGCGTTGGACAGTCGCATCGTGGCTTCCCAGTCCTGCAGGCCCCCGCGCGGCGCCATCACTTTTCTCACCCGCGAGATTCGTCGTTCGGCGTTCGTGAACGTGCCGTCCTTCTCGAGGAACGATGAACCGGGCAGGAAGACGTGGGCGTATTTCGCGGTCTCATTAAGGAACAGGTCCTGAATCACCAGGCACTCGAGCGCGGAGAGCGCCGCGACGACGTGGTGCGTGTTCGGATCGGACTGCGCGAGGTCCTCGCCCTGGATGTACATGCCGCGGAAGCTGCCATCGAGCGCGGCATCGAACATATTGGGGATACGGAGCCCGGGTTCGGCTTCGAGTTGCACGCCCCAGGCCGACTCGAACATCGATCGCACCGCGCCGTCCGACACATGGCGATAGCCGCTGAATTCATGCGGGAAGGAACCCATGTCGCAGGATCCCTGCACGTTGTTCTGGCCGCGCAGCGGGCTCACGCCGACGCCCGCACGCCCCAGATTGCCGGTTGCCATGGCGAGGTTCGCGATGCCCATCACCATCGTGCTTCCCTGGCTGTGTTCGGTCACCCCCAGCCCGTAGTAGATCGCCCCGTTGCCGCCGCTCGCATAAAGGCGGGCGGCGCCGCGTACCAGGGCAGCCGGCACGCCAGTCGCCAACTCTGTCGCCTCGGGCGAGTTCTTCGGATCGGCAATGAAGGACTTCCATTTGCGGTAGGAATCCGGCTCGCACCGCCCGGCGACGTACTCGTCCTTGGCGAGACCCTCGGTCACCACCACATGCGCAAGCGCGTTGATGACGGCGACGTTGGTCCCAGGCTTGAGCTGCAGGTGATAGTCCGCCTGAACATGCGGCGTGCGAACCATGCCGATGACCCGCGGATCGACGACGATGAGCTTCGCGCCCTGGCGCAGGCGGCGCTTCATCTGCGAGGCGAACACCGGGTGGCCTTCGGTCGGATTGGCGCCGATGATCATGATGACGTCAGCCTGCATGACCGAGTCGAACTCCTGGGTGCCGGCCGACTCGCCGAGCGTGTGCTTCAGGCCGTAACCGGTCGGGGAATGGCAGACCCGGGCGCAGGTATCGACATTGTTGTTGCCGAATGCGGCACGGACCAGCTTCTGCACGAGGAACGTTTCCTCGTTTGTGCAGCGCGATGAGGTAATGCCCCCCACCGCGTACTTGCCGTATTGCTTCTGGATGCGCTTGAACTCGCGTGCCGCATGGCCGATGGCCTCGTCCCAGGAAACCTCCCGCCACGGATCACTGATACGGGCGCGCACCATGGGCTGCGTGATGCGATCCGCATGCGTGGCGTAGCCGAACGCAAAGCGCCCCTTGACACAGGCATGACCGTGATTGGCATGACCGTCGCGGTTCGGCGCCATGCGCACCACTTCCGTGCCGTTCGGACCGTCCTTGACCTCCGCCTTGAATGAGCACCCCACCCCACAGTAGGCGCAGGTCGTCGTGACGGCACGCGACGGCTGGCCAAGCGTCGCCAGCGACTTCTCCGTCAGCGCCGCCGTCGGGCAAGCCTCGACACACGCACCGCACGACACACATTCCGAATCTATGAACGGCTGTTCCTGGCTCGCCGACACGCGCGACTCGAAGCCGCGGCCGGCGATCGTCAGCGCGAACGTTCCCTGCGTCTCGTCGCAGGCACGCACGCAGCGCGAGCAGGCGATGCACATATTCGGATCGAAGGTGAAATAGGGATTGCTCGTATCGAGATCGAGCCCGGCGTGCCGCTCGCCCGCGAGCCCGTAACGGGTCTCGGTGACGCCGCACACTTTGGCCATGTCCTGCAATTCGCAGTGACCATTCGCCGGACAAGTGATGCAATCGAGCGGATGATCCGAGATATAGAGTTCCATCACGCCGCGCCGCAGCTCGGCAAGCTTGTCACTCTGCGTGCGGATCTTCATGCCCTCGGCCACCTGCGTGGTGCACGAGGCCGGATAGCCGCGCCGCCCTTCGATCTCGACCAGGCATAGCCGACAGGATCCGAACGCCTTGAGCGAGTCCGTGGCGCAGAGTTTCGGCACGCTCACGCGCGCGGCGACTGCAGCCCGCATGATCGAGGTGCCGGCGGGAACGCGCACCGCCTGTCCATCGATTTCCACAGACACGGACTGCTCGCCGCGCGCGAGCGGCGTGCCGGCATCGTGGTAGTCAATCGAGTACATCGATTACGACCTCGGTCGCATGAAATCCTGGGAAAAATGCTTGAGCGCGCTCTGCACGGGGAAAGGCGTCATGCCGCCGAGCCCACAGAGTGACCCCTGCAGCATCGTCTCGCACAGATCGTTCAACAAGGCGAGATTTCGCTCGCGCTCGATGCCCCCGATAATGCGGTCGATCACCTCGACACCACGTGTCGATCCGATGCGGCACGGAGCGCACTTGCCGCAGGACTCGATCGCGCAGAATTCCATCGCGTACCGCGCCATCCGCGCCATGTCGACCGAATCGTCGAACGCAACGATGCCACCATGTCCAAGCATCGCGCCGATCCCCGCGAGCGCCTCGTAGTCGAGCGGCGTATCGAACTGCGACTCGGGAATGTACGCGCCGAGTGGCCCGCCCACCTGCACAGCACGAATGGGCCGACCCGTCGCCGAACCTCCGCCATAGTCATACAACAATTCGCGCAACGTTACGCCGAACGCGCGCTCGACGAGACCGCAGTGCTTGAGATTGCCGGCGAGCTGGATCGGCAGGGTGCCGCGCGAGCGACCCATGCCGAAGTCGCGGTAATACTCCGCGCCCTTCGCAAGAATGATCGGCACGCTCGCGAGCGAAACGACATTGTTGACCACCGTGGGCTTGCCATAGAGTCCCTGCACGGCCGGCAGCGGCGGCCGCACGCGCACCTCGCCGCGCCGGCCTTCGAGGCTCTCGAGCATCGAGGTCTCTTCACCGCAAATGTAAGCGCCAGCGCCAGCGCGCACCTCGAGTTCGAACTGACGGCCGCTGCCTTGAATGTCGCGGCCGAGATATCTCGCGGTATAGGCGATCCTGATCGCCTCGCGCATGGCGCGAATCGCTGCCGGGTATTCGACTCTTATATAGATGTACCCCTGAGTCGCACCGACGGCCAGACCGGCGATCGTCATGCCCTCGATCACCGTGAAGGGGTCGCCTTCCATCAACATGCGGTCGGCAAACGTGCCGGAGTCGCCTTCATCGGCGTTGCACGCGATGTATTTCGGCTGCGCGGTCTGATCGAGAACCGTCTGCCATTTGGTGCCGGTCGGAAACGCCGCGCCGCCGCGGCCGCGCAAGCCGGAATCGGTCACCGCCTTGACGATGTCGGCGGAACTCATCGCAAGCGCTCGGCGCAGTCCCTGGTAGCCTGCGTGCTGCACGTAATCCTCGATCGACAACGGATCGATCAAGCCGACACGCGCGAACGTGAGGCGTTGCTGGGTCGCGAAGTACGGATGTTGCTCGATGTCGCCGAGGCGCAGATCATGCGTAGCGCCCCGCAGCAGTCCGGCTGCGAACAATCGCGGCACGTCCGCGGGAGTCACCGGTCCGTAGGCAATCCTCCCCCCCTCGGGCGCCACTACCTCGAGGAGCGGCTCGAGCCACATGAGACCGCGCGAGCCGCTGCGCACCAGTCTCAGGTCGATCCCCCCTGAGCGCGCCGCCTCCCTGACGGCGGCTGCGACGCGGTCCGCGCCGACCGAGACCGCACTCGCATCCCGAGACAGGTAGATCGTGGTCTTCATGACCGGTGCACCGCCGCGGCGAGCAGTTCGTCGAAGCGCTGTGGGGTGACGCGCCCGTGGAGCTCACCATCGACCATTACGGCAGGTGCGCACGCACAATTGCCGAAGCAGTACACGGCCTCGAGCGAGAATCTGCCGTCAGCGCTCGTGCCATGAAAATCCGTCGCACACTTTCGCCGTGCATGATCCGCGAGTGAATTGGCTGCCATCGACTGGCACGCCTCTGCCCGGCAGACCTGCACCAGGTGCTTGCCCGCAGGGCGATCGCGGAAATAATGATAGAAGCTGATGACGCCATGAACCTCGGCGCGCGACAGGTTGAGGCTCTCCGCGATCACCGGAACGGCCGCCGGCGGAATGTGCCCCACCGCGGCCTGGATCGCATGCAGCACTTCCAGCAGGGGCCCTGGCAACCCCTGATGTCGAGCCAGCGCTTCCCGCACGATTTCGAGTTGTTTTGCGTCGAGTTCCGGCATGTCTATTTGCGACATTAGCGCATTTCCGGCGGCGAGAGTATTCGTGCGAAGCCCTGCCGCCTTCCGGCGCCGCGAGCGGCGCGCCCCCGCCCTGCGGCTGGGGCATTTGAGGCATGATTCCCCTCGACGCCCGGGGCTCCGTCCGGAGAAAGGTCGCCATGGACATCGCTCGCCCGCCGCTCCCGCCCTTCACCGCCGAGAGTGCTCGCCAGAAAGTACGGCTGGCGGAAGATGCCTGGAACTCCCGCGACCCCGACCGCGTCGTGCAGGTCTATACCGAGGATACGCGCTGGCGCAACCGGGCGGAGTTTCCGGTCGGTCGCGAACAGGTGCGCGAGTTCCTGCAACGCAAGTGGGCGCGCGAACTCGATTACCGCCTCGTCAAGGAGCTGTGGGCCTGGGAGGGCGCTCGCCTCGCCGTGCGCTTCGCCTATGAATGGCATGACGACTCCGGTCAATGGTTTCGCAGCTACGGCAACGAGAACTGGCAATTCAACGCCGACGGTCTCATGCAGCGGCGCTATGCGAGCATCAACGACCTGCCCATCCGTGCCGACCAGCGCTGCTACCACTGGCCCTTGGGCCGCAGGCCCGACGATCACCCGGGATTGAGTGACCTCGGCCTGTAACTGGCGCACCTCAGAACATTCCAACGATCTCGCCGCTGCTGTCGAGGTCGATCGCACAGGCAGACGGCACCTTCGGCAGCCCCGGCATCGTCATGATGTCGCCGCAGATCAACACGATGAATTCTGCACCGGCGGCCAGGCGGACCTCGCGAATATTGACGACGTGGCCGGACGGAGCGCCGCGCAGCTTCGGATCCGTCGAGAACGAGTACTGCGTCTTGGCGACGCAGATCGGGTAGTGCGCGTAGCCGCCCTCCTGCAAGGCGCGAATGCTCGCGCGCACCTTCACGTCTGCGGTGATATCCGCTGCACCATACAGCCGCGTGGCGATCGCCTTCATCTTGTCCCACAGCGGCAGAGAATCCTCATAGAGGAACTTGAAATAGTTTGGCTGCTCGCATAACCGCACCACTTCGTTTGCGAGCTCAACCGCTCCTGCACCGCCGGTCGCGAAGTGCCTGGCCGTGATGACCTTCACCCCGGAATGCGTGGCACGTTCGAGTAGTTCATGGATTTCCGCGTCCGTATCATCCGCACGGTGGTTGATCGCGACCGCGCACGGCAGTCCGAAATTGTCCCGCACGTTGTCGATATGGCGCTCGAGGTTCACGAAGCCCTTGCGCAGCGCGTCGAGATTCTCGTGCGGCAGATCCGCCACTTCGATCCCGCCGTGGTATTTCAGTGCCCGCACCGTCGCAACGATGACGGCACACGCCGGTCGCAGCCCCGCCTTGCGACACTTGATGTTGATGAATTTCTCGGCCCCGAGATCCGCGCCAAAGCCCGCCTCCGTGACGACGTAATCGGCGAGCTTGAGTGCGCTGCGGGTTCCAATGACGGAGTTACACCCGTGCGCGATGTTGCCGAACGGCCCGCCGTGAATCAGCGCCGGATTGTTCTCGAGCGTCTGCACCAGATTCGGCGCGATCGCGTCCTTCAGCAGCACGGTCATGGCACCATGGGCCCGCAGATCGCGCGCGAGGATCGGCTTCTGATCGCGCGTGTATCCGACCACGATCTTGCCGAGGCGCTCCTTGAGGTCTGCGAGGCTCGTCGCCAGGCAGAAGATCGCCATGACCTCCGAGGCCACGACGATATCGAAGCCATCCTGCCGGGGGTAACCGTTGGCGGTGCCGCCGAGCCCGATGGTGATGTCGCGCAACGCACGATCGTTAATGTCGACCACTCGCCGCCAGGCGACGCGCCGCACGTCGAAGCCGAGCTCGTTGCCATGGTAGATGTGGTTGTCGATCAGCGCCGCGAG
The DNA here is from genome assembly GCA_049691655.1 of Steroidobacteraceae bacterium. Taxonomy (GTDB): domain Bacteria; phylum Pseudomonadota; class Gammaproteobacteria; order Steroidobacterales; family Steroidobacteraceae; genus JBAVOB01. The sequence continues at coordinate 32,227 of JBAVOB010000311.1, read as the reverse complement.
CAGGTTATTGGCGAGGGCGATCGCCGAGAAGTCCCCGGTAAAGTGCAGGTTGATGTCCTCCATCGGCACCACCTGCGCAAAACCACCTCCAGCCGCTCCACCCTTCATGCCGAATACCGGGCCTAGAGCCGGTTCGCGCAGACAGATCATGGCTTTCTTACCGATGCGATTGAGCGCATCGCCGAGCCCGACCGTCGTGGTCGTCTTACCCTCGCCCGCTGGCGTCGGCGAGATCGCGGTCATCAGCACGAGCTTGCCGTCCGGGCGGTCCTTCAGCGTCTCGAGGTAATCGAGCGAGATTTTGGCCTTGAATCGCCCGTAGGGCTCAAGATGCTGCTCGGGAATCCCCAGACGGTCTTTCGCGAGCTGGAGAATGGGCCGCATCTTCGCAGCCTGGGCGATTTCGATATTGCTCTTCACAATTACTCCCCGAGTTAGCGCCGAATCCGCGTCGGACCTCCGCAGAAGGGCGCCACAATAGCGCGCGCGCGGCGGGATCGCCTGCGCTGGGAACCGAGGCATGGCGTACATGTGCAAGTCAATGCCGCAAATTGATCAGCTCCGCGCGGCGTCAGTGCGATACTGACAAACTCCGGGGCGGACAGCGAGCCGAAATGGACGAGCAGCAGGTGCAGGCACCCCATCGGGCGCGGCCGAGCGGCCGCGACGCCAAGCGCGCGGCCCGGACTGCGCGCGCAGCGGCTTTCGTTCCGTACATCACGCGCGCGCTGCCTTGCTACGAAGTCCTGAACGACGAGGGCCTCGCGCTCATCGAGCGCAACGCCGACACGATTCTTGCCGAGGTCGGCATCGAGTTTCGCGGCGACCCCGAGGCCCTGCAGCTGTGGAAACAGGCCGGCGCTGAGGTCGATGGCGAGCTGGTGCGCTTTCCGCGCGGACTGTGCCGATCCCTGGTGCAGAAGAGCGCCCCGCGCGAGTTCGTGCAGCATGCGCGCAACGCCGCGCGCAATGTCGTCATCGGTGGCAGGCACACCGTGTTCGCGCCGGCGTATGGATCGCCGTTCATTCGCAGCCTCGATGAGGGACGCCGCTACGCGCGCCTCGAGGACTTCCGCAACTTCGTCAAACTCGCCTACCTGGCGAATTCGCTCCATCACTCGGGCGGCACCATCTGCGAACCGGTCGACCTGCCCGTCAACAAACGGCACTTCGACATGGTCTACAGCCATATCAAGTACAGTGACAAGGCCTTCATGGGCTCGGTCACCCAGCCCGAGCGCGCGGCCGACAGCGTCGAGATGGCGAAAATCGTGTTCGGTGCCGACTTCCTGGACGCGGCGACCGGCAGGCCGAAGACGGCGCTGGTGAGTCTCATCAATGTCAATTCACCGATGACCTATGACGCAACGATGCTCGGCGCCCTAAAGGTCTACGCTCGTGCGAACCAGGCAGTCATCGTGACGCCCTTCATTCTCGCGGGCGCGATGTCGCCCGTGACGGTGGCGGGCACGGCAGCGCAGACCCTCGCCGAAGCGCTCGCGGGGATGGCATTCACGCAGATCCTCAATCCGGGTGCGCCGGTCGTGTTCGGCAGTTTCGCCTCGTCTATCTCCATGCAGTCCGGCGCTCCCACCTTCGGGACACCGGAACCCGCTCTCGTGCTGTACATCATGGCGGCACTGGCGCGCCGGCTCGGCGTGCCGTTTCGCTCCGGCGGGAGTCTGTGCGCCTCGAAAATCCCGGACGCGCAGGCGGCCTTTGAATCGGCCCAGACGCTGCTCCCGACCTGCCTTGCCGGGGTAAATTTCGTGCTGCACGTCGCCGGGTGGCTCGAGGGTGGACTGGCGATGGGCTACGAGAAGTTCGTCATGGACGCCGACCAGGCCGGCATGATGCACACGCTGCTCGCCGGCGTGGACCTGTCGCCGAATGGACAGGCCATGGATGCCATCCGCGAAGTCGGTCCGGGCAAGCATTTTCTCGGTTGCGCACATACGCAAGCCAACTTCGAAACCGCCTTCTATCGTTCCCCGCTCGCAGACAACAACAGCGTCGAACAGTGGGAAGCCGATGGCGCGCAGGACATGGCGCGACGCGCCAACACTCTCTGGAAAAAGCAGCTCGCGGAGTACGAGGCGCCGCCGCTCGATCCCGCCATCGACGAGGCGCTGCTCGACTACATGCATCGCCGCAAAGCCTCCTTCCCCGACTCGAACGTCTGAGCTTCGCAAGGCGGCAAGTCCCGCTGCTGCAGCGCGCCGCGTCAGGCCGGGCGCGCGTTGCTGGGGCGACGGCCGCGACGCTCGCGCGCATCGCCGGGCGTCGTCGGTGCCCTAGGCGTCGGCAGGTGAACGACCTTGCGCAGATTCGCGTAATCCGCCGTCTTGTGCGGAATCGCCATGGCCTCGACGAAGTGCTCCTGAAAGCGTGGCTCGATCGCCGTCTCGATTTTCTCGACCTCGCGCACCAGTCTCTCGATGATCGATTGGGAACGCGAATCGAGTAACGCAATGCGCGCGCCGGTGCCTGCCGCATTACCCGCCGAAGCAACCCGCGAAAGATCGCAGTCCGGGATCATGCCGAGCACCGTCGCGTACATCACGTCGATGTGACTACCAAACGCCCCGGCGAGCCGGATGCGATCGACTTTCTCGACGCCGAGCCGCTCCATGAGCAGCTTGATACCGGCATACAGCGCCGCCTTGGCGAGCTGGATTGCGCGCACGTCGTTCTGCGTGATGCACAGCCTCTGAGCGCCGTCGTGCACCACATAGGCGAAGGTGCGGCCGTGTTCAATGACACGTGGCGTGCGGGAAGCGAACGACCCGTCGATGACGCCGTCCTGCGTGATGATGCCCGAGAGGAACAGCTCCGCGATGATCTCGATGATTCCCGACCCGCAGACGCCCGTGACGCCGCTCGCCTTGACCGCGCCCGCGAATGCCGGGTCATCGGACCACAGATCGCTGCCGATCACCTTGAAGCGCGGCTCGAGCGTGCCGCGATCGATCCGCACGCGCTCGATCGCTCCCGGCGCGGCTCTCTGCCCGCAACTGATCTGCGCGCCCTCGAATGCGGGGCCGGTCGGGCTCGAACAGGCGACCAGCCGGGCCCGGCTGCCCAGCACGATTTCGGCGTTCGTGCCGACGTCCACGAGCAGCGTGATCTCGTCCGACTGATCCGGCCGCTCGGCGAGAATTATCCCCGCTGCATCGGCACCCACATGTCCCGCGATGCACGGCAACGCGTAGATCCGCGCATTCGGGTGCAGTGAAACGCCGATCTCGGCGGCCGTGACGGTCAAGGCGCGATCCAATGCGAGCGCAAACGGCGCTCCGCCGAGTTCGACCGGATCGATGCCCAGCACGAGGTGGTGCATGATCGGATTGCCGACGAGCGTCGCTTCGAGAATCGACTCGGGTTCGACGCCGGCCGAGTGCGACACTTCGGCCGCGAGATCGCTCAGCGCCTGCCGCACGACCGCGGTCATCTGCGCCGCGCCACCTGGATTCATCATGGCGTAGGACACGCGGCTCATCAGATCCTCACCGAAGCGGATCTGCGGATTCATCGTCCCCGAGGAAGCCACGACTTCGCCGTTAGTCAGATCACACAGGTGCGCCGCGATGGTCGTCGAACCTACGTCGACTGCGAGCCCGAATGCCGCGTCGTGAAAACCCGGCCAGACGGCGATGATGCGCGAGCCATCGTGCACGGCGACCGTCACTTTCCAGGCGCCGGCACGGAGCCGCGTCTGCAACTGCTGCAGCACGGACAGATCGCACTCGAGATCCGTCAGCTGCCACTCTCGCGCGAGCGCATCCTCCAGGCGCTTCAGGTCGCCCGACGGATCGTGCATGTCGGGTTCCGCGACCTCGACATAGTGCAGACGCACGAGCGGGTACAGCTCGATGTCGCGTGCTTCGGCGGCCTTGCGGACGACCTGTTTGTGCACCTGACTCGTCGAGGGCACGTCGATCACGACGTCTGCCTCGACCCGCGCCTGACAGGAGAGGCGCCGGCCGGCCGCGAACACGTGCTTTGTCCCGTAGCGCTGCTCGGGCTCCGAGACCGGCGAGAGACTCGCCGCCCGTGAGCGCACGCCATGCTTTGCGAACTCGCCTTCGGCGACCAGGACCTGACAGCGCCCGCAGAGCGCACGGCCACCGCACACGGAGTCGATGTCAACCCCAAGGGTGCGCGCAGCCGTCAGGAGCGGCGTACCGATCGGAAACCGCCCGCGTTTTCCGGACGGCGTGAATACGACGAGCGGGTCCTGGCGGCTCAAGAGGTCTCTCAGCCAGCCGTCGACGGCCGGCGCCGGTGTCCACCTTCGCGACGGCCGCGCGGTGTCTCGCCCGGCGCCCCGGCAACGGCGGCCGGTGGAGCTTCGCGAAACCGGCGAATCCAGCGCGCGCAATCCGGATCGTGGCCCATCATGACGTCCGCCCCCATGCACGCCTTGAGCACGTCGCCATGCAGCGGATTGGTAATCGCCGAAGTGAGCCCTGAAGCGATCGCCATCGTCAGGAACGCGCTGTTGATTCCGTCGCGGCTCGGCAGGCCGAAACTCACGTTCGAAGCGCCGCAGGTCGTGTTGACCTTCAATTCATCCCGCAGCCGGCGCACGAGCCGCATCACCTGTACGCCTGCCCCGTTGATCGCGCCGATCGGCATCACGAGCGGATCGACCACCACGTCGCACGCCTTGATGCCGTGATCGAGTGCGCGATGCACGATCTTTCTCGCTACCTCGAAACGCACATCCGGATTTTCGGAGATGCCCGTCTCGTCATTCGAGATGGCGACAACCGCCGCGCCGTACTTCTTGATCAGCGGCAGGACCGACTCGAGCCGCTCCTCTTCACCCGTCACCGAATTGACGAGCGGCTTGCCCCGGTACACGGCGAGCCCCGCCTCGAGTGCTGCGACGATGGAAGAATCGATAGACAGAGGCACGTCGGTAATCGACTGAACCAGCTGGATTGCCTTGGCGAGGATCGCCGGCTCGTCGGCAAGCGGTATGCCTGCATTGACATCGAGCATGTGGGCGCCGGCTTCAACCTGCGCGCGGGCATCGGCCTCGACGCGGCTGAAATCGCCTGCGGCCATTTCGGCGGCGAGAATCTTCCGGCCGGTCGGATTGATCCGCTCGCCGATGATGACGAACGGTCGCTCGAAGCCGATGACGACTTCGCGCGTCGCCGAACTGATGACGGTATCGGTCATGATGCTTTCCTGTCTCCATCTCTGGGTTGATCACGTTGCGGGTGCCAGGGTACGCGCCCCGCCAATACGCCCGATCGCTCGATGACTTCGGCGACGGACTCTTCCTGGCGGTAGGCCATGACGTGCACGCCGCTCACTCCCTTGATCGTGCGCATTTCCTGAATCAGCTCGACGCAGAGGTTCCGGCCTTCGCGAGACTGGTCGCTCGCGCCCGCCATCCGCGCAACGACTGCGTCGGGGATGTGCAGGCCCGGCACGTGAGCCCGCATCCATTCGGCGGCCTTCGCGGAGCGCAGCGGGCCGACGCCGACGATGATGAATACCTTGTCGAGCAGTCCAGCCTCTTCCGCGCCGCGCATGAATGCGCGCAGCAGCGGCACGTCGAAGCAGTATTGCGTCTGGATGAACTGGGCACCGGCCGCGATTTTCTTTGCGAGGCGCAACACGCGGTGCTCGACCGGCGGCACATTCGGATTTTCCGCGGCCCCCAGCAGGACGCGCGGCGCAAATGTGATCTTGCGGCCGCTCTCGAACCGGTGATCGTCGCGCAAGGTCCGCGCAATCTGCAGGAGCGACATCGCGTCGAGATCGAAAACCGGCTTCGCCTGCGGATGATCGCCCGCCTGCACGCCGTCTCCGGTGAGGCAGAGAATGTTGCACACGCCCATCGCCGCGCCGCCGAGGATGTCGCCCTGGATCGAGATGCGATTTCTGTCGCGGCAGGAAATCTGCATCACCGGGGCGTACCCGACGCGCGTCAGCAGCGCGCAGACCGCCAGGCTCGACATGTGGCAATTCGCACCGCTCCCGTCGGTCGCATTGATCGCATCGACGCAGCCGTCGAAGACGCGCGCGCGTCGATAGACCTCCTCGGGATCGGCTGAGTCGGGCGGCGCCAGCTCCGCGGTGACCACGAAGGCGCCCGCCCGCAGCACGCGCTCCAGCCGCCCCGGCGAGGTATGCCCGGGCAGGATCGGTAGCGGGTAACCCGGCACGGGTTCGTCCTCGAAATTCATCTGGTGCCCGTTCTCTTCTCGCGCGCGACGCGCAGCCACGAAGAGGTGCCCTCAAGACGGCGATCGACGGGCGCTTGAACGACCTTGATGGCTTGGAGACCACCCGGAACCCGCTCGGCGCCTCGGAATGCTTCGACCCAGACGCAGCGCATCTGCGGCTCCACTTCGCAGTTACCGTCGGCGCGCACGCCACCGCACGGCCCGTTGCGCAGCTGCTTGGGGCAGTTCATCGGGCAGGACATCCCGGTCGAACTCAGCACGCACACCCCGCACATCTGGCAATCGAAGAGCAAGCCCTTGAACACCCGTTCGGCCGCGGCCATCGGGCGCTCGACACGCTGGTAGCCCAGCGTCCTCCACAATGGCGCGAGACCCACGAAGAGCGACTCGAACATCGAATAAAAACGCGCGAGCCCGCGGGCGTGCCGCACCGACCAGAGACGCACGGCGTACATCAGTGGGTCTCCGCTTCGGCGCCGCTGGGCGTACCGCTCGCGCTCGCAAGCCGCTCGTCGACGCCCTTCGCGCGGATCATCCGCTCGAGATCCTCATCCGTGAAGCATGCCTCGAGCCGCGCTGCCTCGGCTTCGGCCTCGCCCTTGAGATCGAGCCCACAGGGCCGCGGGGCGCTGCGCTTCCAGTCGGCCAGATAGGCGTCGGAGCCGCCCTTGCCGGCTCGCATCGCGGCGCGATCCACCGCTTCCTGGAAGCGATGCGACAATTGCACCTTCGCGGTCTCCCGGCCGTGCTTCACAATCACCTGCGCAGGGATATCGCGCCAGGAAATAACGATCAGCGCTGCCACGCATTCTGCTCCCGCCGCGTCCCGATCGCCGCGATCGATACCGTCGCCACTGCGGCGAGGCTCGTCGCCAGGTTGCCGTAGCCGGTCACGCGTTCCTCGTAGGCGAGCCCGAGGCGCTGCGCAGCAGCCCGCGCCGCCTCGCCGAGTACCGCGCTTGGCGACTGTGCCAGGTACACGAGCTTGCGATAGTTGCCGAAGTACTCGACGGCGAGTTCCGGGTGACGATCGAGGCCAAGTCCCTCGATGACCAGACGATCGAAATGGCGTGCCAGGAAATCGGTGAGATAGAACGTGCCCGGCTCGGCTGCGCTGAATTCGGCGAACGTGTCCGGCGTGGCGTAGAACTCATAGCAGTGCGCTCCCGGAATCCGCTCGACGCCTTCGGCCCGCAGCACCGCGTCGAGACGCCCACCCGTACCGCAGTCGGCGTAGGCGACGAAGATGCGCGCATAACGGCCGCGCGCGGCGGCGATGGCGGCCTGTACGGCACCGGGAATGCGCTCGGGACGATTGTGCAATTCCGGCGGCAGGCACTGCACCTCGAGCGCCGACCAGTCGTTCAATTTCTGCAGCGCGACAATTTCGTGCGCGAGGGCTCCGCACGCGATGACGAGGACCGGGCGGGCAGCATCCATCGCCGCGACCCGCAACTCAGTGCCGGGCGGCGCGGCGTGCCGCAATCAGCTTCTTGGCAGTCTCGACCGCGATGGCGGCATCGCGACAGTAGGCATCGGCGCCGATCGCCTTGGCGAATTCCTCGTTGAGCGGCGCGCCTCCAACGAGCACGATGTACTTGTCCCGCAGCCCCTTCTGCTTCAGCTCGTCGATGACGACTTTCATATAGGGCATCGTCGTCGTGAGCAGCGCGGACATACCGAGAATATCCGGCTTGTGCTCTTCGAGCGCCGCCAGGTACTTTTCGACCGGGTTATTGATTCCGAGGTTGATGACCTCGAACCCCGCACCCTCGAGCATCATCGACACCAAGTTCTTCCCGATGTCGTGAATGTCGCCCTTTACGGTGCCGATCACGACCTTGCCGATCGGTTCGACCCCGGTCTCGGCGAGCAGTGGCCTGAGCAACTCCATGCCCGCCTTCATTGCGTTGGCAGCGAGCAGCACTTCGGGCACGAAGAGGATGCCGTCCCGGAAATCGATACCGACGATGCGCATCCCCTCGACCAGCGCGTCGTTCAAAACCTTGTCCGCCGCCCAGCCGCGCCCGAGGAAGATATTCGTGGCCTGCACGACCTCGTCCTTGAGCCCGTTGTACAGATCGTCGTGTACCTGCTCCGTCAGTTCCTGATCGTTGAGGCTGTTGAGATCGAAGGTCTCGGCCGGGCCGTCACTCATCGGGCATGCTCCTGCGGTGTGGCCGAGCCGGGCGCTCGACTCAGGGCGCGAATCGAAGTCTGCGGCATCGTACGGTCTTGGTCGTTCATCCAGTAGCACCTGGGCGACCTGCGCTTGTCACGATGCGACATTACAGCCCGCCTGTGAGGCCGCGCCGGAGAGCCTCGACGCGCAGATCGGCGATTCTCGTCAAATGCCTTAATTCTCTGGGCGCATGTCTCTCGACTGACCGGGGGGCCACGCCGTGTCCGCACCGACCGACGCCCCGCCGGGGCCCCAGGTTTCGCTTCAGGTCGTCGCATTCTGACAAGCCACGGCCCGCGACCCGGATCGGCGCCCGCTAACCCCGCAGGATCAGGTCCGCGGCCTTCTCCGCAACCATGACCGTCGCCGCATTGGTGTTGCCCGTGGTCACGGTCGGGAAAACAGACGCATCCACCACGCGCAAGCCGGCGGTGCCATACACCTGCAACCGGTGATCCACGACCGCGGTCCGGGCGTCCGGGCCCATTCCGCAAGTCCCGCAGGCGTGATACACGGTGCCTGCGCGCTGCCGAAAATCCTCCAGCAGCTCCGGCGCCGACTGCACCTGCGAGCCTGGTTGCAGTTCTTTCTCGATGACCTCGGCCAGTGGCGCGGCACCCGCGATGCGGCGCAGCAGCTGCGCCCCCTCGAACACGTCGCGCAGGTCTTCGGGGGTCGCCAGCGAGTTCGAATGAATGGCCGGCCGCGCGAGCGGATCGGGCGAAACGATATTGATCGATCCGCGGCTCGTGGGCCGGCAGGTATTGAACGACATCAGGAACGCGGGATACGGATCGGGGTTCATCAAGCGGCGCTTCGTGCCCGTGGCTGTGGAGTAGCTCAGCGGGTTGAAGTAGAGATGCATGTTCGGCCGCTCCAGCCCCGGCCGACTGCGCGCGAAGGCACCTGCCTGGTTCACGCTCATCGACAGCGGGCCGCGCCGCCGCAGCGCGTAGTGGATGGCGGCCTTGATCTTTCCGGTCAGCGGGTAAAGCACGTCGTTGAGCGTGGGAACCCGGGATTTGTAGTAGTAAGAGACGGCGATGTGGTCCTGCAGTCCCTGGCCGACCGCCGGCGCGTGCGCAACGACCGGGATGCCGAGTCCCCGCAGGAGTGATTCGTCGCCAATGCCGGAGAGCTGCAGGAGTTGCGGTGAACCAATCGATCCCGCGGAGAGGATGACCTCGATGCGCGCGCGCGCCTCGCGCCGGGCGCCGCCTTGCAGGAACTCCACTCCGGTCGCCCGGCGACCGTCGAGGCGCACGCACGTAACATGCGCATGCAGCCCGACTGTCAGGTTTGCGCGTCCCATCGCCGGGCGCAGAAACGCGTTGGCGCTCGAGACGCGACGACCATCACGGATCGACATCGGCCAGATCCCGGCACCTTCCATGTGGGCGCCGTTGAAGTCGGCCGTCCGCGGGATGCCGACCTGATCGCAGGCCGCGAGAAAATTGTTGCAGAGGCCGTGCACGTCACCGGTGATATCACTCACGTGCATGGGCCCGCCGGTGCCGTGATACTCGGAAGCGCCCCAGGCACAGTCCTCGGACTTCTTGAAGTACGGCAGGACGTCGCGATAGGCCCAGCCGGGATTGCCGGCCGCACACCAGTCGTCGAAATCGCCGCGGTGGCCGCGGATATAGACCATCGCGTTGATCGAGCCGGACCCCCCGAGCACCTTGCCGCGCGGCCAGTACACGGCACGGTTGCCGAGTCCCGGATCGGGTTCCGTCGTGTATTTCCAGTTGTAGCGCGGGTGCGTGAACGTGCGACCGTAGCCGATCGGGACCTGGATCCAGGGGCTGCGGTCCGAGCCACCGGCCTCGAGCAGCAGCACCGTATGACGACCGGATTCCGTCAGGCGGCTCGCGAGCACGCAGCCGGCCGAACCGGCGCCCACGATGATGAAGTCGAACTCCGTCATGCCCGCTTTCTGGATTGCGATCCGCGACCCCTCGGAACCACCTCGAATCCCGGCTCTTTCGGCTGGTCGTCCACCATCTCGGCCGGAAAACCTTCGCCCAGGACACGGACGCTGCAGGCGTCCTCGAGCCGCCGGATGATGTTCGGCGAGAGTTCCCGCGCTCCGTACCGCCGTTGACCGTCCTTGAAGATGTCGAGCACGAGCGGCGAGAGCTCGAGCGGCACATGGCGTTCGCGTGCCAGCGCGTCAAACAGGCCAACGTCCTTGATCACGAGATCCATCGTGAAGTTGATATCGCGACTGCCGTTCAGGATGACCTGTGACTCGGTCTCGTGCACGAACGAATTGCCGGACGAGATCCGGATGCCGTCGTAGGTCATGTTCAAGTCGAGTCCGACGACCTTGGCCACGGTGAGCGCCTCGGCCAGCGCCACCAGGTGCACGGTGCACAGGTAATTGGTGATGACTTTCAGAATGGAGGCGGAACCAACCGGGCCGGTGTGGAGGATCTGGCGCCCGAGTATCGAAAGCGTCGGCAGCACCCGCTCGAAGGCCTCGCGCGTGCCGCCTGCGAAGATCGAGATGTTGCCGGTCGCGGCGCGATGACAGCCGCCCGACACCGGACAATCCATGGCGGTCGCCCCCTTGGCCTCGACCTTGGCCGCCAGCCGCTTGATCTCGGCGCTGTCGGTCGTGCTCATCTCGAGCCAGATCTTCCCCGAACCGATGCCAGCCAGGATGCCATCGGGACTCTCCATCACGTCGGCCGATGCCGCCGGCGAAGGCAGGCACGTAATGACGATATCGACGGACTCGGCGATCTCGCGCGGCGACGCCCCCTTGCGGGCGCCCTTCGCGACGAATGAAGCCACGAGTTCCTCATTCAGGTCGCGCACGGTGAGATCAGCTCCCTGGCTCAAAAGGTTGCCAGCGAGCTTGCTGCCCACGTTGCCGAGTCCGATAAACCCGATGCGAGTCTTGTTCACGCCCTGCCCTTCCCGTTGATGGTGGCGGAATACATCCGCCGGAGATGTTACTGTTGAGCGCTGAGGCTAGCGGTATATCAGAGTCGGCAGCAAGCCGAAAAGGCGGCAACGCCTGGTCCGCTGGCGACCGATGCCGAAGATTAAGGAACCCGAGCACATGAACGCGAACTCGCTCCCGCTCGCGACCTCGGACAACGCGACCTCGATCATCGTGCGGTGGTACGTGCTGATCGTCACCGTCCTCGTCTACACACTGAGCATCGCCGACCGGTACGTGATCTCCACGGTCCTCGAGCCCATCCGCCTCGAGCTGCACCTGACGGACTCGGGGATCGGTTTCCTGACCGGCGTGTCGCTCGCCCTCTTCTATGTCACCTTCGGTTTCCCCATCTCCTGGCTGATCGACCGGAGCAATCGCCGCAACATCATCGCCGCATCGGTCATCATCTGGTCGGCGATGACGACCTTCTGCGGGCTCGCGCGCAACTACTGGCAACTGCTGTTCGCGCGCATCGGCGTCGGCGTCGGAGAGGCCGGCGGCACGCCCGGGGCGAATTCCATCCTCTCCGACTATTTCCCGGTGTCACGCCGCCCGATGGCCCTGACCATTTTCTCGCTGGGCGCGCCCATCGGGGCCTGGGTCGGTTCGGACATCGCCGGCGCGATCGCGGATCACTACACCTGGCGCACAGTATTTCTCTGTCTGGGAGTCCCGGGCGTCATCTTTGGCCTGCTGGTTTTCCTGACGGTCAGAGAGCCACACCGTGGCCAGATGGACCACAACGCCCCGGGTACCGCGAACAACGCGTCACTCGTCGAATCGATGCGCTATCTTTGGACCCAGCGCTCCGCCGTGCATGTCATGGTCGCCAGCGCGCTGACGGCCCTGTGGGGCTGGGGCCTCATCTGGTGGACCCCGGCCTTCCTGATGCGAAACTATGGAATATCGCCCGGCCAGGCAGGCGCGATCACCGGCCCGATCCACCTGATCGGCGGCGGCGCAGCGACGCTGCTCACCGGCTGGCTGCTCGGCCGCCCGTCGATGGCAGACCCGCGCCGCATCGTGTGGCTCATGGGTACGGGGATCGGCATCGCGACGATCGTCTCGTTTGTCATCTATTGGACGCACTCGCTCGCACTTGCATCCGCGTTGTTCTGGGTGTTCATCCCCGCGATCTACTTCTACATCGGGCCGTGCTTCGGCCTCCTGAACAATCTGTGCGAGCCACGCATGCGGGCACAGTTTTGCGCCGCGACGCTGTTCGTTGCGAACGTCGGCAACCTGATCGTGGCGCCGCAGCTGGTCGGCTTCCTGAGCGACCGGTTTGCGCCCAATCACATTGCCAACGGTGCGTCGCTGCGGCTGGCGCTGCTGTGGCTAGTGCCGGTAGGATTCTGGGCGACGCTGCATTATTTTCTCTCCGCTCGGCGCCTGCTGCAGGACCAGGAGCGCGCGACGGGCGTAAGAGTGAATTAACGGTAACGAGGAGACGACGTGTGAAGCAGCTGCAACATTATATCGCCGGGCGCTGGACGCCCTCGGTCGCACCGAGCGCGCCCTTCGCCGTGATCAACCCGGCCACCGAACAGACGGTTGCCGAGATCTCCATGGGTTCGGCCGCGGACGTCGATCGTGCGGTGCGCGCGGCACGCGATGCCTTCCCGGCCTACTCGGCCACATCACTCCCCGAGCGCATCGAACACCTGCGGCGCGTTCAGGCGAATCTCGAGCGCCGCTACGAAGAAATGGTGGCAGCGATCACGACCGAGATGGGCGCTCCCCATGACCTTTCGAAGGATTCGCAAGCGGCCTGCGGCCCGGGACACATCCAGGCCACGATCGAGGCGGCGCTCGAACTCGACTGGGAGGCGAAGACGGGCAGCTCGGCAAACGTCGTGAGAGAGCCTGTGGGAGTCTGCGCCCTGATCACGCCGTGGAACTGGCCGATCAACCAGCTCGCGGCAAAAATTGCGCCGGCGCTCGTCGCCGGATGCACGGTGGTGCTGAAGCCGAGCGAGCAGAGCCCGCTCTCGGCGCAGCTGTTCGCCGAATTCATCGATGAGGCGCGGCTGCCGGCGGGCGTGTTCAACATGATTCACGGCACCGGCCCGATCGTCGGCCACGCGCTGAGCGTCCACCCCGACGTCGACATGGTGTCTTTTACCGGCTCGACGCGGGCCGGGATCAGCGTCGCCAAGAGCGCGGCGGATACGGTCAAGCGCGTCGCGCAGGAACTCGGCGGCAAGTCGGCGAACATCGTCTTCGCGGATGCGGATCTCAGGGCGGCCGTCAAGCGCGGCGTGCTGCACTGCTTCAATAATTCGGGTCAATCCTGCAATGCGCCCACGCGCATGCTGATCGAGGATTCGGTGTACGACCAGGCCGTCGAGATCGCCGTCGCGGCCGGCGCCGCCGTGAAACTGGGCGATCCCACCCAGCCGGGCAAACATCTCGGCCCCGTCGCATCGCGGATGCAGTACGACAAGATCCAGCGCTGCATCGACACGGGTATTGCGGAAGGCGCCCGCCTCGTGCTCGGCGGCCCCGGGAAGCCGGCCGGGTTCGAAACCGGCTTCTACGTCCGGCCGACCATTTTCGCCGACGTTCATAACCGGATGACCATCGCGCGCGAGGAGATTTTCGGGCCGGTGCTGTGCCTCATGCGCTTCAAGACGCTCGAGGAAGCCATCGAGATCGCGAACGACAGCCCGTTCGGACTGGCGGCGTACGTCCAGTCATCCGACATCGGCAAGGCGCGTGCGGTGGCGCGACGCCTGCGCGCGGGCAGCGTCTACCTGAATGGCGCGTCGCAGGACTACCAATCCCCCTTCGGGGGCTTCAAGCAGTCCGGGAATGGACGCGAGTGGGGCAAGCAGGGTTTGCTCGAATACCTCGAGCTGAAATCCATCAACGGGTTCTACGCAGCCTGAGGGCGCGGCGCGCATGAAGCTGCAGGACATCAAGACCTTCGTAGTGGGCAACCCGCCGCCGCACTACGGCGGCCGCTATTTCGTCTTCGTCAAGCTCGTCACCGACGGCAACGTCGAAGGGGTCGGCGAAGCGTACTGCGTGCCGTTCCACCCCGACATCGTGACACGCATGCTCGTGGACGTCTTCAGCCGTTACATGCGGGGCGAGGATCCGCACAACATCGAGCGGATGTGGCGCCGCGTGTATTCAGCTGGCTTCACGCAGCACCCCGATCTGTCGATGATGGGCGTACTGAGCGCGCTCGAGATGGCCTGCTGGGACATCATCGGGAAAGAGGCGAATCAACCCGTCTATAACCTTCTCGGCGGCCGGGTGCACGAACGGCTGCGTTCCTATACCTACATCTATGCCCGGCCCGGTGACAAGACCGACGTCTACCAGGATCCGGATCTCTCCGCCGAGCGAGCGGTCGAGTATGTCAAGCAGGGCTTCACCGCGATCAAGTTCGACCCCGCCGGGCCGTATTCCGCTTTCGATGGCCGGCAACTGTCGCTCGCGGCGCTCGACCTCAGCGAGCGCTTCGTGCGCCAGTTGCGCGAAGCCGTCGGCTCGAAAGCCGACCTGCTGTTCGGCACGCACGGACAGATGACGGCAGCCGGCGCGATTCGCCTGGCGCGCCGGCTCGAGCCCTACGATCCGCTGTGGTTCGAGGAGCCGGTGCCGCCGGATGCTCCCGAGGAAATGGCGAAAGTTGCGCGCGCAACCACGATCCCGATCGCCACCGGCGAGCGCCTTGCAACCAAGTACGATTTCGGGCGGCTCCTCAGGGCGGGATCCGCCGCGATCTTCCAGATGAATCTCGGCCGCGTCGGCGGGATCCTCGAGGCGAAGAAAATCGCCGCGATGGCCGAGGTCGACCACGTGCAGATCGCCCCGCACCTCTATTGCGGCCCGATCGTCGGAGCCGCCAACATCCAGCTCGCGACCTGCAGCCCGAATTTCCTCATCCAGGAGAGCATCGAGCGCTGGCAGGGTTTTCACGCCGCCATTCTCAAGAAACCCATCCAATGGTCCGAGGGATACATCATCCCGCCGACCGAGCCCGGGCTCGGCGTCGAGCTGAACGAAGCCTTCATCAAGGACTACCCGTACCAGGGGACCGATCTGCACCTCGAGATGGCTGGCCGTCCGATCGTCTGAATTCGATCATCGAGGCTGCGTGGCCACGGCCGCTCATTGCGCGGCCAGCGACCCCAACGCCTCGCGGAGGGGACCGAGCCAGGGTGCGAAGTTACGCCACTGATCGAGGCCTTCCCTGTAGATGGGTCGGCGCACCTGCTCCGAGCTTGCCGTGCGCACACTGCGCTCGGTCTTGTGAAACTCGAGACATGCCGGCTCGAACTCGAGATTACAGAAGCCGAGAATCCGGCGGACGCTGCTCTCGAGATCAGCCACGACGTCCTCGTGTTGGACCCTGAGGACCTTCCCGGGCAGCACAGCGTTCCAGTGGTCCATCAGTTCGATGTAATTGCGGTAGTAGCGCCCGATCTCCGCCAGGCCGTAGGTGAACTCCTGGCCGGCGGCGAACAGCTGCTTGAAGTTGCTGAAACAGCACGCCATGGCGTCGCGCCGTGCATCGATAATCTTGGCGTGCGGCAGGATCAGGTGTATCAGGCCGATGTGCCGGAAGTTGTTCGGCATCTTGTCGATGAAGAAGGGCTTGCCGGTCCGGTACACCATCGTGTCGGCGATGTACTTTTCGCCGAGTTCGCGGAATCGCTCCAAACCGAGTTGCGCGAGACACGCCGGATACCGCGGTGGCTCGTCGACGCGACGACGCCCATCGAGCTCGTGGGACATCGCGACGATGTCGTGAAGCTCCATCGTGCCCTCGACCTTCGAGTGGGACGCGAGGATCTGCTCGAGCAGCGTCGAGCCCGCGCGCGGTAAACCGACGATGAAGATCGGGTCCGGCCGCCCGCAGCCAGCGCCCGTGCGTGCAGCGAAGAATTCCGCCGTGCAGATTTCCCGCTGCAGCCGCAGATCGCGTTCCATCCGGTCCGCCCGGTAACGGCTTTCCTCGCGCTTCAAGGTATTGCCGCGGCTGTAGTACTGGAAGGACTGCTCGTACTCGCCGCGGTCCTCCAGAGCCTTGCCCAGGGCGAAGCACAGGTGGTATTTCGTCTCCGGCCGCGTTGTCGTTGCCTCGCGCAGCCGCATCCTCGTCAGTTCATCGTCGGTGAACCGATACGTCTTCAGGTTCGCCAGGCTCCAGTACGCGCCGCCGAACTCCGGGTCGCTCGAAAAAGCGGCGCGATACGCGTCGATCGATTCCTGCTGCCTGCCCACGGTCTTCAATGCATGGGCGAGATTGACGCGGGCTTCCGCGTCATCGGGCTTCTCCGCCAGGAGCTGCTGAAAGAGCCGGATCCCTTCCGCATGATCACCCAGTCCGACACACTGCGTCGCGTAGAGCATTTCAGCGGCGCGATGACCCGGCTTCTGCTGCCGCAGGATGCGCGCCTGCTCAAGGGCCTTGGCGTATTTCTGCCGCTTCGACAATACCGTGGCGTAATCGAACCGAGCCGCATAGTGCTGCGGCGTGAATTCCACGACGCTTTCGAGCAGGAATTCCGCGTCGTCCAGAACGTTGAGTTTCACGCCGAGGGCTGCCAGGAGACGCATGCCCTCGATGTGCGTCGGGTGCTTCTGCAGCAATTGCCGGCACAGCTGCTCCGCCTTGTAGAGCTCACCGTCGTACATCAGATTCATTGCGCTGAGCAGCGCCGGTGGCAACTGCGACAGATAGATGAGTTCCTGGCGAGCACGAGCAGCTTCGGCGGCTCGACCGGCGGCCTGATGCAGCTCCGCGAGTGCAGCCCAGCTTGCCTGCAGCGCCGGATTGAGCGCCACGGCCTGTGCGTATGCCGCAGTCGCGTTCCGCGCGTCAAGCAGCGTGCGATAGCAATGCCCACGCTCCTGGTAGAGTCTGCCGTAATCGGGCGCCAGGGCTTCGAGCCGGTCAAGCGTCCCGAGTGCATCCGAGAGCCGGCGTAGGTAGCGCTGTGACACGGCGACCAGGTAGAGCGCTTCCCTGTTCTCGGGGGCCTCCCGCAGCATTGCTTCGCTCGCGCCTAACGCCTGCGCGAACTGGTTGCGCTCCATCAGGGCTCGGACGGCCTCAATCGCTTGATGGGTGCGCGACACGGGTGGTGCCGCGACATCTGGTTGCACGTTCGGGTCCCCGCGTGACGACACGCGATCATCATAGGGCATGCTGCGGCACGCCGTCAGCGGCCCGCGCGCGGGCATGCGGCCGCGATCTTACAGAGCCCGGGCCCGTTTATCGGGCCCGGGCTCCTCACCCTGTCTCGACGCCGCGACCCCGGACCGCTAGCGGCCTTCACCCGCCATCTTGTAGTTCAGGCGAATTCCGATGGTGCGCGGCACATTGGTCGTCGTCAGGAGCACGAACTGGTTGGAGTAGTTCGTCAGGTCCGCACGTTTGTCCGTCACGTTGTTGACCACGAAACTAACCGTCCACGGCCCCTTTTGCACTCCCGCCGACGCATCCACGATCGTATAGGCATCGTTGTTCCAGCGCTGGAACGCGCTGACGATCAGGCAGTTTGTGTAGTCCGGATCAGTGGACACGCAGCTATTAGCGGGCGCGGTGATCGACGAGTACGTGTGTGCACTGTGCTTCGCGGCGACCTGCCAATAGGCGTTGTAATCGTTGTATTGAAAGTCATAGCGCGCGCGCAGACTCCCCTGGAACGGCGGCGAGTTCGCGAGCGTGCTCCCTGGGCCGGCCGTGCCGATGGACCCGGGCACGCCGCCGAAGCTGACGTTGACGTCGCGGATCAGCTCGCTCGAGTTCCACGAAGCCGATGCCTGGAGGGTAAGCTTGTCAGTCAATCGCACCGTCACGTCTTCCTCGGTCCCGCGCACTCGATAAGTCGGTCCGTTGAGCGAGAACGTGAGGTTGGATACGTTCGGATTGAAGACCGTGTACTGGATGTCTTTCCAGTCCTCCTGGTAGACGGCACCGTTGAACACGATGCGTCGGCCCCACCAGCTGGTCTTCCAGCCGATCTCCTTATTGGTCAGGTGATCCGAGTCGTAGGCCAGCGGAACGTTCAGCGCGACCCTGGTGCTGATCGTGCCGCGATTGAAGCCACCGGGCCTGAAACCCGTCGAATACGTCGCGTACAGCAGCGCATCGTCGGTCGGCTTCCAGCTCAGCGTTACCTTGTCGCTGTGTCCCGTGAAGGTCTCCTGCAGGTTCTGCGCGTCCAGGTTGCGCTTCTTCGGATAGTAGGCCGGGCCCCCGCGCGGTACGTACCGATTTCCGTAGCTCGAGAAGTCCGACCCCTTCTCGTAAGTATCCATGTTGTAGAAGCGGACCCCGGCGGACAAGGTCAACTTCTTCGGAACCACGTCGAAAGCGATTTCTCCAAATCCCGCCTTTTGCTTGTAACCGCGAGTGATGTCATTGAAGAAGCCCGTACCCTCCGGGCGCACCGAGGGGTCAAAAATCGTCGTCTTGGGATCCGGCGACTGCCCATGGAAACCGGCATCCGGCGACGCGTACACGAAATTGGCCGAGTCCTCGATCTTGAAGTCTTCGTAGAACCCGCCCACGATGCCGCGAATCCGCCAGTCGTCCGGCGTGCTGAGCCGGATTTCATGATTCTGGTGCGTATTCTTCTGGATGTCGTGCCATGTCTGGCTCGGCGAGAAACAGATGTCCTTGGCGCGCCGGGTGGCCGGGTTGCCCGTGTAGTAGGCGGGCGGACCGTAGACGTTCGGGCCGTCGCAGTTGTAGTACGTGCTGTAGTTACCGCGGGCATAGTGGGTGTAGTCGGTGATCTGATCGACACTGCGACTCAGGTAGCCGCCGGTGTACACGGCCTTCAGCGCGCCAATCTTGCCGTTGAGCGTCAGGGCGTAATCGGAAAACTTGTCGGAGTTCGTCGACTGGTTGAACTCGTTGACGGCCAGATCGCCGAGCGACTTGTCGTAGCCGAACACGCCATCTGCCTTCATGGCCTGGTTCGAGTACTGGACGAGGAGATCCCAGTCGTCGTTGAATCGGTACACACCAGAGAGCCGCGCACCCCGATACGTCACTGGGTTGTAGTGGGGATTCACAACCTTGCTGTTATCGACGGTGTTGACGCTGGCCGCATCGCCGAAGACGGTCTTGGTCGGATCGCCAAAAACGAAGGGCCCGGTGTATCTGTTGACGTTAGTGCAATTCGCGCCATTCGCGGCCTTGCACGCGGATTGCCCAGGGACTTGGCCGTTGAATCTGGAAACAAAGTAAAGCTTCGAAGGACCGCCAAAACCGAGCAGGCCACCGGGGTCGCCCGCCGAGATGAAATTCTGGGCTGCGATACCCAGGTCCGTCGGTTTTCGCGAGAAGGTGCCCGGAACATTGCGGATATATCCGCCCCGCGAGTCGGTGTAGACGACGAGGCGCACTGCGGCCTTGCCGTCGAGCACGGGCAAGTTGAGGAACCCCTGGACGTCGCCGTTCGGATCGCCGTGTGCCGTCGCCGAGTAACCGGCGCTGAACCCCGCGTCGACCTTGTTCGGATTGGGCTTGTTGGTGATGTAACGGACCGCGCCGGCTTGCGCGCCCGCGCCGAACAGGGTGCCCTGCGGGCCCTCGAGGATCTCTATGCGCTCCAGGTCGGCCGCATAGACATCGAGATTGCGACCCGGCAATTGCGCCGACTGATCGTCAATGTAAACGGCGACGTTCGGAAATCCACCGACACCGCCGCCCACCTGGTTGCCGACGCCTGTGCCAGTGGCCGACAGACCGCGCATGTAGATATTGCTGGCACCCGGACCCGTGCTGCCCGCAGATACATTGGGGAGGAACTTGACGTAGTCGTCGAAGGTTTGCACGTGGAGCTTCTCGAGCGATTCGCCGGTGATCGCCGATACCGCTATAGGCACGTCCTGCAGACTCTCGGAACGGCGCGTCGCCGTGACGGTAATCTCTTCGATCTGGCCAGACGCTGCTGCCGAGGCGGCCTGGTCAGTGGTCTCGGCCGGATATGCGGCCTGCGCAGCCAGGATCGCCGCGATCGCGGAAGATACTTTGTAATTCACGATACAACCCCCTAATGATCGTTGTATTTCGGGCTCGTCGAGAGAGCGTCTTGTCCCAGGTTCACTTGTTTTCTTGCGTACCTGTTCTTGCGCACCGCGGCACCTTACGTGCGCCTCGCGCGGGATTTCGAACGCATGCCATCTCTGGCGGCATTCTAGACCGATAGACAAGTAGACGAAATGTCGCGCGCCGTCAAGATTCCCAAGAGGACCGCACCGCGATTGCGCGATACGGGTCCGTACTCGGCGTCGTGATGCGCAAGAGCAACAGCGCCGCTGCGCGGTCCCAACGCGCCGCAGCCCGACGCAACGCAAATCGCTGCCGACACCGGACCACCGAGATGGACAGGCCCGCCGCGCAGGGGCTCCCCGAGCGTCGAGGCAAAGGTGCCGCGCGCTCGTCGCGCCCGTCCAGAGGGGTGTCGACCGACTCGATGTAGATCCCTGCCATCGGAAAAAAGCATTGGCCGCATGCTACCGTCTGGCCCAAGCTGTGCTGTTATCGAGTCCCGTGGTCGACACCCGGTCAGAGTGCCATCGGCCGGCGAGTCATCCAGTCTCGCAGGGGCGCTGCCGGAGGGAGTGGAGATGAACAGAGCGCGAATCGATCGGCGCTGGCTGCCACTGAACGCGCTGCGGGCCTTCGAGGCGGTTGCCCGCTACGGCAGCTTCACCGGCGCTGCCCACGCCCTGCTGATCTCCCAGAGCGCGCTGTCACGGCATGTCATCGCACTCGAGAGCCTGATCGGCGTGAAGTTGTTCGAACGGCGGCCGCACGCGCTCGTGCTAACCGCGGCGGGCAAGCATCTGTTGCCCACGGTGGCAAAGTCATTTGACCGCCTGGAGTACTCGCTCGACGAGGTCCGCAGTTCCAGGGCGCCGACGCTACGGACCTTGCGCGTGCAGATGCCGCCGAGCTTTGCCATGCACCTGGCCGTCCCCATCCTGCGCGACTTCCGCCGCGCCAACCAGGAGATCGAGATCGACCTCGTCAGCCCCTATGGCGTCGGCCCCCCGCCGAACGACGTCGACGTTGCGGTGATCTATTCGAAGCCGACCGTGACCGATCTCGTGAGCGACCTGCTCTGGCCGGTGCGGCTCGGGATCGTCTGTCACCCGACCGTCGCGGCCCGACATGCCGGCAAGGATCTCGCGGCCTTCATCCGCGACAACGAACTGATTCACATGCGCATCGAGGGTCAGCCGCGGCATCATCTCTGGGCGCAGCTCCTTCGCCAAATCAATCTCACCGGGCTAAACCACGAGCGCGGCCTGATCTTCGATACCGAGCTGCTGATGGTGGAATATGCCTTGAGCGGTGAAGGTCTCGCGCTGGTCGATCTCAACCTGTTCCGCGAATTCCTCGACAACGGACGCCTTGTTCGACCCTTCGTCGTCACGCTCGATGACGGCTACGGCTACTATCTGGTCACGGACGCCGAAGCGCTCAGCGACACGGCCGTGGCGTTGTTCAGATCGTGGCTGATAGAACGATTTGGTCCGGGCAGGATTCAATCTGAGCCTTTGCTGCGGCTTGCGGTGTCGAACGAACCCGGAGCTGCGCGTTCATGACCGAGACTGCCGCGCCCACTGGGCGGCGCAACCGTCGCGGCGGTGCAGCGCCGGTTGCCAGCGAGACGGTCCCCGAACGCTCGCGCGCCTACCGACACCTTGAAAACCCGTTTGAGCCGCTGCGCGTTTTCTCGGACGACCAGGTTGTCGCGCTGCACGAGGCCGCGCTTGTCATCCTCGAAACGCACGGCATGAAAATCCTGTCGCCGCGGGCACGAGAGCGTTACGCGGCCGGTGGCGCCGACGTCGACGACACGGCTCAGGTCGTGCGCATCGATCGCGCACTGGTCGCGGCCGCACTCCGTAGCGCGCCCGGCAGCTTCACCCTGCATTCGGTGGATCCGACGCGGCACGTTCCGGTCGGCGGGCGGCATGTGGCGCTGGCGCCGACATCCGGACCTCCCAACATCATGGACACCGCCGGAGGCCGTCGCGCGGGCACGCTCGAGGATTTCTGCAACCTGATGAAGCTGTCGCAGAGCTTCGACGTGCTGCACGTGCTCGGCGGCGCGGTGGAACCGCAGGACATTCCAATCCACATCCGGCATCTCGAGGTAACCCGCGCCCAGTTACTGCTCTCTGACAAGATTCCCTTCATCTTCTCCCGCTCGCCGCAGCAGATCGCCGATAACTTCGAGCTCATGCGGCTGGCCCACGGCATCTCCGCCGAGCAATTCCGGCAACGTCCGTATACCTATACGATCATCAATACCAACTCGCCGCTCCAGCTGGACCTGCCCATGTCCGACGGGATCCTGGAGTTCGCAGCCGCGGGGCAGGTGCTGATCATCACTCCGTTTACGCTGGCGGGCGCGATGGCGCCGGTCACGATCGCCGGCGCCCTGACCCTGGCGCACGCCGAGGCGCTCGCCGGGCTGACGCTCGCGCAGATGGTCCGGCCGGGGACACCCGTCGTCTACGGCAGCTTCACATCGAACGTCGACATGAAATCCGGCTCGCCGGCATTTGGCACGCCGGAGTACGTCAAGGCGTCGTTCGGCGCCGGGCAGCTCGCCCGCCACCTTGGGCTCCCGTGGCGCTCATCGAACGCCACCGCCTCCAACGTCCCCGACGCGCAATCGGCCTACGAGGCCGAGATGAGCCTGTGGGGCGCGCTGATGGGCGGCGCGAACTTCATTCTGCACGCCGCCGGCTGGCTCGAGAGCGGCCTCACGACTTCCTATGAAAAATTCGTCCTGGACATCGAGATGCTGCAGATGTTCGCCGAGGTGTTCCAGCCCGTCGGGGCGAGCGCGGCGGATATTGCGCTCGAGGCGATTGCCGAGGTCGGCTACGGAGGTCATTTCTTCGGCTGCGCGCATACGATGGAGCGCTACCGCAATGCGTTCTATTCGCCGCTCGTGTCCGACTGGCGCAATTACGGCACCTGGTTCAATGACGGGGCGAAGACGGCGACCGAACGTGCGCACGCTCTATGGCGGGGCACGCTCGCGCACTACGTCACGCCGGCGCGGGATCCGGCCATCGTCGAGGCGCTCGACGCCTACGTCGAGCGGCGCAAGGCCGAGGGCGGCGCGCCACCGGTCAGCTAGGCTCGCGCACAGCCGCGAACGTTTGTTCGACTAACCATTCGAGGGCGGGTATGCGCACGCACGTGCAGGTGGCGGTGATCGGCGGCGGGGTCGTGGGAGCGAGCGTGCTCTACCACCTCACCAAGGCGGGCTGGAAGGACATCCTGCTCATCGAGCGCGGCGAGCTCACCTGTGGATCGACCTGGCATGCCGCGGGCGGCATGCACACCGTCAACGGCGATCCAAACGTCGCAAAACTCCAGCAATACACGATCAACCTGTATAAGGAGATCGAGCAGATCTCCGGGCAGTCGTGCGGCGTGCACGTGACGGGCGGCCTCATGCTGGCGGGGACGCCGGAGCGCCTCGACTGGCTCAAGATGGCCATCGCGCGCGGTCGCTACCTCGGCATGGAGCTCGAGCTGCTCTCCATCGCCGAGACCAAGAAGATCTACCCGCTGCTCGATGAGTCGCATTTCGTGGGCGCGATGTACGATCCGATCGAGGGGCACGTCGACCCGTATGGGGTCACGCATGCCTACGCGAAAGCGGCGCAGATTGCCGGCGCCGAAGTCGTGCGGCAGACGCGCGTCCTCGACACCAGGCCCCGGGCCGACGGCACCTGGGATGTGCTCACCGACAAGGGCAATGTTCGCGCCGAACATGTCGTCAACGCGGGCGGTCTCTGGGCACGCGAAGTCGGCCGCATGGTGGGGCTCGAATTGCCTGTCCTCGCCATGGAGCACCAGTACCTGATCACCGAGGACTTGCCGGAACTCAAGGGACAGAAAGAACAACTGCATTGCATCGACTTCGAGGGCGAGATCTACATGCGCCAGGAACGCGGCGGCATGCTGATGGGCACGTACGAACGCGCCGGCGTGCCGTGGTCGCCGCGCACGACGCCCTGGGACTTCATGCAGGAACTGCTCCCTAACGACCTGGAGAGAATCGCACCGAGCATCGAGGTCGGCTTCCAGCATTTTCCGCGCCTGGCGGCCGCAGGCATCAAGAAAGTCGTCAATGGCCCCTTCACCTTCGCCCCGGATGGCAACCCGCTCGTCGGGCCGGTGCGCGGGCTCAGGAACTACTGGGTCGCCTGCGGCGTGATGGCCGGATTCAGCCAGGGCGGCGGCGTCGGTCTCACGCTCGCGAACTGGATGGTCGATGGCGATCCCGGCGCCGACGTCTGGGCGATGGACATCGCCCGCTACGGCGACTGGGCTACCCTCGCCTACACCAACGCAAAGGTGCGCGAGAACTACTCGCGGCGCTTTCGCATTCGCTTTCCGAACGAGGAACTCGGCGCGGCGCGCCCGCTGCGGACGACGCCGGTCTACGAGCGGCTCGGCGCGCAGAACGCGGTGTTTGGCGAGTATTGCGGCCTCGAGCACGCGCTGTGGTTCGCGCCGCCTGGAACCCCGCCCCGCGAAGATGTCACGTTCCGGCGCTCGAACGCCCATGCATCGGTCGGCGCGGAGTGCCGTGCGGTTCGCGAGGCGGTGGGACTGCTCGAGATCTCGAACTACGGCAAGTTCGAGGTCACGGGGCCCAGCGCCGCCGAGTGGCTCTCGCGCGTCATGGCGAATCGCGTGCCGAGCGTCGGGCGCATCTCGTTGTCGCCGATGCTCAACGAGCGCGGCCGCCTGATCGGTGACTTCACGCTCTGTCGGCTAACTGCCGAGCGCTTCTTCCTGATCTGCACGTATGCTGCCGAGGTTTTCTACCTTCGCTGGTTCGAGCGTCACCCGCCGCCGACGGGTGTCACGGTACGGCCCTGCGCCATGGAGTACGTCGGGATGTCGGTCGCCGGCCCGCACTCGCGTCCGCTGCTGGCGACGCTTGTGTCCGAGGACCCGTCGAGCGTCGCGTTCCCGTTCATGTCATTCCGGCGCATGGACGTCGGCATGGTGCCGGCGCTCGTGGGGCGCGTGTCGTTCACCGGCGATCTCGGGTATGAAATCTGGGTGACGACCGAGTACCAGCGCGCGCTGTACGACCTGCTGCTCGGCGCCGGCCAGCCGTTCGGCATCCGGCACATCGGCGGACGCGCGCTCAACTCGCTGCGCCTCGAGAAGGGCTTCGGCACGTGGGCCCGCGAATATCGCCCAATCTACGGGCCCTTTGAAGCCGGGCTCGGCCGCTTCGTCGATCTCAAGAAGGGCGAGTTCATCGGGCGGGACGCCGCGGCCGCGGAACAATCGACCGGTGGAGAACGGCGGTTGATCACTCTTGATGTCGCCGCAGCCGACGCCGACGCGATCGGCGACGAACCGATCTGGCACGGCGACAGCGTCGTCGGCTGGGTCACGTCAGGCGGTTATGCGCACACGGTCGGCAAGTCGATCGCGCTCGGCTACGTGCGACGGGAAGTCGCTGCAGAAACCAAGGGCTTCCAGGTGGAGCTGATCGGCGAACGGCGAACGGCGACGCGCCTGACCGAGCCGGCATTCGATCCCAAAGGTCTGAGGATGAGGGCTTGACGGCCCCGCGAACCGCGTGAGTTCAGACCGGTGCTGCGCGCTCGTCGTCAGGCGCAGCACCTGCCTTGGGGCGTGCCTGTCGCTCCGCGCTCGGCGGATGCCCGAACTGATTGCGATAGCACTTCGAGAAATGCGGCGGCGACTGGAAGCCGCAGGCCGTCGTGATGTCCATGATCGGCATCGCCGTCTGCAACAGCAGCTCGCGCGCGCGTTTCAGGCGCATCTCGAGGTAGTAGCGCTTCGGGACGCAGTGCAGATATCGCTTGAACAGGCGTTCGATCTGACGCCGCGAAAGCCCCGATTGCTTGGCGATCCGCTCGAGCGACAGCGGCCGCTCGATATTCGCTTCCATCAATTCTGCGATCTGGATCAGGTTCTGGTGTGCATTGCCGACCTGCGCACGCAGAGGCACATACTGCCGGTCCTGGTCGTTGCGCACGCGCTCGACGATGAACTGTTCGGATACCAGGCGCGAGATGCGCGCCCCCAGTTTCGTTTCGATCAGGTGCAGCATCAGGTCGAGCGGCGCCACGCCGCCCGAGCAGGTATAGCGATCGCGGTCGATCGTGAACAGCTGGTCGGAAATCAGCACCTGTGGGAACTCCTCGCGCAGGGCGGAGAGGTTTTCCCAGTGGATCGTCGCGCGATAACGATCCAGGAGGCCTGCCTGCGCGAGTGCGTAACCCCCGGTACACAGTCCGCCGAGCGGCGTGCGCTGCTCGGCGAGGCGCCGCAACGCCGCGAGCAGACCCGGCGAGAGAGCCTCGCGCACGTTAATCCCGCCGCAAACGAAGACCAGATCGACGCGCCCGACCTGGCTCAGGCCGACTGTCGGCGACAAGTTGAGACCGTTGCTCGCGGACACCGCGTTGCCATCCAGGCTCGCAATCACCCACTGGTAGGCCTGTTGCCCGCACAGGGTGTTCGCCATCCGCAGCGGCTCAACGGCGTTCGACACGGCAATCATCGAGTAATTCGGCAGCGTCAGAAAGGCGAAGCGGCTCTTGCGCATCGCATCGGCAGGTTTCACGGAGGCCCTCCGGCCGGTAGCTTCCGGGTCTATACGTAGTATAAGGCGGGCTGGCGCATTCGCGTCAGAGGCTGTCGCAAATGGAGCTGTAGGGGCTCCGGCTGCCGCTACACTTCCCTGCCATCTGAAGATGCGCTTCGGGCAACCTCGCCGGGCGGACGGCGGGCACCCACGGAGATCCCAGAAATGAAGTCTCACGCGCGGGTCGTTGTAATCGGCGGCGGCACGGTCGGCGTGAGTACGCTCTACCACCTCGCGAAGAAGGGCTGGTCGGACGTCGTGCTCGTCGAACGCACCGAGCTGACGGCCGGCTCGACCTGGCATGCGGCCGGGCTCCTGCCGCTCTTCAACATGAGCTACACGGTCGGCCAGCTGCACAAGTACTCCGTCGACCTCTACAAGCGACTGCCGGGCGAGACGGGGCAGGACGTCAGCTTCCACGTGACCGGGAATCTGCGCCTCGCGACCTGCCGCGAGCGCATGGATGAGTACCGGAAGTATTGCGGCACGGCAAACACGATCGGCGTGCCGTTCCAGGTCATCGGCCCGCAGGAAGTCAAGAAGCTCTGGCCGCTGGTGAATCTTGGGGACGATCGCGTGACGCCGCGCATCGTCGGCGCGCTGTACCATCCGGACGACGGTCACATCGCACCGGCAGACCTGACGATGGCTTTGCGCCGCGGCGCCCGCGCTTCAGGTGCCGAGATCTACGAACAGACCGCGGTCACGGCCGCGACCCGCACCACAAGCGGCGAGTGGAAGCTCACGACCACCAAGGGAGAGATCGTCGCCGAGCACGTCGTGTGCGCGACCGGCAATTACGCTCGCCAGACGGGACGCCTGTTCGGCCTGAACGTCCCCGCGATTCCGGTCGAGCACCAGTACATCGTCTACGACGAATCTCCCGAGCTGAAGGCGTACCGGGCTGCCGGCGGACGCGAGCTCGCGGTATTGCGCGAGTCGGACAAATCGTATTACCTGCGCGAGGAACGGCTCGGCTGGATTCTTGGCCCCTACGAAGCCGGCGCCCCCGCGCGTTTCGCCGACGGTGTGCCGGAGTGGTTCGGCAAGAGCCTGTTCGCAGGCGATCTCGATCGGCTGTTGCCGCATGTCGAGGCCGCCCAGCGCCGGGTGCCGGCGCTCGAGCATTGCGGCATCAAGGATATCGTCAACGGACCGATCTCCTACACTCCGGACGGCAGCCCGCTAGTGGGTCCCGCATGGGGCATGCCGAACCTGTGGCTGAACGAGGGTCACAGCTTCGGCATCACGGCAGCCGGCGGCGCGGGTTGGCAGCTTGCGGAGTGGATCGTCGAGGGCGAATCGGGCATCGACATGCTGGCCGTCGACCCGCGACGGTTCGGGTCCTATACGAGCAAGCGTTACGTGGTGGCGAAGAATGAGGAAACCTACCGCAACGTTTTCACGATTCACTTCCCGGACGAGGAGCGGCCCGATGCGCGTCCGGCCAAGACGAGCCCCGTCTACGACAAACTGAGCCGGATGGGGGCGGTGTTCGGCCAGCGTTACGGCTGGGAGCGCGCCAACTGGTTCGCCCCTCCCGGAGTCGCACCGCGCGATGTGTGGAGTTTCCGTCGCACTAACTACTTCGAGCACGTCGGGAATGAGTGCCGCCTGATGCGCGAGCGGGTGGGCGTCATCGACCTGACGCCGTTCACCAAGCACGAGGTCACCGGCCCCGGCGCCGAGGCGTGGCTCGACGGCCTCGTCGCGAACAAGGTGCCCACGAAGACCGGCCGCATAGCACTGTGCCACGCATTGACGCGGCGCGGCGGGATCCGCTCGGAATTCACGATCACCAGGCTCGGCGAGCAGCATTTCTACGTCGTCAGCGCCGGTGCGGCCGAGCGCTACGACTCCGATTACCTGCAGCGGCATGTGCCGCGCGACGGTTCCGTCGCCTTGCGGAACATCACGGGCGCGCGCGGCTGCTTCGTCGTCGCCGGGCCGCGCTCCCGTGACGTAATCGCCAGGCTGACCGATGCGCCGCTCGACAACGCCGCCTTTCCGTGGTTGACCGGACAGGTGCTCGAAGTCGGCCTGGCGACCGACGTGTATGCGCTGCGCGTCAATTTCGTCGGCGCCCTCGGCTGGGAGTTGCACTTTCCCGTTGAATACGCGCACCACCTGTTCGATGCGGTGTTCGCCGCCGGCCAGGAGTCCGGCATCGGCATGGTCGGCATGCGCGCAATGGAATCGCTGCGCCTCGAGAAGTCCTACCGCATGTGGGGGAGCGACATGACGGGCGACTACACGCCGTTCGAAGCGAGCCTCGACCGGTTCGTGCGCATGAGCAAAGGCGCGTTCATCGGCCGGGAGGCGCTCGAGAAGCAACTCGCGGCCGGCGTCCCGCATCGATTCGTGACACTCGAGGTGCACGGTGTCAGCGACGCGGATCCTCTCGGAAACGAGCCGCTGTTCGACTCCACTGGCGGCATGATCGGTCGCGCAACTTCCGGATGCTACGGGCACGTACTCAAGAAGAGTCTCGCGATCGGCTACGTGCAACCCGACTGTGCCGCAGTCGGCACTCAACTCGCGGTCGAGATTCTCGGCGAACGCAAGCAAGCAACCGTGCTCGTCGACTCGCCGTTCGATCCGGAGAATAAGGAGCTGCGGGCCTGATGCAGAAGTTCTCCATCTGGTCGCTCCTCAGGCACACCCTGAGCGGTCATCAGGGCTGGCAGCCTCAATGGCGCCGCGCGGCGCCCAAGCCAGCTTATGACGCCATTATCGTCGGCGGCGGCGGACACGGGCTTGGCGCAGCCTACTACCTGGCCGCCGAGCATGGAATGACCAATGTCGCGGTGCTCGAGAAGGGCTGGATCGGTGGCGGCAACACCGGCCGCAATACGACCGTCATTCGCTCTAACTACCTGTTTGACGAAAGCGCGCGGCTCTACGACCACTCCCTGAAGATGTGGCAGGACCTGTCGCAGGTGCTTAACTACAACGTCATGTACTCGCCAAGGGGCGTCATGATGCTGGCACACACGGTGCACGATGCGCAGGTCATCAGGCGTCACGTTCATGCGAACCGCGGCAATGGGGTCGATAACGAATGGCTGACGCCGGAGCAGGCCAAGGCGTACTGCCCGCCGCTCAACATCGAGCGGAACATGCGCTACCCGGTGATGGGCGCGGCGTTGCAGCGCCGCGGCGGAACCGCCCGGCACGACGCCGTTGCCTGGGGTTATGCGCGCGCGGCCGATGCGCTCGGCGTCGACATCATCGAGAACTGCGAAGTCACCGGCATCCGGCGCGATGCGCGCGGCGCAGTCGAGGCGGTGGAGACCTCGCGCGGCCTCATTCGCAGCCACAAAGTCGGCGTGGCGGCGGCAGGCAGCACGAGCGTCGTAATGGGACTCGCCGGCATCCGCCTGCCGATCGAGAGTTTCCCGCTGCAGGCGCTCGTATCGGAGCCGGTCAAGCCCGCGATTCCGTGCGTCGTCATGTCGAACTCCGTGCATGCCTATATCAGCCAGTCCGACAAGGGCGAGCTCGTCATCGGCGCCGGCACCGATGCCTATACCAGTTACACGCAGCGTGGCGCGCTGCACATCAATTCGCACACTCTCTCCGCGGTCTGCGAGCTGTTTCCAGTATTTCGCCGCATGCGGATGTTGCGCAACTGGGGCGGTACCGTGGACGTCACGCCGGACCGCTCGCCCATCGTTGCGAAGACGCCGGTTCCCGGCCTGTATGTGAACTGCGGATGGGGCACGGGCGGCTTCAAGGCGACACCGGGTTCCGCGCACTTGTTCGCGTGGACGATCGCACGCGACGAAGCGCATCCGATCAACGCCCCGTTCACGATCGAGCGCTTCCGCGACGGCCACCTGATCGATGAGGCGGCGGCGGCCGCAGTGGCGCACTGAGCTGCAGCCATGCTGATCATCCACTGTCCCTATTGCGGACCGCGCCCGCAGCTCGAGTTCAGCTACGCTGGCCAAGCGCACATCGCGCGCCCGGCCGACCCCGCGACGGTCGATGCAGACGAATGGGCCGCCTACCTCTACCTGCGGAGCAATAGCCGGGGAATCCACGCCGAGCGCTGGCGGCACGCCCGCGGCTGCGCGCGATTCTTCAATGCGCTGCGCGATACGACGACCGATCAGTTCCTCGCTACCTATCGCAGCGGCGAGGCACCCCCTTCCATCGCGTCACCGGTCAAACCGTGACGTCCTGGCGCACGACCGACCGCGGGCGCATCGATCGGTCGCGACCACTCGGGTTTTTCTTCGACGGCCGACGGTATTCGGGGTGCGCCGGCGATACGCTGGCCTCCGCTTTGCTCGCCAACGGCGTCCACCTGGTCGGGCGATCCTTCAAGTATCACCGTCCGCGCGGCATTCTCGCAGCGGGCGCCGAAGAGCCGAACGCGCTGGTGGCCGTGGTTCGCGATGCGGCCCGTCGGACGCCGAACCTGCGCGCGACACACGTGGAGCTCTATGACGGCCTGATTGCCGAAAGCCAGAACAGCTGGCCGAGCGCGCGTTTCGACCTGCAGGCGATCAACGACCTGCTGGCACCGCTGTTCCCGGCGGGCTTCTACTACAAGACCTTCATGTGGCCGCGGTCCGCCTGGCACAAGCTGTACGAACCCTGGATTCGCGCGGCAGCGGGACTCGGTCGCGCGCCCTCCGCCCCGGATCCCGATCGCTACGCACAGCGGTTCGCGCACTGTGACGTGCTGGTGGTTGGCGCCGGACCGGCTGGATTGGCGGCGGCACTCTCCGCCGCCTCAACCGGCGCACGCGTAATCTTGTGCGACGAGCAGGCCGAGATCGGCGGCTCTCTACTCGATGAGCGCGCAGCCAGCATCGACGGCCGACCGGTCGCCCAATGGCTCGCGGATTCACTTGCGAGCCTGCGTGGCCAGCCCAACGTGATGCTGCTCGCCCGCACGACGGCTTTCGGCTACTTCCCGCACAATTTGATCGGCCTCAACGAACGCGTCACCGAGCACATCGCGGACCCGCCGGCTTCCGCGCCACGCGAGCGGCTCTGGCAAGTGCGCGCCCGCGAGGTCGTGCTGGCCACCGGGGCGATCGAGCGGCCGCTCGTCTTCCCGGGTAACGACCGTCCCGGCGTGATGCTCGCTTCGGCCGCCCGGACGTATCTGAATCGCTACGGCGTGCGCGTCGGCTCACGCATCGTGTTGCTGGCGGGGAGCGACTCGGCATATGGGGTTGCAAGCGAACTGCAGGCTGCCGGCGTCCAAATCGCG
>JBAVOB010000310.1:0-2919 GCA_049691655.1 Steroidobacteraceae bacterium | reverse complement strand
CACGTACCCGCGTAGCGCGGCGGGCGGCCAGCAGCGAGCTGCGCACGGCGGCTGATATCGAGCTCGAGCGGCGAGCAGAAGCAAGGGTATGCGAGCCCGCGGCGCTCGAGCTCCGCAAAGCGCTGCGCATAACGCCCGCGGCGCTCTGACTGGCGATACGGCGCGGCTGGCCCGCCCCGATCCGGGCCCTCGTCCCACTCGAGGCCAAGCCACTGCAGATCGCGGATCAGCGCGGCCGTAAACGCCGCCGTGCTGCGCTCCGCGTCGGTGTCCTCGATGCGCAGAATTGTCCGGCCGCCCGCGTGGCGCGCGAGCAGCTGGTTGAACAGCGCCGTGCGCACGTTGCCGAGGTGCAGCTCGCCGGTGGGACTGGGCGCGAATCGCGTAACGACCGGGACGGACATGCCCGCCATGTTACGGGAATCCCGTGCCGCGCTGCAGGGACGGCCGCCGACGAACGCGGGAGCAGCGCTGGCGCCGCGCTTGCTAGAATCGCACCGACCGGCGCTGCCCCGCGCAGCGCGCCCCCCGCAACGTTGCCATCGCACCCACGTGACCCACCTGTTCGTCTCCGACCTGCACCTCGATGCGAGCGCACCGGACGCGATCGCCGCGTTCGAGCGCTTTCTCGCGCACGAGGCACGCGGCGCTGCGTCGCTGTACATCCTCGGTGACCTGTTCGAAGCCTGGATCGGCGACGACGATGCCGAGCCGCAGCGCAGCCGCGTGTGCGAGGCGCTGCGCCGCGCCACCGCCGCCGGCCTGCCCTGTTTCGTGCTGCGCGGCAATCGCGACTTCCTGTTCGGACCGGGCTTCTGCGAACGCACCGGTGCGCGCTTGCTGCCCGATGCGGTCATCGCGCGACTCGACGACACGCCGGTGCTGCTGGCGCACGGCGACCAGTTCTGCACCGACGATCACGCCTACCAGGAGCTGCGCGCGATCGTGCGCTCCCCCGCCTGGCAACGCCGCTTCCTGTCGCTCCCGGCGGACGCCCGCACGATGCTTGCCGACGAGGCGCGCGCCGGCAGCCGCGCTCACACCGCGCGCGTCGTGCCGCGGATCATGGACGTGAACGAAAACGCCGTGCAGGCGGTGCTGCGCGCGAGCGGCGCGCGCTGGCTGATTCACGGCCACACGCATCGCCCGGGAGCGCACGAGTATTCGGTCGACGGCGAGCGTGCAATGCGCCTCGTGCTCGGCGCGTGGTACGAGCAGGGGAGCTATCTGCGCTGGAGCCGCGGGGAATTCCAGTCGGTCACGCTCGCCGCTTGATCCCATGACCACCCCGTCGCGGCGGTCGCCGTCAGGCTGCGGATTGCGCCGCCTGCGAATCCTCGCAGCGTGACAGCGCCTCCTCGATCGCCGCGAGCGCGTCCCGGGCCGTCGGAAAGCGATCGGCGGGATCCTTGGCGAGCAGCCGATCCATCAGCGGCTGGAGCCACGCGATCTCCTCGGGCAGCGGCGGCGGCGCGATCTTCCGATGCTTGAAGATGATCGCCATCGGATTGTCCGAGTCGAACGGCTTCTGCTTCGTGAGCAGCTCGTAGAGGATGATGCCGAGGCTGTAGAGATCGCTGCGCGCATCGACCGTCTCGCCGTGCCCCTGCTCCGGGCTCATGTAGTGCGGAGTGCCGAGGATCAGCCCCGGATCGGTCACCTCGAGCGCAATGGTCTCGTGCTTGGCGAGCCCGAAGTCGATCAGCGCGATGGACCCGTCATCCCGCAGCATCACGTTGCCGGGCTTCAGGTCCCGGTGCAGGATGCCGGCCTGGTGAATGACCCGCAGCGCGCTGGCGATGTCGCGCGCAAAGCCCAGGGCGACCCGCGGTGGCAGCGCGCGGCGCATCTGCAGTCGCAGGTCACCGCCGCCAAAGTATTCCATCACGAGGTACGCGTGGCCCGCCGCAACACCCAGGTCGTGCAGCTTGACGATGCTCGGGTGATGCAGGCGCTTGACGATGTTGAATTCCTGCACGAATCGCTCGTACGCCTGGTCGACACCGGATTCCTTGCGTCCCACCGGCGTGACCTTCAGCACGACGAGCGTGCCGGCGGCGAGGCCCTCGCACAGATAGAGGTTGGAAACGGAGCCGACCGCGAGCTGCCGGATACGCCGGTAGCCCGGAATGATCGCGTCGCCGAAGCGTTGCGCCTCGCGCCCAGCCTCGGACGCGTTCCACGCCTCGAGCGCTTCGCGATGACGTTCGCAGGCCGCGGCCAGCGTGGAAGTGAATGCGTCATGATCGATCTTGAGGCGGGAAATGACCGCAAGCGCGCCGGCCGCGCGCGCGCGCTCGGCCAGCGCGCCATCGGCGCTGTCGGCAAGAAACAGGATCGGAGCGAAACCCTCGCGAGCCGCGAACGCCTCGAGCCAGTCGATCCCCTGGCCGCCGTCCCAGTCCGCGTCGAGCAGCACGACGTCGTAGCCCTGCGCGAGGAAATCCTCCGGCAAGGGACCGCGGAGCACCGGGTTGTACGTGACCAGATCCGCCTCCGGCCACTCGCAGGAGACGTGGTGCCGCAGCAGGGCGCGGTAGCGCGGATCGTCGTCGATCACCAGCAGTTTCATGCTAATCCGATCCGGCGGCCGTTGCCGGAATTAGACCACGACCGCGGGCGGCCCGTCATGCGCCTTGAGCAATTCCGAGGCACGGATCATGGAGACGCGCACGCCGAGCACGAGGTCACCGACATTGGTAGCGGTCGGCCCGGTGTGCACGAGATCGCCCGCCGCTTCCAGCGCGGAGCCCGAGTCCGCCGCGCGCAGCGCCGCGCTGGCATCGCCGCCCGCGAGCGCGATGCGCTCGCAGGTATGTCCGTCGACCAGCCCGCCAGCGTCACCGGTCGGCCCGTCATCGCCATCCGTACCGGCCGCGAGCAGCACTGCCGCTCCGCTTCCGGCGATCGCCACCGCGG
>JBAVOB010000309.1:0-3948 GCA_049691655.1 Steroidobacteraceae bacterium | reverse complement strand
GGGGCAGCGGCCAGACGGTCGCGGTATCGCGCTTCGGCAACTATGCATTGCATGCCAAGCTGTTTGTCTTTGACCGCCAGCAGCTCTTCATCGGTTCGATGAACTTCGATCAGCGATCGAAACGTCTCAACACCGAGATTGGTCTGATCATCGACAGCCCGGCGCTTGCGCAGGAGACCGCGGTGCGCTTTGACGCCATGGCGCGACCCGAGAATTCCTACGTGCTGGCACTACGCCCGCGCACCCCGGGAAGCCGGCCGAGTCTCGTGTGGCAGACAGCCGAGGATGGCAAGGCCTTGGAATATGTGCGCGAACCAGCGCGTAGCTGGTGGCAAAGACTGAAGGTCGCACTCCTGTCACTGTTGCCGCTGGGCGGGGAACTGTGAAGAGCCGCTGGCCGGTGTTGCTCGGGCTGATCCTTGGACTTGCGCCGGTGGCAGTCGTGCGCGGGGCACCGCCGCCGGCCGTTGCACAGATGGAGATCAACGGCCTGCTCCAATTCGTCGCGACATCGGGCTGCGCTTTCTATCGCAATGGCAGCTGGTATGACTCGAAGAGGGCGCAAGCGCACCTGCGCGAGAAATACGACTGGCTGGCAGCCCATGATCTAATCAGAACGGCCGAGGACTTCATCGAGAAGGGCGCGACGAGGAGCATGCTGAGCAGTCGCCCGTACCAGGTCAGCTGTCGCGGCGCTGCGCCGATGGCGAGCGGCCAGTGGCTGCGCGATGAGCTGGCACGCTATCGCACGCATCTTGCAGAGTGGCAAGACTGCGCACCACGCTGTACGCGTGGTGCGCCCGGAATCGGATCATCCGGCTCGAATCAACAGGTCAATCGTCCTTTTTGACCGTCAGGTCGTTCTGCACCGACTTCACGCCTTCGGTCCGGCGCGCGATGGACACAGCCTTGTCGATCGCTTTCTGCGATCTGGCCGTTCCTGACAGGTACACCACGCCGTTCATGTCGGTATCGACATGAATACGTCCGACGCTGGTGAGGTGTTGCATGGCGAGCTTCGACTTGATCTTCGTGGTGATGGCCGAATCCTTCACAAACGCCACCGCGTGTGAACGGTCCTGATCCGAATCACCCGCCATTGCGACACCGGAGCCGAGCAACGTGCCGATGACCAGGTGGGTTAATGCAATTTTCATCTTCATGATCTGTCCTTGAGTGGAAACCAGCGCAATTATCCGGCACGCCCCCGCTGTCTTCCGTACGCTAGCGCACTTAGGTCGAAAACGACGCGCAGGCACTGCTCCCCCTGGTTGCAGTTGCGCCCACCGTATTGGGGCACATGGAGGCCCTGCGGCTTGCGATTCGCGTCGGGCCAGTCTTTCGCACGCTATCGCACAGACGTGCAAGCAAAAAGGAGTAGAACTAGCCATGGCCGTGGCGCAGCCTCAGCTCTTGGCGGTTCCCGACCCGCGGCAAAACCACTTGCTCGCCGCGTTGCCGGCGACCGACTACAAGCGTCTCCTGCCCCATCTGAAACTGGTTCCCATGCCACTGGGTGCGGTGATGTACGAATCGGGCATCGTATTGCGCCACGTCTACTTCCCCACCGACTCGATCGTATCGTTGCTCTACGTCATGGTGGACGGCGCCTCGGCCGAAATTGCCGTCGTCGGCAATGAAGGCGTGATCGGCGTCTCGCTCTTCATGGGCGGTGAAACCACGCCGAGCC
The DNA here is from genome assembly GCA_049691655.1 of Steroidobacteraceae bacterium. Classification (GTDB taxonomy): domain Bacteria; phylum Pseudomonadota; class Gammaproteobacteria; order Steroidobacterales; family Steroidobacteraceae; genus JBAVOB01. The sequence continues at coordinate 2,258 of JBAVOB010000309.1, read as the reverse complement.
GCGCGGTCGTGCAGAGCGCCGGCCATGCGTATCGCCTGGAGGGGGCGTTGTTGAAGGAGGAATTCACGAGGGGCGGTGCCATGCAACACCTCCTGCTGCGCTACACGCAGGCTCTGCTGACCCAGATGGCGCAAACCGCCGTGTGTAATCGGCATCATTCGCTGGACCAGCAACTGTGTCGTTGGCTGCTGTTGAGTCTCGATCGCCTGGCTTCCAACGAGCTGGTCATGACGCAGGAATTGATTGCCAATATGCTCGGCGTACGCCGCGAAGGCGTCACGGAGGCCGCCGGACATCTTCAGCAAGCCGGCTTGATCAAGTACAGCCGCGGCCGCATCACCGTGCTCGATCGCCCGGGACTCGAGGCGCGAACCTGTGAGTGTTACTCAGTAGTCAAGGAGGAATGCGATCGCCTGCTTCCCTACCTCGCAGCGTCTTGAATCGCTGAGGCGGGCCTGCCACTCTATATATATGCTCACCCGAGGGTCACGCGGACCTGATGGCTTGAGCCATCATCCAGCAACGTGACCCGCGTGGCACCATCTGGCAGGGACACGCCGTCCACCGCCACGTCGATCACTCCGCGACCGGCGGCGTTGGGATTCTCCACCGTAATGACGTAACGCGACGAACCGTGCCTGAAGCGGATTTCGAAGCGCGGCCACTCCTTCGGTATGCACGGCGTCAGCTGCAAGTGGTTCCCTTGCCTGTGGAAACCGAGAATCGCCTCGAGGCCGGCGCGGTACATCCAGCCGGCCGCACCCGTGTACCAGGTCCACCCGCCTCGCCCGACATGCGGCGGCACCGAGTACACATCCGCGGCAACGGCGTAGGGCTCCACTTGATAGCGCCGCAAGCCCGTGCGCGTGCTCGTGCGGTTGATGGGATTGAGGAGCGAAAACAGTCCCGCTGCCTTGTCGCCCTGTCCGAGCTTCGCGAATGCAACGACGGACCAGGTCGCGGCATGAGTGTATTGGCCGCCATTCTCGCGCACGCCAGGCGGATAGCCCTTGATGTAGCCCGGATCGAGTGGCGTTCGGTCGAAGGGCGGTGTGAAGAGCAGAGCGAGGCCATCGTCGCGTCGGATCAACTGCTCGTCGACCGCGGACATGGCCTGCGCCGCGCGCACGGGATCCGCGGCCCCGGAGATGACACTCCAGGACTGCGCAATCGAATCGATCCGACACTCCTCATTCGCGGTCGATCCCAGGGCCGTTCCATCGTCAAAATAGCCGCGCCGATACCAGGCCCCATCCCAGGCATCCCGCTCGAGCGATTCGCGCAGAGCCGCGGCGTGCGCCAGCCAACGAGTTGCACGCGCTTCGTCTCCGCGCGCGGCTGCCACGGGCGCGAAGGCGGAAAGCGTGGCGTGCAGGAACCACGCGAGCCAGACGCTCTCGCCGCGGCCCTGCTCGCCGACGCGGTTCATGCCGTCGTTCCAGTCGCCTGTCCCGATCAATGGCAGCCCGTGTTCGCCGATCGCGAGACTGGCATCGAGCGCGAGCGCACAGTGCTCGAAAAGACTCGCTCGATCATCGCTGGTCGCGGGCTCGAAATACGCGTCGTGTTCGCCGGGCGCAAGCCGCGCGCCTTCGACGAACGTCACGTTCTCATCGAGAATCGCCCGATCGCCGGTAACGTCGAGGTAATGCGCGCACGTGTAGGCGAGCCAGATACGATCGTCGGAAATGCGCGTGCGTACACCCTGGCCGGTCGGCGGCAACCACCAGTGCTGCACGTCGCCTTCCCGAAACTGGCGTCCCGCGGCGCGCAGCAGGTGCTCGCGCATGATGGCGGGCCTCGCATGCACGAGCGCCATGCAGTCCTGCAGCTGGTCACGGAATCCGAAGGCGCCGCTCGCCTGGTAGAAGGCGGATCGGGCCCAGATGCGGCAGACAAGCGTCTGATAGAGGGCCCAGCGGTTGAGCAGGATGTCCATCGACCGATCGGGCGTGCGCACCTGGATCGTCCCGAGCACGTCGTCCCAGTGCTCGTTGACCGCACGGAACACGGCGTCGAGATCGGCGGATCGATAGCGCGCGAGCAAGGACCGTGCTTCCGCCGCAGACCCGGCCTGCCCAAGCAGGAAGACGACTTCCACGGTCTCGCCCGGCTCGAGAGCAAGCCGCGCCTGCAATGCGCAGCAAGGATCGAGCCCCGCCCCGGTGCGTCTGGAAAGAGGTGCGATTGTGGCAAGCGCGGCCGGCTGGTCCAGCCTTCCATGCCGTCCCAGAAACTCCCGCCGATCGCCCGTCCAC
>JBAVOB010000308.1:0-35320 GCA_049691655.1 Steroidobacteraceae bacterium | reverse complement strand
GGTCAGCGGCGCCGCGAGCACCACGCCCGCCGGGAAGGTGTCGGTGAGCGCCGCCCCCGTCACCGCCACGGTATTGGAGTTCGACAGCGTGATCACCAGCTGCGAGGTGCCGTTGATGTTCACGCTCGCCGGCGCAAAACTCTTCGCCACCGTCGGGTTGGCGAGGATCGTGGTCGGGTCGCTCGCGCTGTTGTTCGCGCCATTGGCCGCCGGCTCCCCGCCCCCGCTCACCGTGGCGCTGTTGGTGAGGCTCGTCGCCGCGCCCGCTCCCACGTTCACCGTGAGCGTGATCACCGGGGCCGCCGCACCCGCCGCGATCACCGCGTTGCTGCTGCAACTCACCACCTGCCCGCTCACCGCGCAGCTCCACCCCGTGCCCGACCCTGACACCGGCGTGAGCCCGGCCGGAAGCGTGTCCGACACGCTCACCGCTCCGACCGTCGCCGCCGTGCCGACGTTGCTCACCGTGAGCGTGTAGCTCACCCCGTTCTGGCCGCGGTAGAAGGTCCCCACGTGAGACTTCGCGAGCACGAGATCGGCTGCATTCACGGTGAGCGTCGCGCTCGCCGACGCCACGCTCGATCCGGCATTTGTAGTCGTTAGATTGCCTATCGGAATTGTGTTGGCATAACTACCGGTTGCTGCTGCAGTGACGTTCGCCGTCACGGTGCAGTTGCCGTTGGCGGGAATGGTCCCGCCGCTCAGGCGTACGGACGTCCCGCCCGCGGCGAGCGCGGCTCCTGCGGCATCCGTGAGGCTGCCGCCGCAACTCGTCGCGGTCGTGAGCGGTGTCGCGAGCACCACGCCTGCCGGGAACGTATCCGTGAATGCGGCGCCGGTGACCGCGACGCCGTTCGAGTTCGACAGGGTGACAGTCAGCGTTGCGGTCGCGCCGACATTGATGGTGACCGGGGCAAAAGCCTTGGCGATCGCCGGACTCGCCAGCACCGTGATCGGGTCGCTCGCACCATTGTTGCCGTTGTTGACGGCGGGCTCGCCGCCGCCCGACACCGTGGCCGTATTCGTGAGACTGGCCGCCGCGTTGGCCGCAACGTTCGCCGTCAGCGTGATCGCCGGGGCGCTCGCGGCGGCGGCAATCGCGTTGTTCGTCGTGCAAGTCACGGTCTGGCCGCTGACGCCACAGCTCCAGCCCGTTCCGCTTCCGCCGGTCGGCACGAGCCCCGCCGGCAAGGTGTCGACCACGCTCACCGTACCGACAGTCGGACCACTGCCCGCGTTCGTCGCGGTGAGCGTGAACGCGACGTTGGTCTGACCCTGGTAGAAGGTGCCCACGTGGCTCTTCGAGAGCTGCAAGTCCGGCGCGCTCACCGAGAGCGTGGCAGTGGCCGTCCCCTGGTTGCTGCCGCCATTCGTGGTGCTGAGTGCGCCGGCGGCAATCGTGTTCTGGTAGCTGCCAGTCGCCGCTGCCGTGACGTTGACCGTTACCGTGCAGGAGCCGTTGAGGGGAAGCGTGCCGCCTGCGAGCGAGACGCTGGTGGCCGTGGTTGAGACCGCGCCGCCGCAGGTGGTCGCCGCATTGGCGGGAATCGCGACCGTGACACCGGCTGGCAGGGCGTCGGTCAGCGCGGCACCGGTCAGGCCAACGGCATTACCGTTCGACAGCGTGATCGTGAGCGTCGATACGCCGCCAGCGTTGACATTTGCCGGGGCGAAGGATTTTGCGACGGTCGGATTCGCGAGCACGGTGGTCGGATCGCTTGCCGAGTTGTCGCCGGTCGTGGAAATGGGCTCGCCGCCGCCTGCGACGGTGGCGGTGTTGGTGAGGCTCGCCGCAGCGCTCGCCGTCACATTGAGGAGCAGTGTGATCGACGGGGCCGTTGCGCCTCCGGCAATCACATTATTGGTCGTGCAGGTGACCGTCTGCCCGCTGACGCCGCAGGCCCAGCCGGTGCCACTGGCGCTCACGGGCGTGAGGCCCGCGGGCAACGCGTCGATCACGCTCACCGTGCCGCCGGTGCCGCCGCTCCCGGCGTTGTTCACCGCAATCGTGTAGGAGACGTTGTTCTGGCCCTGGTAGAACGTGCCGGTGTGCGACTTGGTGATCCGCAGGTCGGGCGAGTTCACCGCGAGCGTCGCGCTCGCCGTCGCGGCATTGCCGCCGCCGTTGGCGGTGGTCAATCCGCCGGGCGGAATCGAGTTCGCATAGCTCCCGGCTCCGGCGGACGTCACATCGACGCGCACGGTGCAACTGCCGCTCGCGGGAATCGAACCGCCCGCGAGCGAGACGCTGCTCGCGGTCGTGCTGACCGTGCCGCCGCAGGTGCTCGAGGCGTTCGCCGGGCTGGCGACTGCGACGCCCGCGGGCAGGTTATCGGTCAGACTCGCGCTCGTCAGCGCCACGCCGTTGCTGTTCGAGAGCGTGATCGTCAGCGTCGACACGCCGTTCAGGTTGATCGTCCCCGGCGCGAACGCTTTCGCGAGCGTCGGATTGGCGAGCACCGTCGCTGGATCGCTCGCGGTGTTGTTACCACTGTTCGCTCCCGGTTCGCCACCGCCGCTCACCGACGCGGTGTTGGTGACGGTCGCCGGCGCGCTGCTTGAAACGTTCGCCACCAGCGTGATCGGCGCCGCGGCGCCCGCGGCCGCGATCGGCGTGCTGGTCGTGCAGGTCACGGTCTGGCCGCTGATGCCGCAGCTCCAGTTAGTGCCCGTCGCGCTCACCGGTGTGAGACCGGCGGGGAGCGTGTCCACGACCGAGACCGTGCCCACCGTCGCACTCGAGCCGGCGTTGCCGGCCGTCAACGTGTACTGCACGTTACTCTGGCCCTGGTAGAACGTGCCGCTGTGGACTTTCGTCAGCGTGAGATCCGGCGCGTTGACCACCAGCGTCGCGCCGGCCGCTGACCGGTTCACGCCGGCATTCGTGGTGGTCAGTCCGCCGATCGGAATCGTATTGGCGTAGCTCCCCGCCGCGCCCGCCGTGACGTTGACGCTCACGGTGCAATTGCCATTCGCGGGAATCGTGCCGCCCGCCAGCGCAACGCTCGTCGCGGTCGTGCTGACTGCGCCGCCGCAGGTCGTGGCGGCATTCGCCGGACTGGCGAGCGTGACGCCGGCCGGGAAGTTGTCCGTGACGGCCGCGCCCGTCACGGCCACCGCGCTCGTATTGGTGAGCGTGAGCGTGAGCGTGGCCGGGGCGCTCACGTTGATCGTCGCAGGCGCAAACGCCTTGGCGATGCTCGGGTTCGCGATCACTGTCGTGGGGTCGCTCGCCGTATTGTTGCCGCTGTTCGCTGCGGCCTCGCCGCCGCCCGAGACCGTGGCTGTGTTGGTGAGGTTGGCAGCGGCATTCAGCGCAACATTGACCGTGAGCGTGATCACCGGCGCGCTCGCGCTCACGGGGATGGCGGCGTTGCTGCTGCACGTGACCGTCTGTCCGCTGATCGCGCAACTCCAGCCGGTGCCGGTTCCGCTCACCGGCACGAGGCCTGCAGGCAGGGTGTCGATCACGTTGACCGAGCCCGCCGTGGCACCGCTCCCGACATTGGTCGCGGTCAGCGAGTACTGCACGTTCGTCTGGCCCTGGTAGAACGTGCCGGCGTGCGTCTTGGCGAGCGTCAGGTCCGGAGAGTTCACGGTCAGCGTCGCGCTCACGGCGATTACGTTCGGGCCGCCGTTCGTGGTCGTCAGGCCCCCGGCAGGAATCGAGTTGACGTAGCTGCCGGGACTCGCCGAGGTGATGTTCACGCCGACGGTGCAACTGCCCGTCGCGGGGATCGTGCCGCCGGTGAGCGTCACGCTGCTCGCCGTCGTGCTCACGGTACCGCCGCAGGTCGTCGTCGCGTTGGCAGGGGTCGCCACCGACACGCCCGCCGGCAGGTTGTCAGTGAGCCCGGCGCCGCTGAGTGCCACGCCGTTCGAGTTCGAGAGCGTGATCGTCAGCGTCGACGTGCCGTTCAGGTTCATCGTCGCGGGCGCGAACGCTTTGGCAATGGTCGGGCTCGCGAGCACGGTGGCGACATCGCTCGCCGTGTTGTTGCCGCTGTTCGCGGCGGGCTCACCGCCTCCGCTGACGGCGGCAGTGTTGGTGAGGCTCGCCGCCGCGTTGGCCGCGACGTTTGCGGTGAGCGTGATCGCCGGTGCGGTGCCGGCGGAAGCGATGACGCTGCTCGTGCTGCAGGTCACCGTCTGGCCGGCGACGCTGCATGCCCAACCGCTGCCCGCGGCGCTGACTGGCGCAAGACCCGCGGGTAGCGTGTCACTCACACTGACAGTGCCGGAGGTGCTGCCGCTGCCGGTGTTGCTGATCGTAAGCGTGTACTGGACGCCGCTCTGGCCCTGGTAGAAGGTCCCGGTGTGGGTTTTCGCGATCCGCAGGTCCGCGGCGTTCACGATCAGCGTCGCGCTCGCCGCGCTCGCGTTCGAGCCGCCGTTAGTCGTCGTGAGCGCCCCCGCGGCAATCGTATTGAGGTAGCTCGCGGCAGTCCCGGCTGTGACACTCGCGGTGATCGTGCAGGTGCCGCCCGCGGGAAGTAAACCGCCGGCCAGTCGGACCGAGGTCAAGCCGGCGCTGAGCGGCGCACCGCCCGCATCCGTCAGACCGCCGCCGCAGGTGTTCGTGGTCGTGAGCGGTGCCGCGAGCGAAACCCCTGCGGGAAGCAAATCGGTGACAGCCGCGCCCGTGAGCGCGACGCCGTTGCTGTTGCTGAGTGCGATGGTAAGCGTCGTCGTGCCGCCGACATTGATCGCGGCCGGCGCGAACGCTTTCGCGAGCGTGGGATTCGCGAGCACCGTCGTCGGATCGCTCGCGGAGTTGTTGCCGTTGTTCGCCGCGGGCTCGCCACCGCCGCTCACCGACGCGGTGTTGGTGAGGCTCGCTGCCGCGTTCGCCGCGACGTTCGCAGTGAGCGTGACCGCCGCGGCCGTGCCCGCCGCAGCGACGACGCTGCTGGTCGTGCAGGTGACGGTCTGGCCCGCGACTCCGCAGGCCCAGCCCGTGCCGCTCGCACTGACCGGCGTGAGGCCCGTGGGCAACGTGTCGGTCAGCGTAATGGTGCCGGCCGTCGGGCCGGTGCCGGCGTTGCTCACCGTGAACGCGTACTGGACGCTGCTCTGACCCTGATAGAACGTCCCGCTATGCGTTTTGGCGAGCGTGAGATCGGCTGCCGTGATCCCGAGCGCGGCGCTTGCCGCCGCCTGGTTCGTGCCTCCATTGGTCGTCGTCAGAGCGCCGGCAGCGATCGTGTTGGTATAACTACCAGCGGCCGTGGCGACCGCGTTGACCGTGACCGTGCAGCTGCCACTCGCCGGCAGGCTCCCACCGGCGAGCGAGACGCTCGTGGCGGTCGTGGTGACGGCGCCGCCGCAAGTCGTGGCGGCATTGGCCGGCGTGGCGACCGAGACACCCGCCGGCAGGGTATCCGTGACCGCCGCGCCCGTGAGCACGGTGGCGTTCGGATTGGTCAGCGTGATCGTGAGCGTCGACGGCGTGTTGACGTTCACGGTTGCGGGCGCGAACGCTTTCGCCACCGCAGGGTTGGCCAGGATCGTGGTCGGATCGGCGGCGGTGTTGTCCGAGGTCGTCCCCGGCCCCTCGCCGCCCCCACTCACCGTGACAGAATTCGTGACGCTCGCCGCCGCGGTGAGCGCCACGTTAGCGGTGAGCGTGATCGCGGGCGCGGCTCCTGCGGCCGCGATCGCGTTGCTCGTGGTACAGGTCACCACCTGGCCAGTGATCGTGCAGACCCAATTGGTGCCGGCCGCACTCACCGGTGTGAGGCCCGCTGGCAACGTGTCGGTGACGGTTACGGTGCCGCTCGTCGCGCCGCTCCCGTGATTGCTCACCGTCAGCGTGTAGGCAACGTTGCTCTGTCCCTGATAGAAGGTGCCAGCGTGTGTCTTGGTGATCGCGAGGTCCGGTGCGACGGCAGTGTTGCTCACCTGCGCAGATTGAGACGGCGCGGCGCCGGCCCCGTCGACATCCGCCACCGCGGTATTGGTAATGGTGCCGGTCTGTCCGGCGTTGATCTGGACCTGGAAGCTGACCGTCGCCGTCTCGCCCGGATTGATCACGCCCGCGGCCCGCGTGGCGCTGTTGACGGTGCGCGCCACGACAAACGGCATCGCGCCCGCGTTGTCCGGCACCGCGACGCCATTCAGAGTCGTCGAGTTCGCGACGTAGGTCGTGCCCGCCGGGATCGAATCCTGGAGCGTCGCCGCCGTGGTCGCGGCGAGGCCGTCGTTGTTGACCGCGATCGTGTACGTGAGGGTCTGACCTGCCAGCACCGTACCGGCCGGCGCCACGCTCTTCACGAGAGCGAGACGTGCGATCGTCGTGAGCGCGGGATTGGTCGTTACTGTCCCGGCCGTCACCGGCTGCCCGGCGCAGCTGATGTACTGGTACGTCCAGCTGGCCGACGTCGAGTACTGCGCCAGTGCGGGTGCGGCGGGTATGGAATTTACCGTGACGCGATAGCTCACGGTCTTCTGCTGCCCGGCGCCGATCGTGCCGATGGCCACGCCAGCCGCCGGATTGGCGCCGGCTTGCACCACGCCGTCGATGGTGAACGTGTTGGCGATGAAGCTCGTGCCGGCCGGAATTACGTCGGTGAACACGGTGCTGGTGGCGTCGGCGGTTCCACCCGTGTTGTTGAGGACGATCGTGTACGTGAGCGTATCGCCCACGAAGGTCGTCGCCTTGTCGACGGACTTGACTACGACGGGGAAGCTCGGCGAACCAACGTTGATCTGCAGGGCAAGAGCGTTGATGACGTACTGGTCGCCGGTGCTCGTGCCCTTGGCGACCGCGGAGGTCTGGCTGTTCGTGAGCCGTGACGAAACGTCGACGTTCGTGATGTCGTAGCCCTGGCGACCGGCGGCGGTCGCCGAGCCGACGGGGTGATTGCGCGTGCCAAAAGTGCCGGTCGTGTCGAGCGCGCCGGTGTCCCCGTTGATCTGCGAGGCGAAGAAATTCGTAAGGTTGTTGTTCGGCCCCGAGATTGCCACGACTGTCGCGGCTGTGGGGCCGAACTGCATCTGGTCGCCGGTGATGTTCGAGTCACCTTCGAGCGCACTCACCATCAACCTGCCGGATACCGGCCCGGTCGGTGGGGTGCAGAACCCGGTCACGGTCGCGGTCGTCGAGGTGGCCGAATTGGTCAGCTCCGCGCCCACGAAGACGGTCAGGTTACGCGCCGGAAGGGTCCCATTCTGGTAGACGACGGCGAGCGTCCAGCCGCCGGTGTTGGAGTTTTCCTCTGAATTACCCTGGGTGGAGGGAATCTTGCCCACTGCATAGTTGCCCGCCCCGGCCGCTTGCACGAGCGCCGTGACGTTTGCGGATCGCACGTAGAAGCACGGCACGTTTGCGCTGGTACAGGTCCCATTGGTATTCGCGGTGCCAAGCGTTTGCGACGTCGCGGCCGCGGGTGCCACGCTCGAGCTTCCCGCCGGCGTCGTGAACGTGACGGAATTCCCGAGCGAGGCGAACACGTATTCCGAGCCGTAGCTGTAGCTGCCGGACCAGATCAGCTCCGCATAGAGCACCGTACTGCCGGCGGGCAGAGTCAACTGCGCCGCGACGTTGTTCAGCGTCCAGTTGTTAGTCGTGCCGAACGGATACGCAGTGTTGCCGCCGCCGGGCGCGGGTGCAATGTCCTGCAGCGCGGTGTTGGTCGTGATGAATGTGCCGATCGAGCCGTTCGTGCCCTGCGCGTTGGCGTTGGCGAGCTTCGAGAGGCCGACGGTGTTGCCGGTGAAGGTGATCGCACCATTCGCGATCGTGCTGAATCGCTGCGTATAAGCGGCGATCGAGAGTCCGGAGGCAAAGGTCGCGAGCAGCGCGAACACGGCGAGCGCGGCACGCAGTCGCCTGCGCCCGATGCTCGCTGGCATCACGCCCCCTCGGCTCCGCCGGTCTTCACTCGTCTTCGTCAACGGATCAACGCTCCTGACCCCGGAGCGCAACGGCGCACGCGGAGCGGCGCGGCACGCCCTCGCGGGCGGCGGACCACTCTGCTGCGGGTTAACGCTCGACAGACCGGTCGCTATTTCACTTATCGACGCGGTTTTGCGCTGCGGAGCCGGTCACGGCCGCGCGGCTCCAGCACCGCGGCAGCGGTCGAAACCGCGACGTGGGTCTCAGTCCACGCCCGGATCGGGCGCGCTAGGGAGCGAAGCAGCAGGATCTTTCGGGGGAAGGGAGGGGGACGAGGAACAAGCACCGGAGCGCCATCCAGACGCGGCGCGGGGCGCTGGTGAACATCCGCAGCACGTCAGCTCGGACGCTGAACCCTCACGGTGTCGCCCACGCGCCTGGAGAATTCAAGGTCCCGGAACAGGCTGGGGGTCCTGCGCGGTAGCGCCAGGATGAGGTGACGGTATTCCTCGACCGTGCGCTTGAGGGAAGGCAGCAGGAGCCGCGCCTGGGTCGCGCGCTCGCCGGACTGCAGCGTGCTGTCACAGTAGGTATCGAAGTACTCGGCGTACAGCGCGCTGTAGCGATCGAGCGGTGACTGAAAAGTGCCGTCGCGCCACAGAACCGTGCCCAGGTGGCTGGAACAGAAAAAGCTGCAGGCGCTACGCAGGTAGTTACCGTGTTCAGCAACCATCGCGTGCGAGTAGGATGCCGTTCCATGGAACGTCAGCACCAGCCGGCGGCGCGCTTCGCCCACGACGTGGCGCTCGCGCAGGTACTCGAACAGCGCCTTGCGGTGAATCATGGCGAGTGAAACCGAACGCAGCGCACCGACCTGGCGCTCGCTGCGGCGAAATTCGACGACGCGGCGCATCAGCGAAGCATGTTCGGACTCCCAGGTACGCCACGTGCGGGTGTCCTCGAGCAGCCGGCCGGCGACCAGCCGCTCGGCATCGGCACCGCTGCGCGCGACGTCGGAGACGAACTGCTCCGACTCGTCCATCAGGATGGAGTGACTGATTCGATCTCGACGCATGCGGCACGCTGCTCTTTGTTGGTCTTGCGCGTCGGCCAAGGGCCGCGCGTTCAGGTCGGCTGCTGCCTCTCGAGTCTACATATCGCTCCGCTGCGCGGGCAAGGTCAATACGTACTCGGTTGCGAGCGGCCGAAGGCGAATCGAGGTGCGCGGTCGTTGCAGTTGCGCTGTGAGCGCATGGCCGCGGCGCAAGTGGCTGAATCCGCGCCGGCAACACCGATCGGGAACGGCGTGCCTGGCCCTGAGCAAGGTGCTGCCACCGCGAGACCCCGGTTGTCACGAACTCATCATGGATTTGTCATAACGACGGCCGGATGCCGCGGCTGAAGTGCGCGCGCGTGGGCGCAGATGAGGACGAATCGCACGACGCGTTCGCCGCAGAAGATCGCCGACGATGGAAGTCAGCGTTCGAGAACGCCGAGCTTACTTGCGGACGATCGCCAGTTTGCCGCAACTCGGGCAGTTGACGATCTGCGGCGGATCGATATCGAACCAGGGGCGGCCGCATTCGCAGCGCAGGCGGTAGAGAAGCTGCGCGGTGACGATGCCCAGTTCCTGCTCGGTGACTTCGACGCCTTCAGGCAATCTTGCCGCCGGCCGTCGATCGCCGATCGAGGCGGCTTCCGACGCCGCAATGACCGCACGAATTCCATTCCCGGTATCGACCACCGTCGCGTCCTGCGCGCCGTTGAGACGCTGCGGAGAAACGGCACGTTGTGATGTGACTGCCACGGTAGCCCCCGAGTTCTTGCGTCTGGTCAGGACCAGGCGCTGTTATTTTTTCTCAGCGTGCACACATTCCCACAACTCAGCCCGTCTGGCAAGTGGCTGTGCCTTTGCATAATGCTCAAATATTTCAGGAGGCTACAGAACGCGCTTGAGACCGAATCTACCGGTTTTGCTGCGGCGCAATAAACCTTGGCCTCGGCCTGCGTGAGGCTTGGGCCACCGCGAAACCTCGCGGCGAGCCCGCCGCAGCCGCGATTTCCGACCGGCCGCCATCGGGCAGTGCAACGCGCCTGTGAACGTGGTTGCGGTCGGTTCCGCATGCGCGCGCACCGACGGCTGAAAGAGAAGCCCCGGCGCGTGGCCGGGGGCGAATGTGCAGCAATTCTGTTATTCACGATGCTTTTCTGCGGCGCCTCAGCGCGCCGATCCCCGCCAGACCGAAACCGAGCAGCGAGAGCGTGGCGGGCTCGGGGACGTTTGCCACGAGATTGTCCATCGCCAGATCGGGCCCGACGCCGGCACCAAAGATCTCGACGCTCGTGAGGTCGTTGAAACCGCTCAGGTCGAAGGTGGTCCAGGTATCGCCGATCGTAAGTTGCTGCGCAAGCGTGCCACCGCCGTCGACATAGCCGACGATATCGAGGAACTGCGTCAACGAAGTCTGCTCGAGGTTGGCAGCATCGAGTGAGTTCAGGTTAAACGCGGCGCCGCCGACGGCTGTCAGGGTGATGACGACCGAGCTGGGGTAAGCGCAAAAACCGCACCAGCCGAAGACAGCAGTCCCGTTCGTGTTGGCGCCGGACGCTGCGCCGAATAGGGCGTCCGAACCGTAAGTGGCGTTGGTCAAGGTGAAACCGGCTTCGGTATGCGGCGTCCCCGGATACTGGGCACCGTTGATGGGAGCGACGTTCTCGAAGGTCATGATTGCAGCGCCCGCGCTTGTCACTCCGAAGATACCGCTTAGCGCCATCAGTCCGAGAATCCTTGTCTGCATCGCTCTCTCCCAGTCGCGTTTACCATTTGCCGGTGTGGAATGCCGAGCGACATAACTGTTTGCACGCGGCCGCTTCGTATCAATGCCAATGCACCATTGATGCCACTTGACCGGTGCCTCAGCGGCAACAACAGCTTGCGGCGGAGTTGACCTAATGAGCGCAGCGCCAGCGCACCGCCGTGTAAAAGAAACCGATGTGAACGAGCACACGCTTCTGCTGACAACGCCGCAGCATGGTAAATGCGGTGCAACTTAAGGCGGCCGCTGTCCCGTCATGACGAGTGCGCGGATCGGTATGCGCCGGGCGCATGTCCACGCGCAATCAGCTCGCGCCTGAGGTCTGTTTCGGCTTTGAGCTGCCGAGGTCAGTGCTTGCGATTTGCGGTTTGGGCCGCACTGGCAGGCATCATCGATTGAGTTGGTGGAAAGGGAGGGACTCGAACCCTCGACCCCGGCATTATGAGTGCCGTGCTCTAACCAGCTGAGCTACCTTTCCACGCGGGGGCGGCGATTGTCATTGGGGGTCCCGGGGGTGTCAAGAAGGCGCGGGTGCAAGGCTGTATCGACCCGGACGGGCGTCGGGCATCTGGTCGGCGTCGTGGTGATGTGGACGCTGGGGGTCATCCCTGCGCTGGCGGCCGGCAGCGCCGCACTCGACGGGGCGGCGTGCGATGCCACTTCCTTCGAAACGCGGCTGCACTCGACGGACCAGCATCTCGATGCACGCGCTGTGTGGCTCGACCGGCGAACCGCCCAGTGGCCGCGCGTCGCGGCCGGCGGTCAATTTCGTCTGTATTACTCCCGGCGCGGCGGTATCGTCGCGCACCCAGGGATGACGGTCGCGGGCGCCGACGGCGTCCTTGATCTCGAGGTGTTCGACGGCAACCTGCCCGCGCGGCTTGCCGAGCGCTTCCGCTATGTCGAGACGGGAATACGGGTCGCGGTGAAGAAACGCGATCTCGCCCGGCTCGCCGATCTGCACCGCGGTGAGCTCGTACTCGTGCATGAGGACGGCGGTCGCGTGCGCGAGGCGACGCGGCTGCAGATCGCGGGCGCGCTGGATCATCTATACGCCGCTGCCGAAGCCGCCACGCTCGGTGCGACCGTGGGTGCCCGCGCCACGACGTTTCGTCTCTGGGCGCCGACCGCGCGGCAGGTTGCGCTGTGCCTGTTCGCGAGCGGTGTATCCCCGGTGCTGGCGAGTGTCCCGATGCAGCGCGATGCGCGCACAGGCGTCTGGTCCGCGACCCGGCCGCGCGATCTCTCGGGCCTTTACTATTTATATGTAGTCGACGTCTTCGTGCCGGGAATCGGGCTCGTGCGCAATCTCGTGACCGACCCCTACTCGCTCAGCCTCACGACCGACTCGCGCCGCAGCTACATCGCGCAACTCGATGCCGCGGCGCTCAAGCCCCCCGGATGGGACTCCGCACCGCGCCCGGCAGCCGCCACGGTGCCGACCGACACTGTCATCGACGAGCTGCATGTGCGCGACTTCTCGTCGACCGATGCCACGGTGCCGCGGGAGCATCGCGGCAAGTACCTCGCCTTCACCGATTCCGGGTCAACCGGCATGCGGCACCTGAAATCGCTCGCCGCTGCCGGCCTCACGGACGTCCATCTGCTGCCGGTGTTCGATTTCGCCAGCGTCCCGGAGCGCGGCTGCATCGAGCCGATGATCAGCGGCCGGGGCGACAGCGAGCAGCCCGCGGCGCGCCTGGCCGAGATCGCCGCGAGCGATTGCTACAACTGGGGCTACGATCCTTTTCACTTCAGCGCGCCAGAGGGCAGCTACGCCACCGACGCCGCGGACGGCGCCCGGCGCATCGTCGAGCTGCGCGCGATGGTCGCGGCGCTGCATCGCGTGGGCCTGCGGGTCGGCATGGATGTCGTCTACAACCACACGGCCGCGGCTGGCCAGCGTGAGCGGTCGGTGCTCGACCGCATCGTGCCCGGCTACTACCACCGGCTGGACCGCCTGGGCGCGGTGGAAACTTCGACCTGCTGCGCGAACACCGCGACCGAGAACCGGATGATGGGCAAGCTCATGATCGACTCGGTGATCGTCTGGGCGCGCGACTACCGCATCGACTCGTTCCGCTTCGACCTGATGGGTCACCAGCCGCGCGCGGTCATGGAAACACTGAAAGCGCGCGTGGAAAACGCCGTGGGCCGGCCCGTGCAGATCATCGGCGAGGGTTGGAACTTCGGGGAGATCGCCGACGGTGCGCGTTTCGTCCAGGCGTCGCAGCGATCGTTGAACGGTGCCGGCATCGGCACGTTCAGCGATCGGGCGCGGGACGCCATCCGCGGCGGCGGTCCCGCGGATCAGGGCACCGACCTCATCGCCCGGCAGGGCTTTGTCAACGGCCTGCATTACGACCCGAACGCGCTCGGCGCGCACGCGACTCGCGCCGACCTGATGAAGGTCGCCGATCTGGTGCGAACGGGCCTCGCCGGGACGCTGCGCGATTACGCCCTGCGCACTGGGAGCGGTGAGACGCGGCCGCTCGCAGCGCTCGACTACGCGGGGCAACCCGCCGGTTACGCGAGCGCGCCGGACGAGGTCGTGAACTATGTCGAGAATCACGACAACCACACGCTGTTCGACATCGACGCTCTGAAGCTGCCGCTCGGGACGAGCCGCGAGGACCGTGCTCGCGTGCAGGTCCTCGCAGCGGCACTGACCGCCTTCAGCCAGGGCGTCGCGTATTTCCACGCGGGCCTCGAGACGCTGCGCTCAAAGTCTCTCGACCGCAATAGTTACGACTCGGGCGACTGGTTCAACCGCATCGACTGGACGCTGCAGGACAACGGTTTCGCGAGTGGCGCCCCGCCGGGTCGTGACAACGCGCGCGACTGGCCGATCACGCGGCCGCTGCTCGCGCGGCCGGAGATCAAGCCGATGGCAGCCGACATCGCATGGTCGGATGCTGCATTCCACGACCTGCTGCGCATCCGCGCGAGCTCGACGCTGTTTCGCCTGCGCACGGCCGAGGACATCCGCCGCCGCCTGACGTTCTACAACACCGGGCCGGATCAGGAACCGACCGTCATCGTGGGTCACCTTGACGGAGCCGGCTACCCCGGCGCAGCGTTTGGGGAGGTCGTCTACCTGGTGAACGTCGATCGCGTTGAGCACGCCGTGGCCGTCCCCGCGCTCGCGGGCAAGTCACTGCGACTGCACCCCGTGCATCCCGCGCCCGAGGCTGCGGACCTGCGCGCACGCGTCGCGAATTTCGATCCGGCGACCGGAGCGTTCCGGATCCCCGCACGGACGGCCGTGGTCTTCGTTTCGTCGCCCTGAACCCCGGGCACGATCGCCCGAACGTCGCTCCGGTCGGCGTCAGGCGGGGAAGATAACCGGATTCTTCGACGTCGCGATGACCTGCCCCGGCACGGCGCCCGGACACCACTGCGCCCAGTCGTTGCGCTGCGCCGCGCTCATCACCTGCTTGAGACGCATCTCGTGATCCATGTAGATGACCGTCATCACGGAGCGCGGCCGGGCGGAGGCGTTGATGCCGGCGCGGTGAAACGTCCAGCCGCCGTGGAAGCTCACGTCCCCGAGGTCGAACGGCTCTTCGATGAACTCGAAACGCTGCGCCTGCAGGTGAGCGGTAATCTCGCGCTCGCTCTCGTCGGAGATCCCGAGATCGCGCCCGAATTCGATCCGCTGGCTGCCGGCGTAGAACCCGAGGGGGCCCATCTCTCGCGGCACAGCCTGCAGCGGAATCCACGCGGTGATGGTGCGATCGCTGGCAAGCGGCCAGTAGTACTGATCGGCATGCGCTGGCGTGATCCCGCCGCCCGGCTCTTTATATAAGGACTGATCGTGGTACAGGCGCACGCCGCCCACGTCGAGGAGTTCCGCAGCGATGCGGCCAAGCCGCCTGCCCATCACGAACTCGCGCACGAGCGCGCTGCGCTCCCACAGGTTCATGACCTGCAGGAACGCCCGGTCGTAGGTGCTGCGCTGCGCGAGCGGCCGGGTCTGCGTGTTCAACGCGATCGTGAGGTCGGTGATCTCGCGACCGAAATGCTCGAGCGTCTCGCCCGACAGTACTTGCTTCAGCTTGACGAAGCCGCTCTCGCGAAAGTACGCAACCTTGTCGCGAGACAGCGCGTACGGCGAATCGACGTCAGTGCTCATGCCCGCGGCCCAAAAGAAAAACCCCCGCCGGTTTGACCGGCGGGGGTGAGTAGCTGAAAGCAGTCCTCGTCAGCGGTTACTGGAGCTTGTAGTTCAAACCGAAGAGGAACTGCCGGCCGTACTGCTGGAAGTCCTGTTGCCGCGTCTCGGTCTGCGCATAAGCAATATACGGCGCGTTCGTCAGGTTGTTGACCTGGAACAGTACCGACAGGCCATGGTAGCGCCCTGCGCTGAATTCGTAGCCCATCTGGAAGTCGGTGATTTGGTCACCCTTGACGAACTTGAGCGAACGGTCGTTCGCAAAGTTCGTGACTTCGCCGATGTACTTCGAACGCGCGCGGGTCGCGACACGCGTGGAGAAGCCCGCGTTCTCGTAATAGAACGTCGCGTTCCAAACCGTCTTCGAAAGGCCGGGCAGCGGGATCGAGCCGAGGCCGTTGCCGGTGATGAAGTTGTTACCCGGCGGGTCCTGGATGACGATGTTGCTGTCGGTCTGCGAAATGCTGAGGATCGCGCCGAACCCGTGCAGGTTCTCCCAGAACAGCTCGCTCGGCAGCGACACCGAGAGCTCGAGGCCCTTGAGCGTGCCGCCGTTGCCGTTGACCGGCTGCGTGAACGAGCCGACCGACTTCGGCGTGACACCCGGCGGGAAATAGCCCGGCGGGAACGTCGTGCCGGCGAGGATCGCCGCGAAGTCGTAGTTCGCGTTCACCTGGTTGTAAATGTAACTCTTCAGCTTCTTGTAGAACGCAGCGGCCGACACGTAGCCCTTGTTGCCGCTGAAGTACTTCTCGTACGAAAGGTCGAACGCATCCGCACGCCACGGATTGAGCTGCGGATTGCCGCCGCTTCCGCCCGGCTTGCCATCGCTCTGGTTCCAGCCGAATTCGCTCGATGCCTTCAGCTGGTCCATGCGCGCGCGCGCGAGTTCACGCGCGATGCCGACGCGGATCGCCTGCTGGTCCGGCAGCATGAACGCGAGGTTGATCGCCGGCAGCACGTCCGTGTACTTCTTCCCGTCAGTGCGCGGCTTCACCGTGTTGGTCACGCTGTCCTTATAGAACGCGTCGGAGCTCTGGTCGGTCCGCACGAACTGCAGACCGATATTGCCCTTCAGCGTCACGTTGGAAGACATCTCGTGATCGAGGCTGCCCTTGACGAACCCCGTTGCCACCTTCTCGCGCACCGACCAGTTCTTGCCGATCAGGTAGTCAAACCCGGGCGTCGTCGGCAGCCCGTAGCAGTCCTGGGTCGGTCCCGAGACGCAGCTCGGGCCAATGCCCCTCGGCCGGTAGTAGGTGGCGAGGACGCTCGGAACGTCCCAGGCCAGCGCGCCACCTGCACCTGCATACGCGAGATTGGTCGGCGCGAGCAGGTATTGGCTGCCGATCGCGTAGTAGCCGCCTGATGTGTTCGGCAGCGTGTTCAGGCCGCCCTCGGGCTGCACCTTGTCCTTGGTGCGGTCGGCGTAGTTAATGCCCGCCGCGATGTCGGTCAACACACCGCCAGCGAGCGTGCGCGACACGTCGATGCGGCCTGACTTCAGCTTGTCCTCGACGTGCGGAATCTTGCTATAGCCGGGGCCATAAATGGTCGGGCCGACCTGGATGTTTGCCGGATTCGTATAGTCCCGGCCGAAGGTCAGCGTCGGCATCTGGTCGTTCACCAGGCCGAACTGCCCGACGTCGTAGACGTTGCGCGGCGTATTCGCCGTATGGCAGTTGGTCGTCACCGTCGCCGAGCAGTCCGGCCGCGTGTCCGGCTTGAACTGCGCGTTGGTCTCGTACTGCTCCTCATCG
The DNA here is from genome assembly GCA_049691655.1 of Steroidobacteraceae bacterium. Lineage (GTDB taxonomy): Bacteria > Pseudomonadota > Gammaproteobacteria > Steroidobacterales > Steroidobacteraceae > JBAVOB01. Next base: position 18,733 of record JBAVOB010000308.1, on the reverse strand, counting down.
CGCGTCGCCTTGGAGTAGCTGAGATCGCCAACCAGCGTCCACTCGCCGGTCTGGAACTTGTTGTTCCAGCCCGCCGCGACGATCTTGTCCTGTGTCTTGAACAGGAAGTTGCGGGCGAGCGGCACACGCTGATTTAGCGTGCCGGCTATGACCGTGTTGTTGCGGATCGTCGGGCTTGAATATCCGAACACTGTGTTCAGCGGGAATGTGCTGTCGCAGCACGGTCCCGGATACCCACCGAGATTCACCTCGAGGCTGCGCGCGTTGTCGACCTGGTCGCGCTTGGTGTAGTAGAGGTCGAGGACCGTCGTGTACGCGTCGGTGGCCTTGAATTCGATGGCCGCCATGGCGCCGTCACGGCGATTGTCACCCATGTCGGTGCGGACCTTGATGCCGTCGGTCACGAACACGCCCGGGCCGACCCCGGGATTCACGATGGCAGTCGGGTTGCCGCCGCCGCCGTCCGGCGTGCCGTTCGCATGCCAGGGTTCATAGGTACCGGCACCTTCTGTCGTCAGCGGCGACTTGAGGCGCGCGATGCCGAAAGTGATGCCGAGCCGGTTGTCCATGAACTGGTCGATGTAGGAGAAGCTCGCGCGATACCCCTGGTCGGTCGAGTCGGCCCCCAGGTCGTTCTGTGAGTTGCGCTCCCCGCGGACGTTGAACACCAGTGCGCGCTTGCCGTAGGCGAGCGGACGCTGGGTGCGCAGGTCAATCGTGCCGGCGAGGCCCTGGCCGACGAGTTGCGCGTCCGGGGTCTTGTAGACGAGCACCGCGCTCAGCAATTCCGACGGGTACTGGTCAAATTCAATGCTGCGGTTGTCGCCGGTACTGACCTGCTCACGACCGTTCAGGAGCGCCGTGGTAAAGCCGGGATCGGTGCCGCGCAGACTGATCGCAGAGGCACGGCCTTCCGCGCGCTGCGACGTGAGGCCGGGCAGGCGCGAGATCGACTCCGCGATGCTCGTATCCGGCAGCTTGCCGATATCCTCGGAGGTAATGGCCTCGACGATGCTCGTCGACTTGCGCTTCTCTTCGATGGCGGTCTGGATGCCGTAGCGGATGCCGGTGACGACGACTTCCGCAATCGGTTGCTCAGCGGCCGCCGCGTCGGTCGTGGCCGGCGCCTGCTGTGCCGTCGCCGCGCCGGAAAGCGCGAGCAGCGCGACCGCGGCGATAAGCGTCGATGATTCGACGGTGGAGGAAGCGAGGCGTCCGGTCAGTACCCTGAACGAAGACGTTGACATGGTCGTGAGTCCCCTGTGAGGTCCGCGGGCCGCCCGCCGCGGGCGCGGGGACAGCCCAGATTGGAATACAAGGGGGAGTCGGAATAAAACCACACGCGCATAAATTACGTGTCTCCCCCGGCCCGCGATTCTGGTGGAACGAATCTAACGGTGCAAGTTGTACAAACCCCTAAGCTGATGCGACGCGCGTCGAGCGTCGGGATGTTGTATCAGAGCAACAGCATCGCCTGAAACGGCCTGGACGCGGGCACCGCCGCCAACGCGCACGCGGCGCCTGCGGACGCGCCCGGCGTGAACGTACTATGGGCCGAGCGCAATGCACGGTGAGGACCCGCGATGCTGACCATGCAGCGACAGATGTCGCGCCCGTTCCTCATCCTGCTCGCGCTGCCCGCGACCGCGATGGGCTTTGCGCTCTCGGTCCAAATTTCGGCACTGAGCTGGATTCTCTCGACCAAGTACGGGCTCGACATCCACGAGATCGGCTTGGTGTGGGCCGCGGGGCCGCTCGCCGGAATCGTCGGCCAGCTGCTGATCGGCGTCATCAGCGACCAGGTGTGGTTCTGGCGGGGGCGGCGCCGCCCGTTCATCGTGATCGGCGGGCTGCTCTCCTCGCTGATGATCCTCGCGCTGCCCAACATGGGGCTCATCTCGCGCGCGCTCGGGCTCGATGCGGTGCTCGGCGTCGCAATCACGGTCGCGCTTGCGCTCGACCTGTCGATCAACGTCAGCTTCAACCCGACGCGCTCGATCATCGCGGACGTAACGAGCGAGGGCGCGATGCGCACGCGCGGCTACACCTGGATGCAGACGGTCTCCGGGTTCTTCGGCGTGCTGGCCTACGCGATCGGTGCCTGGTTCGGTAACTACACCCTGATCTACTTCGCGGCCATCCTCGTGGTCGCGTTCTCGATCATCCCGGCGTTCCTGATCGAGGAGCCGCGCGTGCTGAATCGATACGGCGCTGCGGCCGCGACCGGCCCCGCGGCCATCGCGCACGGTCCCGGATTCATCAAGCTGCTGATGATCCTGCTGCCGCTCTGGGGATTCCTCGCCTACGACATCATCGCGATGACGCTGCGGCTGCTGCACATTGAGCTGCATAACTTCGCACTGGAAGCCGCCGGAGGCATTACGACGCTTCTCGTGCTCTACGTCACGCTCGCCTCGCGGGATCGCGGCGTCGAGTTCGTGCGGGAGGACCTGGTCGAGTTTCGCAAGATCCTCGCCGCGCATTCGTTCAGCTGGATCGGCGTGCAGACGATGTTCGTGTACATGATCTCGTTCGTGCAGTTCCGCTTCCCCGCGCTCGGCAACGAGCGCAGCGGACAGGTGCTCTCCATCAGCTTCCTGGTGCTGAGCGCGGTGGGCGCGCTGATGCCCGCCCTGATCCTCGAGCCGCTCACGCGCCGCTTTGGGCAGATCGGCGTGCACGCGACCTGCCTGGCACTGATGGCGGCCGGCTTCGCGGGCGTCTACCTGTTCGGTCACTCACCCGTGGTCATCTACGCGATGATGGCGATCATGGGCATCGGCTGGGCCGCCATCGTCAGCCTGCCGTTTGCCATCATGTCGCAGCGGGTGGACCAGGCGCGCATCGGTCTCTACATGGGCGTTTTCAATCTCTCGGTCGTGCTGCCGCAGCTGTTCGTGAGTCTCGGTGTCGGCACGCTCCTCAGCCGCATCGCCAGCAAGGACATCATCTTCCTGATCGGTGCGGCGAGCGTAGGGCTGTCGGCGATCGGCTGGCTCTTCGTGCGACGCCATTCAGACGTCATCGAGGCGTTACCTGCGACGCAGGTGTCGGCGGGCCACTGATGCCGCGCATCAAACGCGCTCCGGCCCGGCGATCGCAAAGGCGTAAGACGGTAGTTCGAACGCTGTTCCCTGCGCCGTGGCGTGCGCACTGCCCGCTCGCTGCTGCCAGCGTCGCCCGCCCGGGTCCGCGAACCGCGCCGGTGCCGCACCGAGATTGAACACGCAGAGCAGCAGGTCATCGGCCGCACGACGCTCGAACGCGAGCAGCGGCTCGGCCGCCGCGAGAAACACGAGGTCGCCGCGCCGCAGCGCCTCGTGTTCGTGCCGCAGGCTCAACAGGCCGCGCGTCGCTTCGAGGACCGATCCGGCGACACCGAGCTGCCGATCCACCGCGGCTGCCAAATGCCGCGGATCCACCGGCAACCAGGGTTCCGCGTCGGAAAAACCCGCATGGGGCGCGGCACCCGTCCAAGGGATGGGCGTGCGCGCGCCATCGCGGCCAAATGTCTGCGGCCAGTTCGCGATCGCCTCCGGGTCGAGCAGCCGCTCGAAGGGCACATGTGCCTGCGGCAGGGCCGAGTTCCTCGCCCTGATACAGGCACACCGAGCCGCGCAGCGCCAGGAGCAGCGCATTCAAGAGAGTCGCGTACTGGGCGCGGGGCGCCTCGCCCCCCCAGCGGCTCACGACTCGCGGCGCATCGTGATTGCTGAACACCCAGGTCGGCCAGGCCTGCGGCTGTTGGCGGTCCCATTCGGCCACGGTTTGGCGGACGAGCTGCGGCGTCAGCACGTCGGCCCGCAGGAAGAGGAAGCTGTAGGCCGAGTGCAGGCGGCCGCCCGCGAGATACTCTGCGAAGCCGCGCTGCGCGGAGTCCGGCCCGCCGATCTCGCCGAGCGCGAAGCGGTCGGGATAGCCATCGAGCACCGCGCGCAGACGCTCGAGAAAGGCCAGCGTCTCGCGTCGATCGGAGTTGTAGAGGAGCTGCTGGTAGTCGACCGGCCGCGTGCGCGGCCCAGCGCTGCGCGGTGGGTTGTCGCGCAGCTGCTCGTCGTGGGTGAAATGCGAGACGGCATCGATCCGGAAGCCGTCCACGCCGCGATCGAGCCAGAAGCGCGTCACCTCAAGGAGCGCATCCTGCACGGCAGGGTTCAGCAGGTTCAGGTCGGGCTGCTCGCGCAGGAAGTTGTGCAGGTAGTACTGGCGGCGGCGCGCGTCCCAGGTCCACGCCGGCCCGACGAACAATGACTGCCAGTTATTCGGCGGCGAACCGTCCGGTTTCGGATCGGCCCACACGTACCAGTCCGCGCGCGGCGCATTGCCCCCGGAACGGCTTTCGGCGAACCACGGGTGCTGATCCGACGTGTGCGAATAGACCTGGTCGATGATCACTCTGAGTCCGAGCGCGTGCGCGCGCGCGACGATCTGGTCGAAGTCCGCCAGCGTGCCGAATATCGCGTCCACGCCGCAGAAGTCCGCGACGTCATAGCCGTAATCGCGCATCGGCGAGGTGAAGAACGGCGAGATCCACAGCGCGTCGACGCCGAGGCGCGCGATGTAGTCGAGCCGCGACAGGAGGCCGGGCAGGTCGCCGATACCGTCGTCGTTCGAGTCCGAGAAACTGCGCGGATAGACCTGGTAGATGACCGCGCCGCGCCACCACTCGGTCATGCGTCCACCCGTCTCCACGCGAGCACTGCGGCCACCGCGAGCGATCCGCCGGCTACGACCATGACCCCGGTCGGATCACCCGGGAACGCGACCCGCACCACCGCTCCCATCACGCCCGAGACGACGAGCTGCGGCAGCACGATGAAGAAATTGAAGATCCCCATGTACGTGCCGAACTTGCGGTATGGGACGGTGCCGCAGAGCAAGGCGTACGGCATCGTCAGGATCGATGCCCAGGCGATGCCGATCGCGACCATCGAAGCGAGTAAGACGGTCGGATTGCGCGTCAACAGGAATCCCGCGAGACCGAGGCCGCCCACCAGCAGGTTCGCGGCATGCATGTGCTCGCGGCCGAAACGCCGCGCCAGTGTCGGCAGCACGAACGCATACGCGGCGGCGACCGCGTTGTAAGTCGCGAACAGGATCCCGACCCAGTCGCCCGCCTGGTTGTAGGCCGCGGACCCGGGTTGCGCGCCCCCGAAGTGGTGGTGCGCGACGACCGGAGTACTGTAGATCCACAGCACGAAGAGCCCGGACCACGAGAAGAACTGGATCAGCGCGAGGCGGCGCATCGCGCGCGGCATCGAGAGGATGTCGGCCGTGAGATCGCGCAACGGATTGCGGCGGCGTCCGGCCGCAACGCCGGCCGCTTCCGCCGCGTGGTGGTCGTGTTCCTGTCCGGCGAACGAGGCGAGCTGCGCGGGCGAGTATTCGCGCGTCGAGATCACCGTCCACAGCACCGCGGCGAGCAGTGCCGCCGCGCCGAGGTAGAACGCAAAACGCACGGCATCGGGCACCACGCCTGCGGGAGCCACACCCGACACGTGCATCACGTTGGTCAGCAGGTACGGCGCCGCAGAAGCCAGCAGCGCGCCGAATCCGATGAAAATCGTCTGCACCGCATAGCCCGTGGTGCGCTGCTCCTCGGGAAGCATGTCGCCGACGAAGGCTCGGAACGGCTCCATCGAAACGTTGATGGATACATCGAGCAGCCAGAAGGCGCAGACCGCCAGCCACAGGAACGGCGCGTTCGGGAGCAATGCGAGCGCGAGGGCGGCCGCGATCGCGCCGCCAAGGAAATAGGGCCGCCGCCGGCCGAGCCACCCCCAGGTGCGGTCGCTGAAATAACCGACGATGGGTTGCACCAGCAGTCCCGTCACCGGCCCGGCCACCCAGAGAATCGGCAGCGCGTCGATCGATGCGCCGAGCGTCTGAAAGATGCGGCTGACGTTCGCCCCCTGCAGCGCAAAGGCGACCTGAATGCCGAAGAAGCCGAACGAGAGGTTCGAGATCGCGGGGAGCAGGAGCCGCGGCTTCGTGACCGGTGCCGTCGCGAGCGGGCCACCTGCGGTCGCGGCGATCGTCGAGCTGTGCATCGGGGTCTCCTCCGGGCGACCGGTGCCGCGCCGGGTTCTCCCGTTCAGTATGCCGCGTTCGCGGCTTGCACGCCCCTCGCGCGAACGCGCGGCGCCTCTCTTGACCGCTGCGCCGCTCCTGTCATTTACTGCGACGGGCCGTGTGTCGCGGCCGGCGGAGAGCCTGCTTGGACAATACCTGGCGACGCCACGCTGCGGGGCTCGGCACGACGGTGCTGCTTCTCCTGCTCGGCCTTGCGCGGGAAGCGGCGGCGCAGGCGCCGATCATCGAGCGGATCGATCCGCCTTCCTGGTGGGTCGGATTCGAATCGCGCGAATTGCAGCTCCTGGTGCACGGCGCGCAGGTCGCCGACCTCGTGCCGTCGCTCGAGTATCCGGGCGTGCGGCTCGCGGCGACCACGCGCCTCGAGAGCCCAAACTACCTGTTTCTGACGCTGGTCATCGACCAGGACGCGGCACCGGGGCGAGTGCCTCTCGTATTCCGCCGCGGCGGCAAAGTTGTCGCGCGATACCAATACCCGCTCGAGGCGCGGCGCCCGCAATCGCGCGACCGCAAGGGTTTCGACGGGAGCGACGTGATCTACCTGCTGATGCCGGACCGCTTCGCGAACGGCGATCCGCTCAATGACCACCCGCCCGGAACGCTCGATCACGTCGACCGGCGCGACGGCGGCGCGCGGCACGGCGGCGACCTCGCTGGGATCACCGCGCACCTCGACTATCTCGAGCGGCTCGGCATCACGCAACTGTGGCTGACCCCCGTGCTCGAGAACGCGCAGCCCGCGTACAGCTATCACGGCTATGCGATCACCGATCATTACAAAGTCGACCCGCGCTTTGGCAGCAACGCGGACCTGCGCACGCTCGCGCGCGGCGCGCACGAGCACGGCATCGGCGTCATCGGCGACGTCGTTGTCAATCACATCGGCTCGGGCCACTGGTGGATGCGCGACCTGCCCTCGCGCGACTGGATCAACGGCGGCGGCCGCAAGCCGCCGACTAATCACTACCACACGACGGTCGCGGATCCCTACGCCACCGAGAGCGATCGCGAGCTGTATATCGACGGCTGGTTCAGCGATTCGATGCCCGATCTGAATGTGCGCGACCCGCTGCTCGCGACCTACCTCATGCAGGCGAGCATCTGGTGGATCGAGTACGCCGATCTCTCCTCGCTCCGGATGGATACCTACTCCTACTCGGACAAGAACTTCATGGCGGCATTCACGCGGCGCATGCTTGCCGAATACCCGCACTTGAGCATCGTCGGCGAGGAGTGGCGCAAGGACCCGGTGATCGTCTCGTACTGGCAGGCTGGGAAGATCAACGTCGACGGCTACGTGCCCGCGCTCCCGAGCCTGATGGACTTCCCGCTGCAGGACGCGCTCGTGCACGGGCTGCGGGATCCGGACCGCTGGGACACGGGGCTGCCGGCACTGTACGAGCGACTGGGCGATGACCTCGTCTACCCCAACCCGGGCAAGCTCGTCACGCTGGTCGACAACCACGACCTCGACCGCATCTACACGGCGCTCGGGCGTGATGATGACCTGTTCCGCATGGCCCTTGTGTACCTCGCGACGATGCGCGGTATTCCCCAAATCCTATATGGGACCGAGGTGCTGCTCGCGAACGACCGACTGGGCGACGACGGCGACCGGCGGCGCGATTTCCCGGGCGGCTGGCCGGACGATCCCGCGAACGCGTTCACAGGACGTGGCCTCGAGCCGCGGGTCGCGGCCGCGCAGCAGTTCGTTCGCACCCTCCTCAGCTGGCGCAAAGGCGCGCGGGCCGTGCACGCGGGGACGCTGCGACACTACGCGCCGCGCGACGGGGTGTACGTTTACTTCCGCCAGCTCGGCGAACAAACGGTGATGGTCGCGCTCAACAAGGGAACACAGCCCGTGCAGCTCGATCTCGGGCGATTTCGCGAGTGCCTGAAGCGGGAAGTTATCGGCCGCGAGGTGCTCACCGGAACGCGCATCGAACTCGAGGATCAGTTGATGCTGCCCGCGCGCGGCGTCCTGCTGATCGATATCCGGTAAACATGCAACGCGCGGTCGCCATGAGGGATCTGCGCGCGGCGGCTGGCCCGAAAGTTCTCGCGCTGATGGCCGGGTTCGTGATCCTGTTGGCTGGTTGCGCGACGACCGAGCGGAGCCCAGCGATGTCCCCCCACGGCGGAAGATTCGTCAGCTACGAGAGCTTCGCCTCGCGCCACGTCGCGCCGCGCAAGGTCGTCGTGTGGCTGCCGGAGGGCTACGACGCCGGTCGCGATCCTTATGCAGTGCTTTACATGCACGATGGCCAGAACCTCTTCGATCCGGCAACGTCGATGGCCCATGAACCCTGGGCGGTCGACGCGCATCTCGCCGCGCTCGAGCGCGCGCGAAAGGTGCGCAAGACGATCGTGGTCGGCATCGCCAACACCGCGGCGCGCTGGCGCGAATACGCGCCGGCCGCTGCGGTCGAGCGCCTCGACCCGGAACTGCGCGCACTGGTCGAGGCAGGCGGCGGCGGTGCCCCGCAGTCCGAGGAGTACCTGCGCTTTCTCGTTGAGGAGCTGAAACCCTTCATCGACGCGAACTTTCGCACCCGGCCGGGCCGGGACGACACCTTTATCCTGGGCTCGAGCATGGGCGGGCTGATCTCGCTCTATGCGCTCGCGCGTTACCCCGAGGTGTTCGGCGGCGCCGGCTGCCTCTCGACGCACTGGGTACTGACGACGAACCGCGAGCTGCTCGGTCCGCCGAGCGATGCGCGCGTCGAGCGCATCGGCCGCGCCTACATCGATTGGCTCGGCGAGCATCTGCCGCCGCCGGGCACGCACCGAATCTACTTTGATCACGGCACCGTGTTCCTCGATGCGCTCTATGGACCGTTCCAGGAACGCGTCGATCGCCTGATGACGGAGCGTGGTTACCGCGCGGGACTTGACTGGGATTCGCGCGTCTTTCCAGGCGCAACTCACAACGAACAGGCGTGGCGCGATCGTGTCGATCTCCCGCTGACGTTCCTGTTGAGGCACTGACCGCGTGCAGCAGAACCGATACGGCCGGACGGGACTCAAGGTCTCGATGCTCGGGTTCGGCACGGGGCGGATCGGGGACGCCGCGCTCGACGAAGCCGACGTTTCGCGCCTGCTGAACGCTGCGCTCGATCTTGGCATCAACCTGATCGACACGGGGCGCAGCTACGGGCTGAGCGAGGCGCACATCGGCCGGCACCTCGCACACCGTCGCTCCGAGTTCCTGCTCTCGACCAAGCTCGGCTACGGCGTCGCCGGCGTCGCGGACTGGACGGCCGGCGCGGTCGATACGGGCGTCGACGAAGCGCTCAAGCTGCTGCGCACCGATTGCATCGACATCGTGCACCTGCACTCCTGCGACCTCGCGACCCTGCAGGCCGGCGCGGTCGTCGAGGCGCTGCTGCGCGCTCGCGACGCAGGCAAGATCCGCTGTGCCGCGTACTCGGGCGAAAACGCGGCGCTCGACTGGGCGATTGCGGACCCACGGCTCGACGCCATCCAGTGTTCGGTCAATCTCTTCGATCAGGCGAGCCTCGACGGGCGGCTGCAGCGCGCGGCGCAGCGCGGCATGGGCGTGATTGCGAAGCGCCCGCTCGGCAACACGCCGTGGCGCTTCAGCCAGCGACCGGTTGGCCAATACGCAGAACTATACTGGGAGCGGATGCAGCAACTCGCCTACGACACGCTCGGGCTGCCGTGGGACGAGTTCGCGCTGCGCTTCAGCGCGCACCAACCCGAGGTGAGTTGCGCCATCGTGGGAACAGCGAAACTCGAGCACCTGCGGCACGACGCGGCCATCGCGGAGAAAGGGCCGCTGCCCGCCGCGGCCGTTGCCGCGATCCGGCAGCGCTTCCGGACCCTGGGCGCGGACTGGCCGGGTGAAATCTAGTTAGATCCGGCGCCGGACGCGCGACTCGTGCCCTCGTGCAGTTCAGCGCGTGAACCGCAGCCGGAGCGCGTTGCCGATGACGGATACCGACGAGAAGCTCATCGCCGCGGCCGCAATCATCGGCGAGAGCAGCACGCCGGAGAATGGATAGAGAACACCGGCCGCGACCGGCACGCCGAGCATGTTGTAGACGAACGCGAACAGCAGGTTCTGTTTCATGTTGCGCACGGTGAGCTGCGAGAGCCGGCGCGCGCGCTCGATGCCGCGCAGATCCCCGTTCATCAGCGTGACGTGACCGCTCTCGATCGCCGCGTCCGTCCCGGTACCCATCGAGATGCCGACGTCGGCCTGGGCGAGCGCCGGCGCATCGTTGATGCCGTCGCCCGCCATGGCCACCCGGCGACCCTGGCGCTGCAATTCCGCGACCAGCGCCGCCTTGCCCTCGGGCGTCACGCCGCCGCGCGCGTCGCCGATGCCGAGCCGGTGCGCGACGGCTGCCACCGTGATCGGATTGTCGCCGCTCGCTAGAATCACCAGCACCCCGGACTCGCGCAGATGCGCGAGCGCGGGCGCCGTCGACTCGCGAACCGGGTCGCCGACCGCGAGGAGCCCCGCGAACCGTCGATCGGCCGCTAAGTACGCAACCGTGAGTCCCTCACCACGCAGCGCGCCGGCTTCAGCTTCGAGCGGCGCCGTATCGATGTCCAGCGACCGCATCAGTGCGTCGTTGCCGAGCGCCGCGGGCCTGGCATCCACGAGTCCGCGGACGCCCTGCCCTGCGATAGCGCGGAAACCGTGCACAGCGGAGAACACCAATCCGCGGCGCGTCGCTTCGCCCACGATCGCCTGCGCGAGGGGATGTTCACTGCCGCGCTCAAGCGAGGCGGCCTGTCGCAGGACGTCGTCCACCGAGAATCCCGGCTGCGCAATGATCCTCTCGACGGCGGGCTTGCCGGCGGTGAGCGTGCCCGTCTTGTCCACGACGAGCGTGTCGATGCCGCACAGGCGCTCGATCGCTTCGGCGTTGCGGAACAACACGCCCTCGCGCGCGCCGCGACCACTGGCCACCATGATCGACATCGGGGTCGCGAGCCCGAGCGCACACGGACAGGCGATGATGAGCACGGCGATCGCGTTGATCAGCGCGTGGGCGAGCCGCGGCTCCGGACCGATCGACAACCACGCGAGGAACGTGAACGCGGCCGCGCCGAGCACCGCCGGGACGAACCACTGCGAGACACGATCCGCAAGCTTCTGCATTGGCGCGCGGCTGCGCTGCGCGGCGGCGACGAGCTGCACGATGCGCGCAAGCAGCGTCTGCGAGCCGATGCGCTCGGCGCGGAACACGAGCGTGCCGCTCCCGTTCAGGGTCGCGGCGGCCACGCGCGCCCCCGCTGCTTTTACGACCGGGAGCGACTCGCCGGTCAGCATCGACTCATCGACGGCGCTTTCGCCCTCGAGGACCAGGCCGTCGACCGGAATCTTCTCTCCCGGCCGCACGCGCAGCCGATCGCCCACGGCGACCACTGCAACCGGCACGTCATCCTCACGGCCATCGGGCGCGATGCGACGGGCGGTCTGCGGCGCGAGATCGAGCAGTTGGCGGATGGCGGACGAGGTCGCGGCACGCGCCCGCAGTTCGAGCACCTGGCCGAGCAGCACCAGCGCCACGATCACCGCCGCGGCCTCGAAATACACGGCGACCTGACCATGCATGCGCGCTGCGTCCGGAAAGATACCCGGCGCGAGCGTCGCGACCAGGCTGTAGCCATACGCGGCGACCACGCCGATCGCAATCAGCGTGAACATGTTGAAGTGCCGTGAGACGAGCGAACGTGCGCCGCGTTCGAGGAGCGGCCACCCCGCCCACAGCACGACCGGTGTCGCGAGCGCAAGCTCGAGGAAGTGACGCAGCGCATGATTCGTGCCCGGCCAGAACCGCTCGCCGGTCATCGCCAGCAGCACGACGGCGAGCGCGAACGGTACGCTGATGGCGAATCGGCGCGTAAAATCCCGCAGCTCGGCGCCGTCCACTGCGCCGGTCGGCAGCACCGGCTCGAGCGCCATGCCGCAGATCGGGCAGCTCCCCGGTCCGCTGCGTCGCACCTCGGGATGCATCGGGCAGGTGTACTCAGGCCCCGGCCCAACCTGCACGGCCGTCGCAACCGCGGCCGTGGCCGGTGCCACGTAGCGCTGCGGATCGGCCCTGAACCGGCTCGCGCAGCGCTCGCTGCAGAAGTAATAGACGCGCCCGCCGTGCTCCGCGCGCAGCGTGTCGCTCGCCGCGACGCGCATGCCGCAGACGACATCGACGTGCTCGCCCGCTAGAGTCTGGGCGGGGTCGTGCATACATGCCGCGCGCGCAAACGCGGGCCGTCGCAGCGGAAAACCCGATCAGTCGGACTTCGTTCCCTTCCTCCTGAGATCGGCGGAATGCGCACGCTTATAGGTCTGGATGTCCTTGAACTGACCCTTTGCGTTGCGCACCGCGTAGAGCTTGGTGCCCTTGCTGCTGCGATGCGTCGTCCGTTTTGCTTTCTTGGCTGCCATGTGCGTTCCCTCCCTTAATGCCCGTCGGTGAACGCTAGCCCCTCGCACGGGTCGCGGTCAATCGAGACAGACCGGCAGGCGCGCCCCTTTGAGCGCGAGACACGGTCCGCACTCTGATTCAGCGCAGCAGAGCTCGCAGCGATCGGACGACGCGCTCCACCTCGGCGGCCGTGTTGTAGTGCGCGAGACCAATGCGCAACACGCCCTCCTGTTCGTCAAGACCCAGCTGCCGGGCGATTTCCACAGCGTAGTTGTGCCCGGACCAGACGTTGATTCCCTGCGCGGCGAGTGCGCGCGCCAGCGCGCTGCTGCGGTGCGCAGGGTGGGTGACGGATACGGTCGGGACACGATCGCCGCGCCGCTCCGGGTGCGTAATGCCCTGCACACGCAGACCCGGAATTCCCCGCAGCTCCTCAATGAGCTGCTGTGCCAGAGGCATCTCGTGGGCCGTCGCCGCTTGGTAGGCAGCGACGATCTTTTCGCTGCGGGTCCCGCTTGCACCCACTTGTTCGCCGAGCCACATCAGATAGTCGACCGATGCGGCCAGCCCCGCGAGCAGTTCGGTCTGCGGCGTACCGGGTTCGTGGCGTTTGGGCAGCTCCGCCGGCGCGCAGCGCACGGCATAGGCATACAGGTCGGCGAGCAGCGCCTCGCGCCCCCACAGCACGCCGAGGTGCGGTCCGAAGAATTTGTAGGCGGAACAAACGAGAAAATCGCAGCCAAGGCGCGCGACATCCGTCTTGCCGTGGGGCGCGAACTGGACCGCGTCGACGTAGACCAGCGCGCCGGCAGCGTGCGCAATTCGCGTCAGTTCAGCGACCGGGTTGATGGAGCCCGTCAGATTGCTCGCGTAGTTCAAGGCCAGCAGGCGAGTGCGAGCGGTCAACAGGGACTTGAGGTCCTCCGGCTCGATGCGCCAGGTCTCCCGGTTGAAGGGCAACCAGCGGATGGTCAGCCCGCGATCATCGGCGAGCCGAAGCCATGGAGAGACGTTTCCTTCGTGATCCATCCTGGTGACAATGATCTCGTCACCCGGGTGCCAGTTGCGGCCGAGGGACCGCGACATCTGGAACGTGAGCGCAGTCATCGACTGGCCGATGACGATTTCCCTGCCAGCTGCGCCGCCGAGCAGTTCCGCCATCGCGGCGTGCGCGCGCTCGTAAATTGCATCGGCGGCTTGCGATGCCTGGAAGAAGCCGCCGAGATTGCTCGCAGCCCCGGTCATCGCGGCGGACACTGCCGCGATGACCTGCCGCGGCACCTGCGTGCCGGCGGGGTTGTCGAGGAAGACTGCGCCGCTCGCCAAGGCCGGGAAATGGCTGCGGACCGTGTCGATGGGAAACGTCTTCATCGCGGGTCTGTCCTGCCCGTATCTCTGTTGTGACACCGATCATGCTCCTTTAGTCTTGAAAGATCGCGCCAGTCGCTGCTGCACCGCATCCCCGAAGCGGCCATGCAGGCCGACGCTGCCGGGGGGCTACCGAAGATGTCGAGCTCCGCGTTCGCTGTAGTCACGAGGTGCACGTGCTAGGCATCCTCGCTCGTGTGCGAATCCGCTGGTGGATCTTCGGGTTCATGTGTGCGTTCGCCTTCTTCGCCTACGTGCAGCGCCAGGTGGTGACGGTCGCCGCCGAACCCATGATGCCGGACCTCGCGTTCAGCCAGATGCAGGTCGGTCTGCTCTACTGGGCTTTCGTTGCCGGCTACACCTGCTTGCAGTTTCCCGGCGGACTTTATGGGCAACGCGTCGGCGCGCGCCGCGCGTTCATCGTCATCAGCATCGTTGCTTTCGCCGCCGTGCTCGCGACGCCGACCGCACCGATGCTCATCGGCGGAGGCGTGCTGTTCGCCGTACTGATGATCGCGCAGTTCGTGCTCGGCGTCGCGCAGGCACCGGTGTTCCCGGTGTCCGCCGGTGTATTCGAAAGCTGGTTTCCCGCGAGCCGTTGGTCGCTCGTGCTCGGCCTGCAGGCGATGTTCATGAACTTCGGGAGCGCAGTCACGCCGCCACTCATCGCAAACCTGATGCAATCCTTCGGCTGGCGCGCGGCGCTTGTATGGGCGAGCTTGCCCGCCCTGGTTCTCGTTGCCTTATGGGCCTGGTACGGGCGCGACACTCCACGCGAGCATCCCGGCGTATCGCCCGCGGAGCTGGCCGAGCTCGGCGACGTCACGCCGGTCGCCGGCCCGGCACGCATCGATTGGCCGCGCATCGGACGGCTGCTCCGCAATCGGGACCTGGTGCTAATCACCTTTTCCTACCTGTGCATGAACTATGTCTTTTATCTGCTCTCCGGCTGGTGCTTTCTCTATCTGGTGCAGCAGCGTCACTTCACGATCCTCGAGAGCGGGTGGCTGGCGAGTCTGCCACCACTCGGTGCCGCGTTAGGCTCGGTCGTCGGCGGCAAGCTGGGATCTACGCTGTTCATCCGCTTCGGGCCGCGCTGGGGATTCCGCCTGATCCCGCTGATCGCCCTGCCGGGTGCCGGCGTGTTACTGATCGTCGCGGTCCAAGCCGCTAACCCCTACTGGGCCGTGGCTGCGCTGACGGCCGCGTACGCCAGCGTGGAGCTCATCGAAGGGCCGGCGTGGGCCGCGCAGATGTACATCGCCCGGGCGGACACGATGGCGGCAACCGGCCTGCTCAATACCGGCGGCAATCTGGGTGGGCTCATCGGCATCCCGATCGTCGCCTACCTGTCCGGCCACGGCATGTGGACAACAGCCTTCGTGGTGGGATCCGGGTTTGCGCTCGCGAGCGGCCTCGCGTGGCTCGCGGTCGATGCGACGCGCCGCTTCAATCCCGAGGGGGTCGCGGGCGCAGGATAGCCTCAGGCTCGAGAAGCGCCATGGCGCGCGGTCGCTCGAGTTCACGCAGTCCTACACCGGCATCATGTCCGCTATCCGAGAGCGCGACCGGCTACAACCGGCCCGAAGCGGTCCTCGCAAGGCCAAGAATCTCCGCCGCATAGCGGCCATTGCGCGTTAAGGGGGCGAGGGCCGTTGATCGAAACGCCTGACGTACACCGTCGCAGGCTTGGGGGCCGGAGACTTAATATAACGGGCGCTTAACCATAATGACGTGGTCAACGGCGTGCGCGTATCGTAGAGGCATCTCCGGCATTCGAACTTGACCGAGTCGAGTCCGCACGGAGCGCCGCGCACGGATTCAACGGGCGTGGCACAGGGCACGATTCCATCTAAGACAACTAAAGGGGAGCAATGGACATGAGGAAAGTATTTCTCAGAACGGCGGCGCTCGCGCTGCTGGCGACGTTCATCGCGCCGGCGCAAGCTGCCTCGTACAGGTACAAGGTGATCGATTATCAGGCACCAGCCACTACCCTCCCGAATACAGAGTTCTGGGGAATCAGTGACGACGGGCAGATCGCGGCAGATGCCAATGGCGATATAGGAGTCTCGTTGCGCTACGGTGCCGCGACTGGACGGTTCACAGACGTGTCACCACCGGGATACGACATCACCGCCGCATTGGGCGTCAACGAATCAGGTGCAATCGCGGGTTATGCTTTTCGCCTTGACTCGCAAAACCCTAACGGATTCGTAGAATACGGATTCATCCGCAGCCGGCGCGGTGCGTATACGTTTATTTCGCATCCTGGGGCGGTGTCTGGCACTGATTTCCGGGGGATCAACGAGCACGGGGTGGTTACCGGGATCTACGATACGGCGACCGATCTAGTCGGATTTATCTACGACCCTGCCCGACAGACATTCACAGACCTCAACGTTGGCTCCGGGACTATCGCGCACGGAATCGACTCCCGTGGAGACGTTGTCGGCAGCACCTTCCTGGCAGCTGACAAAGCATGCGCAGGCTGTCCGGCAGGCATCTATGGATGGCTGCGGGATAGCCGCGGGTCGGTGACGTATTTTCGAGTGAACAGTCTCGATACACGTGCCCGTGGCATTACTGAATCGGGTCGCATCGCCGGCTTCATTGGAAGTTTTCCGAACAGCAAGGCCTTCGTCACCAAGCTGCGCGGCCGGTCGGGCTATCAGGCACTCACGATCGTCGCTGACGACCTGCTGGTGGTTCCCGGGTTTGACACCGTTGCTGAGGGCATTTCTGACGACGGAGTTGTTGTCGGAATTCTCAGGGAGCCGACGACTTCCGTAACGCACGGTTTCACAGCTACGCCAATATCAAGATGACGGTGTTAGAGTGGTGAGCGAGACGCTCGACCGTGACTATGGAACCCCGGCCTCGCGCCGGGGTTTTTTTCAGACCGGCGCGAAAGGAAACCGATTGCCGCCAGTTTCGGCGACGGAGTAGGCGGCGCGACAGCGGCCTGTCGTGACCGACCGCTTCGGGTCACAACTGTGTGAATGGGGTCGGGGCCCGGAATTTCGGGTCACTCCATCCGGGTTCGGCCCGGACCGGAAGTTCATTCGGTCAAGATGTCTGCCCGGAAGCCGACATTCACGGCTGACACAACACGGCCCGCCGCGCCAAGTATCGCGTCGGTGGGTAAGCAGCATTACTCGCGAACGTCGCTTGGCGGCAGCATTCGCGCCTCACGTCGCGCACGTCCGCATATGACATAGCTTGCCGTCACAAACCGGCCCACCTCGAATGGTGCGCTGCGATGCTTGTGAAGCGAGCAGGCGCGAAAGGAAGCCAGAACTCTGCCCCCGATTGAGTCTATGGTCGTCGTCTGCGACGAGGGCGAGCTTCGCCAGCGCTATACGCGGGGGCGGAGACCTCACCCAGGTGGTGAGGTGCCGCTAGTTGCGGCAGCCGGAGAAATCAGGGTGGGCGCTGACGATGAGCAAGCTCAAAATCGTGACATTGCACTGTCTCGGGAGTAACCCGCAAAAGCACGCGCACCAAAAGTGGCACTTTGTGCACTGCGCGCAGGCGTGTGCGGAGCTGGCCGCGTGGGTCTATCCGGCGGGCCCCAATCTTCTCGAGGCCGACGTGGTTCGCAGCCTGCTCAAGAACGACATGGGCTGCACCGACGCTGAGGTGAACGCCTTTGGCTTCGAGGAGCCGCGCTGCTGGTTCCGGTTCACCGACAACCGCTACGTTGGCCTCGAGGACAGCATGACTTACCTCGCGGACCTATGCCGCCGCGAGCGCCCCGACGGCATCGCCGGCTATTCCAATGGCGGTGGCGCTGCGCAGCTCGTGGCCGCGGCACGCAAGGCGGGCCACGCAGCCTTCCAGTCCATCCGCTTCCTGATGAGCTTCGCCGGCCCGACGTCACAGATGATGCAGCGTCATATGCGCGAGTATCTTGGCCCGAGCCACAACAGGATTACGATTCCAACCATCATTTTCGGCTCGCGGCACGACCCCATGCTTGCCAACGCGCAGCAGATGGCGACTGATTTGTTCGAGCACTGCGAGCTGGCGATCGCCGACGAGACGCGCCCCCTACGCCAATCACGCGCTGCCTGATCGAACGGAGTGCTACGAGCCCATCGTGAACTTCCTCAAAGCGCAGCATTGACGCGGGCGAGTGCGGGCTGTGGGAGTACCCAGCGAGCGACCTCGTCACTTCCTGCGCGCCGCGTAATACGCCGCGATCATGGGGAGATTCTTGACCCGCTCCAGGTGCTGCGCCAGCAGCGGCGCATGCTTGTCCACGATGTCGGCGGGGACATCGTCAAGCGCCCCGGATTTGAGCCAGCGCACCCACAGGAAACACTTGAGGTCGGCGACGGTCAGGCGCTTCTCGACGAACCACTCGCCACCGCTCGCCTTGAGTCGGGCCTCGATCTGCTGCAGGAAGCGCGGGATGGGACCCGCCGCGAGCGCCTCGCGCGCCTTCTTCTTGGCCTCGCCCTCAAGCGCGATGGTGTTGCCGATCTTGGTGGAAATATCCTCGACCGCGTCCATCACCTCATCCACCAGCGCCGCCTGCCAGTCGTCCTTCGCGTAGAGTCCGGCAAGCTTGCCGAGGTAGCGGTTGATGGTGTTGGACTGCGTGATCACCTTGCCATCCACTTCCAGCACCGGCAGGGCCTGGAACGGCGTCTTGTCGCGTAGCGCGGGCCAGTCCTTGCCGGCGATGCGCTTGTCCTCGAAAGCGATGCCGGCGAGGTGCATCACCAGGCGCGCGGCCTCGCCGCGCCCGCCATCGAAGTCAAAGTAGGTCAGAACAAGCTTGGGCATTGGAACTCCTCGTATGCGTTTTGCGGAACGCGGGCACCCGGAATCTTAGCGCGTGCCGCGCGATCAGTTGGCAC
>JBAVOB010000307.1:0-9943 GCA_049691655.1 Steroidobacteraceae bacterium | reverse complement strand
CACCAGGAGGATCGCCCAGCTCGCCCTGTAAGCTCGCCACGCGTTCCCGGATCTTGTTGCATTGAGCATGAGTGGTTCCCGAATCACGTTAGTGCTATTCGTCCAGCAGGGGGCGCAGTTCCCTTTGGTAGACCGGCCCGGCCTGGGCCATGACGTCGCGATGCACCGCGCGTACCTTGCCCGCGCGATCGATCAGGACCGTCATCGGCAGGCTATCCACCCGCCAGGCACGCGCAACCCGCTTCGCGGAATCGATCAACAGCGGAAATCGGACCGCGACCGAGCGCGCGAATTCCCGGGAACCCGCCGCGTTGTCCTCGACCGCCACGCCGAGCACCGCCAAGCCTGCGGATTGATAGGTCGCGGCCAGCCCATCGAGCATCGCCAGCTGCGCGCGACAGGTATTGCAGCGGCTGCTCCAGAACGTGACGACCACCACGTCGCCCCGATGTTCCGACAGCCGCACGTTGCCGCCCATCACGGCCGGTAGCGCGAAATCGGGCGCCATGCGACCAAGCAGCGCGTAGTCGGCCGCCAGCGCGGGCGCAACGAGCGCACTCAAAGCCAGCACCCATGACGCGCGTGCGCGATACGAAATCCCTGGAGAATTCAAAGAGTCCTCGAACGCTCGACCCAGCGCCGGTTGCGGCACGCGCCAAGCTCGCATAGCCGACTGAAGTATGTCAATGAACCCGGGGAAGCGGCTTCCAAAAGAGAGAAGCACAACATGCGCGCCGGCCCGGAATCGCGCGCCGGTCCGCCGCGGGCGTCAGCCGCCGATGACGCTGTTCACGATCGGGGCGAACGAGGTAAGACCGTCGCGCAGCTGCGTACCGCCGAGTCCGTGATTCGGAAACAGGGTCGGGAAGCGGCCTTCTTCGCCGTGCAGCGCGAGATAGTTGAGCACGACCGTTTCCACGAGCAGGTTGACGGCGTTCGCCGCCGGGCTCGAGGTCGTGTCGATCGATCCGTCCGCGCGGTAATAACCGATCTGCTGGTGGCGCTCCGCCGGCAGACCGCCCGCCCCGCCCCGCAGCGCCGCGCGCCCGCGCGGATTGAACACCAGGAAGAATGACGCAGCGGTCGACTGGTTGTCGCCGGTCCAGACCCCCTTGCCGCGACCGTCCACCGAGCTGTCGATCGTGCCGTTCGACGACAGCGATCCATCGCTGAAGACGTAGATCATGAGTGGCTTGCCGGTGCGCGCGGCGTATTCCAGGCAGGCGCCGATGCACTTGCCAGCGCGGAAGTCGCGCAGTTCGCCGGTCGCGCGGTCCCCGGTGTGATAGTCGAAACCGCCCATCTGGACGGTGCCGGCTCCGGCGTTGCCGTCGATGACCATTTTCATCACTGCAGCGGTTTTCTGGAATTCAGCGTCGCCCGCGAGTTCGGCCGGGGTGAAGATCCCGCCGGGGCCCGCGATGTTCGGATCCTTGCTCGGGTCAAGCGCAGCCGGGCTCGAGAATTGCTCGGCGAGGTACGCGGATTTCACGTACGCACACTTGTTGAATCGCTTGAGGTCGGCATCGGAGGGCACCTTGGTCTGCACGGCGTCGAGCTTGCGGTAGTTGAGGACCGCCATCGATTCGAGCACCGCGACCGCGTCGGCGGGATTGGGGAACAGCGTCCCGAGCTCTCCGGTATCGACCAGCCCGGTGACGTCGCTCGCGCGGTCCACTTTGGTCGGCCGCACCGACAGGTCGATCATCGAAGCGGGCGCCACCGAGTTACCGCCCGAATCCGAGGCCCGGGAACCGATGAGCGTGAGCAGCTGGCCGTCGGCGCCGGCCCGCCAGATACCGTACATCGGATTATGCGGGTTGTTAGCAGTGTCGTTCTCGGAGCGCGCGGCGATGATTGCGCCGTTGGTGCCCGCCTGGGTGGTAGCGCTCGCGGCCTTGAGCTTCATGCCGCGCAGGAAGGCGCTGTCGGAGTGAAACGCCAGGCCGAAAGAAGCGTCGATGAAGCTGTTGGCACCGCTCCCGTTCGGTGCCATCTCTCCCGGCAGCCCGAGCTTCGAGTAGCCGGCGGTCGAGAGAAAATCGAGCTGGCCACCAGGACCGCCGATCAGCACGTTCGAGCCCGCGATATTCGCACCGCCCGTGAGATCGAAGCAGATGAACGGAATCTTGCCCGCGCCCGCCGAAATTCCGCAGCCGGTCGCGTCGAGCCCTGCCGCGTCGAGGTCGCCGATCACATTGGCGCGCGCGGCGCCCGAGCGCAGGACCGCGGCCACGGCCGCCGGCACCATGACGAGGGCGGCCCCGCCGCGCAGGCCCGCCGAGATCAGTTCGCGCCGCGTGAGCGGCCGCGGGTGATCGCCATGTCGGACCGGTTCGTCGGGGCGCAGGCCTCGGGGGATCTTGCGGAGGATATGCATGCGGAGCGTCCTCGGTACCTATTGCAGGGTGAGCGTGCCGCTGCCGAGCACCGCGGCGCACGCCGCCTTGGCGACGGTTGCCGTGCGGCCCGGGAGCGTGCCCGCGGCGCCTGCTGTGAGCTTGGAAATGAGAGCGTCCAGTTCGCTGCGCACTTGCGCGTCGGACGGTTGCGTCAGCAGGTTCGACCCCACGACGTTCGCGAGCAGCGGATCGATGACCGCGCTGCGGCCGGCCGACCCGGACGCGCCGAAGAACGCGCTGGCAGACTGGCCGACGTCGAGTGCCGGGAAGAACGCCTGCCGCTTGGCGGCATCGTCCACCAGCGCGCCGCAGTACTTGATGGCCAGCTGCGCAATGCCGGTCTGATGCGAGGCGAGAAACGCGTTGAGGTTCTCGACCGTCGGCAGCTGTTGCTTCACCTGCTGGAAGGTCTGCGCCACCGCCGGGTTCGAAGTCGGCACGCCGGTGATCTCCGACATCGAGCGGTTCAACCTGTCGAAAGTACGCACGCCGATGTCCGGCTGCGGAGGCAGATCGAGCGGCACGGCCGGCGGCGGCGGCGCGGGCTCGGCGGCTGCGTGCGTCCTGCTGCCGATCTGCTCGAAGGAGAGGAAGAACTGGTCGGCGTCCGCCCCCTTCTCGAGCGCAATGACCGTGCCGAGATCGGCCAGCCGCTGGCCGGTGGCCGCCTGGTAGCCGGCCGCCGTGACGGTCGCCGCCAGCGGAACGTAGGCCTGCCCGACCCTGACCTCGGCGCCGTTCACGCCGATCCGTAGCCCCTTGATCGGGATGTTGTCCGGCACCGCCGCCGGATCCAGGCTGATGAATGTCGGCTTGGTGAACAGGTACGAGTAACTATCGTACTGGCTGGCCTCGAACATGAGGTAGCTCTTCGGCATGTTGGTGAGCGCCTCGACGTTGAAAAGCAGGAAGTAGCGCTCGCCGACCCCTGCCGCGAAATTCTGCTGGACCTGCGTCAGCGTCAACGCGCGATTGTGAATCGCCACGAGTTTCAGCACGCCCGTCCACTGGCGGTTGCCCGACGTTTCGTTGCCGAGCACCAGCGCGAAGCTGTCGTCCCAGTCCTTGAGCGAGCCGCCGGCGCGCGGATCCGGATCGCCGGTGTACACGCCGTTGACGTACAGTCGCCGTCCACCCACCGGGCTATAGGTGAGCACCACGTGCTGGAGCGATGCCTGCGCATCGCGGTCCTTGTCGCTCGTGAGCAGCGCCGGCGCGCCGTTGGCATCGGTAGTGTCGCTGCGATTGAAGGCTTCGTACTGGTATGCGTGCTGCGCGAGCGTCACGTTGCGCGCAGCCGTGCCGCCGGAGTAGCTGACGAGGTAGGCGTCCTCCTGTGCAACGTTGGCCGGCGCGGCCCACGCTTCGATCGAGTATTCGCCGGTCGACTTGATCAGGTCCGTGAACTTCTTGCTGGACGCCGTCGGAGCCTGCGCCTTGCCGCCCGCCTTGATCGAGATGCCCCAGCCGCCGACCCACTCGACGGAGCCGGAGAAGTTCAGGTTCGCGGCGGGCTCGACGCCGCTCGTGTCGAACGCGGTCGTGCCGCTGCCGGTCTTGAACTCGTAGAGTGCGATCAGGTTCGTGTCGTAGCGGTTGCCGCCCGAGGCGACCGTGCCGTCGTGCAGCGACAGCGCTTTCGACAGCAGGAGCGACGCGTCGACCTGCTGTACGGGGAGCGGCCCCACGAAGTCGTTCACTTTCTGCAGCATCAGCGCGGCGTTCTGCGCGCAATCGCTCCAGCAGTTGTGGAACTCGTCCCGCAACCGCACCACGAAGCGCGACTTCGTCGGATCGTCCAGGTTGATCTTCGGGCGCGCCGCGGCGTAGGCGACGTCCGGGTCGGCGTCGGCGAAATACGGGGACTGCGGCGTCGCGGCCGCGGCCGAATGGCAGCGCGCGCAGTACTGCTTGACGAGCGGCCAGATGGTGTTCGCGTACTCCGCCGAGGTCGCGGGAAACGTCTTGCTGCCGCCGACTTCCTTGATGGGCGGAGCCAGCAGCTGGATGGTCCGCCCGCCGACCGCGACCGCGCCCGCCCAGTTGCGGATCCAGGTCGTCAGGATATCGCCACAGGCGCTGTTCGAGGACAGCCAGCAGTTGTGGCCGCCGCCCACCTTGGCGACCATGCGCGACTGGTCAGGCTGGGTGAGCGAGACGACGCCGTTCGCCTCCAGGTACGCGAGGTTCACGTCGTCGTTGCGCGCGAACCGCGGTGTCTGGCCGGTCGCATTGTGGCAGCCGCCACAACGGTTGTTAGCCTTGATGTTTTCCCACAGGTTGACCTTGAACGCCTGCACGTCCGCGGTAGCCGGCGCCGGACCCGTGTAGTCGGCGACGGGCGGCGCCACGACCACCGGGTTCTCCTGTGTCGACGCGCCGCCCGAGCAGGCGGCGAGCGCTGCGAGGAGCAGCGGCACCGCGGAGCGGAGCCAGGTGCGGGCATTCGGCATCGGCGGCCTCCCTCAGTCGCCCTTGCAATACACGGCGGCGTCCGCGAACACGCGCTTCATCTTGTAGCCGTTCGCCTTGAAAGCCGCGGTCATCACGCCGACCTGGTTGCGGTCCGCGGCGTTCGCCGGGGCGCGGAAGCAGACGGCCTTGAACACCTTCTCGACCTGGCATTGCGCGAAGGCATCGCTCCCGGCGAGTTCCTGCCCGAGCGTCTTGGCGCCGTTACCGCCGCCCGGCAAGCGCGCGTCCCAGCCGAGCAGTTGATTTGTGCCCTTGCGCCAGTAGTTATCCCACCTGTCATCACGTGTGACGTAGCCGGGCTTGAAGTTGTCGCTGTTGATCCCGTACTTCGGTTGCACCTGGCCGGAGGTGTAGGCGAGCCGCCCCTGCGCCTCGTCGTAGTTGTAATACGCGAAGGCCTGTGCCATCGGGTCCATGCCGCTGTGGCAGCCAACGCAGCTGTTGAGGAAGATGCGGCTGTCACCGCCCGGGGAACGGCTGACGTCCTGCCGGATGCGATCCGGCGGGCGCGTCGTGTCGTGCAGCTGCTCCAGGTCGCGGCACAGATGGTTCATGAGCGTGAAGCGGAACATCGCGCGATTGGTGCCCGCGATGAAGAAGGCCTGCGAAGCGGCGCGCGTGGTCAGCACGCCGGCGGTCGCGCTCGCCGGAATGCCCGTCACCGCGGACTGCGTGGTCTTCTGCAGCACGGCCTTGAGATCCGCACCGCTCTGTTCCAGCTGATCGTAATGGTCGTTGTTCGCCGGCGAGTAGGCCGGCACGCCCGTCGCGGCCGCGCCGATGTAGAGGATATCCGCCGACAGCAGCGTGTTGAACGGCTCGTCGTCGCGCACCATGCCGATGACGGTCGCCGTGTAGTCGTTGAGCGGCGCGAACACGGTCTGCTCGCGATTGGTCCAGGGGGTCGCGAAATTCTTCAGCGTCACGTTGTAGAAGCTCGGCGCCTCGACCGCGCGCAGGGCAGCCGCCAGGGGATTGCCCCCCGCGATGTCCGCCGTCATGGTATCGAGCATCGCGGCCGCAGGCGGCACGCCGGCAATACGGTCGTAGATGCGCTTCGCCTGCTCGCGAGCGCCCGCGTGCGCCGCGGGAGCGAGGCCCGCGCCGAGCAGCAGCAGGCACGCGGCCATTGCACGCGCACGTGCCGGCCACCACTCCCGCTCGCCCAGGCTGCTGTGTGTCATGACGGTCATTCCGTGGCAGGAATCCGTTGTCGCGGATCGCGGGGACTATACGGACCGGGAAACACCCCTAACAACTGTCTCAACGCACCGACATCTGCGCCGCGCGACATATCGCGCGGCTCGCGCATATGTGGCACTGTCGCGCGTGGAACTGCGACGGCGATCACGGCACGGCGACGCGCCTCGGACAACCGTAGGCGGCACCGCGATTCGGAGCAGCAGCAATGCGCACAGATAGCAGCACAGCGGCAGGCGCGCTCGCGGCGCGACACGCCGTCGCGACTTCGACGGGTCGCGCATTTCATCCGCGGCAGGCGGGATTAAGTTACATCGCCGGGGCCAGCGCACTTGCGCGCTTCCCGCATCGGGAGTTTCGGATGGACGCCGCGCGCACTTTTCTCCAAGCGACTCGTGGCCGGTGTCGGAACCACGCGCGGCGCGCCGCGGCCGTCGCCCTGCTGCTTGCGCTCGCGGCCTGCTCGCCCGGCGCGGATATCGACATCGCCCACGATCGCAGCGCGGCCCCGGGAACCATCGATTTTCCGATCGCCTATGTGAAGAAAACCCTACCGCCGCGCACCGACGACCTGCGCGAGCTGCGCGATGCCGTCCCCGATGCCGACATCTATGTCCGCGACCGCGCCGAAGCGAGCGCACCCGAGCGCAACATTACCGAGCGCGTGACGAAGACGGATCGCTACGACATCAAGGATCTCAACGTTTCCTTCGATGGCACGCGACTGATCTTCGCGATGCGCGGCCCGCTCGCGGCGAACCAGAACGAGAAGGACCCGCCGAGCTGGAACATCTGGGAATACGTGTTCGCGACCGACGACCTGCGTCGGGTCATCCCCTCCGACATCGTGGCGGAGGAAGGGAACGACGTCGGCCCGCACTACCTGCCCGATGGGCGCATCGTCTTCTCATCGACGCGCCAGCGCGCATCGAAGGCCATCCTGCTCGATGAGAACAAGCCGCAATTCGAGGCGCTGACCGAGGCGCGCAACGAGCCGGCGTTCAACCTGCACGTCATGGACGCGAACGGCGGCAACATTCACCAGATCACTTTCGGCCAGGGGCACGATCGCGACGCCACCGTGCTGCGCGACGGCCGGGTCATGTGGAGCCGCTGGGAGAGCGGCACGGGCGGCGGCGGCATTCATCTTTATGCGGCCAACCCGGACGGGACCGACGTGCAATTGCTCTACGGAGCGCACAGTCATCAGGGCAGCGCCGCGAACGAGCGCTTGCAGTTCGTGCAGGCGCGCGAGATGCCCGCGGGTGGCGTGCTCGCGCTCGTGCGGCCGTTCACCGATGCGGACTTCGGCGGCGACCTCGACACGATCGACACGCGTACCTACGTCGAGAACACCCAGCCGACGCTGCAGAGCCCGAACCTCGCCGGCCCCGCACAGGTCCCGGTGACTGGCAACCGCGTGAGCGTCGGATCCGGCATCTCGGAGGGCGGTCGATTCGGTTCGGCGTTTCCCCTCTGGGACGGCAGCAACCGCATCCTGCTGAGCTGGACGCCGTGTCGTGCGCAGATCGCGGGCCAGTTACGTGCCTGCACGCCCGATGTGCTCGCCGACCCAAGCGTGCAGCCGGCCGCCGCGCTCTACAGCCTGTGGATGTACGACGTCGCGCAACACGCGTTCCTGCCGCTGATGACGCCAGAGCCGGGCGTGATGATTACCGAAGGCGTGGTCGGCCAGCCGCGGCCGCTCCCCGCGGTGATTCTCGACAAGGCTGCACCCCTTGATCTGAACGGCGACTTCGTAGCCGAAGGCGTCGGCGTCGTCGACATCCGCAGCGTCTACGATGTGGACGGCGTCGACACCGCGAGGCCCAGTATTGCAGGCGTCGCCGATCCGCGCGTCACGACTGCGGCGCAGCGTCCGGCGCGCTTCGTGCGCATCGAGAAGGCGGTATCGATCCCCGACAACGACGTACTGAATCTCGACAACTCCGCCTTCGGCGCGAGCAATTTCATGCGCGAGATCCTCGGCTACGCGCCCGTCGAGCCCGACGGATCGGTCAAGGTCAAGGTACCGGCGAATGTCGCCTTCCAGATCACCGTGCTCGATGCGAGCGGGCAGCGCATCTCACCGCGCCATGTCAACTGGCTGCAGCTGCGTCCGGGCGAAACCCTCAGCTGTAATGGCTGCCACGACCCGGCGAGCGGCAAGTCCCATGGCCGAGCCGGGCTGTTCAACGCGGTGAATGCGGGCGCCGCCGCCGGTGGTGTCCCGTTCCGCAACACGCTGCCGAGCTTCACGCCCCAGACGGGCGAGACCATGGCCGAAGCCCGGGCGCGTGTCTCGTGCGCCGCCAACAGCTGCCGCGACCTCGCGCCGAGCGTGGATGTGGTGTTCGACGACGTCTGGACCGATCCGGCGGCCGCCGGGCGACCGAAGGATGCGAGCTTCGCGTACCGCTATGTCTCGACCGATCCGTCGGCGCCGGGCCTCGCGACTGTGCCGCCGACGACGCTCGATTGCGCGACGCGCTGGTCGGCGCGCTGCCGCATCACGATCAACTACACGCAGCACATTCACCCGTTGTGGAAGGTCCCGCGCCTCACGCTCGACGCGAACGGCAACGTGACCGCCGATCACACCTGCGTGGCCTGCCACAGCCCGAAAGACGCGCAAAACGCCGTGCGCGTGCCGGCCGGGCAGCTCGACCTCTCGGATGGCGCCTCGGACGAGGTGGCGACCCAGTTCAAGTCGTATCGCGAACTGCTGTTCACCGATAACGCCCAGGAAGTTAACATGGGCGCGCTGCGGGACATCCTGGTGCCAGGTGTGGACCCGGTCACGGGGCAACCGACTCTGGTGCCCGTGCCCGTGCCGCCCTCGATGGTTGCCGGCAGCGCGCGTGTTTCGACCCGGTTTTTCAGCCGCTTCGTGCCGGGCGGATCGCACGCGGGCTACCTGACTGCCGCCGAGCTGCGCTTGTTGTCCGAGTGGCTGGATATTGGGGCACAGTATTTCAACAATCCTTTCGACCCGTCGGCTCCGCTCAACTAGCCCAGCGGCCCTTGCGGGGCTGCTGGTGCTGTCGTTCCTCGCGCTGCCCGCCGCACACGCCGCGCACGACCTGCCGCAGGTATTCGTGGCGGAACCGTATCTCGAGTTGCATACCGGCCCGGGTCGCGGGTACCCGGTCACCCAGGTGGTCGCGCGCGGCGAGGCCGTGGATATCCTCTTCCGCCGCACGGACTGGTTCCGCGTGAGGAGCGAGCGCGGCGTCGAAGGCTGGGCCTCGCAGCGCGACATGGCGAAGACGCAGCTCGCCGACGGCACGTTCCTCAAGATCGATCTCGGCGACCGCAGCGGGTTTACCGATCATCACTGGGAGATGGGCGGCTTCGTCGGCGACTTCGACAGCACGAACCTGATCTCGGCCTTCGCCGCCCGGCGCATCAATCCGAATCTCGGGGTGGATGTGACCGTTTCCCAGTATCTCGGCCGCCAGCGCAATGGGTACATGATCGACATCGGCGTCAATCACGTGTTGGTGCCCGAATGGCGTTTCTCGCCGTTCGTCACGCTCGGCGGAGGCCTGTTTCGCACCGACCAGGATCCGCTGCGGCCGCAGCTCGTCGACCGAACGGACCAGTCGGCCTACGTCGGTGCCGGCTTTCGCTTCTACCTGACGCGCCGCTTCTTCCTGCGCGGCGAGTACAAAGAGCGGGTAGTGTTCACGAAGCGCAACGACAACGAGGAGTTGAAGGAATGGAAAGCCGGACTCGCGTTCTTCTTCTGAGCCTGGTGCTCGCCGCGACGCTCTCGGGCTGCGCCGCGCTCAAGTGGCCGTGGTTCGGCCGGCATCCGGCGCCGCCACCCCCGCCGCCCGAGCAGACCGCAGACGAGGCGGCGC
>JBAVOB010000306.1:0-2900 GCA_049691655.1 Steroidobacteraceae bacterium | reverse complement strand
GGAAGGGGCCGCGGCGGCGGCGCCGGGCGCGCCGGCAGCGGGCGAAGCCAAGAAGGAAGAGGGCAAGCCCGAGGCGGGCAAGAAGGAAGCCGCCAAGGCCGAGCCCGCGAAGAAGGAAGGCGGCGGCAAGAAGTAGTTTGCCGCGCGGTGTCCGCCGCCGTGCAGCGGCCGCCGGCGGGACAACATGAGCGGTCTGCCACTTCGCCTCATCGTCGGGCTCGGCAATCCCGGGCCCGGGTACGCGCGCACGCGGCACAACGCGGGCTTCTGGCTGGTCGAGGAACTCGCGCGTCGCCACGCCGGCGCATGGCGCGAGGAATCGCGCCACCGATGCCGGCTCGCGCGAGTCCGCATCGGGTCGCAGGAGTTGTGGCTCGCGATGCCGCAGAGCTTCATGAACCTGAGCGGCGCATCGGTGGCGAGCGTCGCCGGCTTCTACCGCATCGCCCCCGCCGAGCTGCTGGTCGCGCACGATGACCTCGATCTCCCCGTCGGCGCGCTGCGGCTGAAGGAAGGCGGCGGACACGGCGGGCACAACGGGCTGCGCGACGTGATCGCCCGCTTGGGCGAGGCGTTCTGGCGGCTGCGATTCGGCATCGGGCACCCGGGCGTCAAGGGTGAGGTTGTGGACTACGCGCTCACGCGCCCGACCGCGGACGAAGATCGACTGCTGCGGGACGCCGTGCGCGATGCCGCCGACGCGATCCCCGAACTGCTCGAGCACGGTGCGCAGCGCGTGATGAACCGACTGCATGCGCGCGCGGTGCCGGAACTCCCGGCGCTCGGCGCCTGAGCGCGCGACCTGCGATTCCTGCCAAGGCTACTGGGCGAACATGGGCATCAAGTGCGGCATCGTCGGGCTCCCGAACGTCGGCAAGTCGACGCTGTTCAATGCGCTTACGCGCGCGCAGATCGCTGCCGAGAACTATCCGTTCTGCACCATCGACCCGAACGTGGGCGTGGTGCCGGTGCCCGATCCGCGCCTGCAGCAGCTCGCCGACATCGTGCACCCGCAGAAGATCGTGCCGACGACGGTCGAATTTGTCGACATCGCCGGGATCGTCAAGGGGGCGTCGCAGGGCGAAGGGCTCGGCAACAAGTTCCTCGCCAACATTCGCGAGGTCGATGCGATCGTGCACGTCGTGCGCTGTTTCGAGCACGACGACATCGTGCATGTCACCGGCAAGATCGATCCGCTCGCCGACATCGAGACGATCAACACCGAACTCGCACTCGCGGATCTCGAGTCGGTGGACAAGGCACTGCAGCGCGCCGAGAAGGCAGCGAAGGCCGCCGACAAGGACGCCATCCGCGCCCGCGACGTGCTGAAGCGCCTGCACGATGCGCTCAACGCCGGGCGCCCCGCACGTTCGGTGCCGATTGACGAGCCCGATCGGCAGACGGTGCGGGAACTGCACCTGCTGACGACGAAGCCGACGCTCTATGTCGCGAACGTCGCGGAGGACGGTTTTCACGACAATCCGCTGCTCGCGCAGGTCGAGAAGATCGCCGCGAGCGAGCGCTCACAGGTCGTCGCCGTGTGCGCGGCGGTCGAGGCCGAAATCGCGCAGCTCGAGGACGCCGACCGGGCGGAATTCCTCAAGGAGCTCGGGCTCGATGAGCCGGGCCTCAATCGCGTGATCCGCGCGGCATATCGGCTGCTCGGACTCAACACTTATTTCACGGCGGGACCGAAAGAGGTGCGCGCATGGACGGTGCACGCCGGCTCGACGGCGCCGCAGGCGGCGGGCGTCATCCACACGGATTTCGAGCGCGGCTTCATTCGCGCGGAGGTCGTCGCGTTCGACGATTTCCTCGCCGGCCGGGGCGAGGCCGGTGCGAAAGAGGCGGGCAAGCTGCGACTCGAAGGCAAGGAGTACGTCGTTCACGAGGGCGATGTCATGCACTTCCGCTTCAACGTCTGATTCGAACACGAGCTGTTACCGTCGGCGGGCGGCCGCTCGACGCGGAAGTAGTGAAGCTCGTGTGCTGGCCCGAAAGGAGAGGTTGCGGTGAAGATCACGCAAATCTGGCGATACCCCGTCAAGACAATGGCCGGAGAGGAGCTCGAACGGGTACGCGTGGGGCCTCTTGGAATCGAGGGCGATCGGGTCGTGCATGTAGAGAACGCGACGGGTCGGGTGATCACCTCCCGTTCGCATCCGCGATTTCTGGGCCACAAGGGCTCGCTGGGACCGCAGGACACAATCACGGTGGATGGTCGGCCCTGGGACGGTCCAGAGGTTGCCGCCGAGATTGCGGACATCGCCGGGCCGGGCGCGAAGCTCGTGCGCTGCGACGGTGCCGACCGCTTCGATGTGCTGCCGTTGCTGGTGGCCACTGACGGCGCGATTGCGGCCTTTGGCCACGACCGGCGCCGGCTACGACCAAACATCGTAATCGGCGGCGTCGAGGGGCTTGGTGAACGCGAGTGGCCGGGCGCGTGCTTGCGGATCGGCAAGGTCGTCATCGGTGTCCAGGATCTGCGTCTCGCTGCATCATGACGTCATACGACCCGGACACGCTGGTCCAGGATAAGGAAATTACGCGCGGCATCTACCGCCGGTTCGACGGTAAGCTTGCGCTCAACTGCTTCGTGATCGAAGGCGGAGCGATTGCGGTGGGCGACGAGGTGCGCTTGGTGCGGTCGCGCGCGTGCGCAGAATCCGCCGCGGACATGGATTAAGCCCCGCATGGTCGCCGATTCTTATTATTCGCCTCCTACATACCGACAAATACCCGCTCCAAGCCTGAAGGAGTCATGCGAGCTGGAGTGCCAACTGATCGCGCGGCACGCGCTAAGATTCCGGGTGCCCGCGTTCCGCAAAACGCATACGAGGAGTTCCAATGCCCAAGCTTGTTCTGACCTACTTTGACTTCGATGGCGGGCGCGGCGAGGC
>JBAVOB010000305.1:0-1573 GCA_049691655.1 Steroidobacteraceae bacterium | reverse complement strand
CCCGTGCATGTGGTCTTCACCGTGTCGCGCAGGCCGACGATCTCGATTTCCTCGCCAACCTTGACAACACCACGCTCAACCCGCCCCGTCACAACCGTGCCGCGGCCCGAGATCGAGAACACGTCTTCGATCGGCATCAGGAACGGCTGGTCAATCGGACGCTCCGGCTGCGGAATGGCGGTGTCGACCGCCTTCATCAGTTCGAGAATGGCGTTCTTGCCGAGCTCGGGCTTCTTGTCCTCGAGCGCGCAGAGCGCGGAACCGCGGACGATCGGAATGGTGTCGCCGGGGAACTGATAGGACGACAGCAGCTCGCGCACTTCCATCTCGACGAGCTCGATCAGCTCGGGATCGTCGACCATATCGACCTTGTTGAGGAACACGACGAGCGCCGGCACGCCGACCTGGCGGGCGAGCAGGATGTGCTCGCGGGTCTGCGGCATCGGACCGTCGACCGCGGAGACGACCAGGATGGCGCCGTCCATCTGCGCCGCGCCCGTGATCATGTTCTTCACGTAGTCCGCATGGCCGGGGCAGTCGACGTGCGCGTAGTGACGGTTCTTCGTCTCGTACTCGACGTGCGACGTGGCAATCGTCAGGATCTTGGTGGCATCGCGACGCCCCTGCGACTCGGAGGCCTTGGCCACCTGGTCGTACGGGATGTACTTGGTGCCCCAGCCCCGGTCGGCCGACACCTTGGTCAGCGCGGCGGTCAAGGTGGTCTTCCCGTGGTCGACGTGGCCGATGGTGCCCACGTTCACGTGCGGCTTCTTCCGCTCAAATTTCGCCTTCGCCATGGCTCGCTATCCTGTCGAGATGTGGGGAGTCTGCTGAGTGCCTCTCGGCCTCAGCCTTTCTGCTGCTTCGTGATAATGCCCTCGGCAATGCTCTTCGGCACTTCTTCGTAATGATCAAACTGCATCGAGTACACCGCCCGCCCCTGCGTCATGCTCCGGAGCGTCGTGGAGTAGCCGAACATTTCCGCCAGCGGCACGTGCGCCGCCACCACCTGCGCGTCGCCGCGCTGCGTCATGCCGCCGATCTTGCCGCGGCGGCTCGAGAGGTCGCCGATGACGTCGCCGAGGAAGTCCGACGGGCTCACCACTTCGACCTCCATCACCGGCTCCAGCAGGACGGGGTGTGCCATCCGCGCCGCTTCCTTGACGGCCATCGAGCCGGCGATCTTGAACGCCATTTCGCTCGAGTCCACGTCGTGGTAGCTGCCGTACACCAGCGTCACCTTCACGTCCACCATCGGGTAGCCCGCCAGCACCCCGCCCTCGAGCGCCTCGCGGATGCCCGCCTCCACCGGCTTGATGAACTCCCGGGGGATGACCCCGCCGACGATCTTGTCCTCGAACACGAAGCCCTGGCCGACGTCGGCCGGCTCCGCGTGAATGACCACGTGCCCGTACTGGCCCTTGCCGCCCGACTGCCGGATGAACTTGCCCTCGACGTTCTGGACCTTTTTCCGGATCGTCTCGCGGAACGCCACCTGCGGCTTGCCGACGTTGGCCTCGACCTTGAACTCGCGCTTCATGCGGTCCACGAGGATTTCCAGGTGCAGCTCGCC
>JBAVOB010000304.1:0-4460 GCA_049691655.1 Steroidobacteraceae bacterium | reverse complement strand
GTATCGCGACACCCGTGGCGAAGGTCGTGGGGTCGGCGGTGTTCGACAGGTTGTTCGTGAGATTGATCGTCAAGGTCGTCGTGCTGAGGCCGGCGGTCGATGTGTACGGAATCGTGATCACTGGCGGTTGCCAGGTCCGGCCGCCCGTCTGCACCACGCCATTCGCGGCGGTGCAGGTGCCGCCACCCGTGGCAAACGAGGTCGGGCTGGGGGTCAACGACGCGGTCGTCGCGGTATAGCCCGCACCGCCGCTGGTGATCGTAAAGCCGGTCACTTGCCCGGCTGAGTTAATGATGGCAGTGGCCGCCGCGCCCACGCCGGCGCCGTCAATGAAGGTCACCTTGGGCGCCGTCACGTAACCGGCGCCACCGTTGGTCACGCCGAGTCCCGTGATCGCCCCGCCGGTCACGGTCACCGAAGCGGTCGCATTGTTGAGTGTCTGCGCCGTCACGGTAGTGCAGCTGAGGCCCCACATCGGCACGACCCGGCCGTCGGGCAGCGTTGCGGACTGTGCGCTCGCGGTGAGGTTGACTTGCGCAACGGTCTGCGCGTGCGCGAGACCGCCTGCCAGCAGGAGAACGGCAGCCGCAAGTCCTGATCGCATCAGACTCGCCTGGGTGGATATGGCTCGCATCTCAGTTCTCCCACTAACTATTTCGATTCGTCGATAACGAAGGCGCGCGGATCAACGAGCATCATCATCAGCATGCCACCCGGGAAAATATTGTTGGTCGTGATCTCGCGCTCGTTATGCGAGTGCCACATGTAGGCAAAACCGGCTTCGTCGGTCGGGCTGTTGGCCACCGTTCCCGAGGGAGGAATCGGCGTGGTGCCGATCGCGCGGCGCGTCGCCTCGCCGCCGAGATAAGGACTGCCGCTGTACCAGGGTCCGTTCGCGACGATGTTCGGGTCCGGCAGCGTCATCGGGCCGCCGCTCGCCACGCTCCCGAAGGGCTTGCTCTCGAGCGGCTTCTTGTGATCGGGACACCACTCGTAGTAATTGTCGGCAGCCCGATTGCTCGTGTAGTACCCGTTGACATCGGCGACGCACGCGCTGGCGTCGCCCGCGAAACCGTGACCGAACACGTCCCAGTTCAGGCCCTTGCCGGTCCAGTAGAAGATGCCGTCGATCGCCTGGCCGGGCGTCGTGGTCGTAGTGAACAGCAGCGGGCCGGCGAGCGGCGTCGTCGCAGTCGCAGCGGTAGTCGTCGGCGTGAGCAGCAGGTTGCCGTCGCGCGCGAGCACGCGCACGTGGTTGCCGTGTTCGTGGAAAGGATGCTGCCAACGTCCCTGTCCGATGATCCGCAGCAGCACGAGCTCGCCCGGATGCATGTGCGGGTTGCCGTTGTACGGCTGGTGCGGGTACGGGGCCGCGTAGTTCGGATCCATGTCATCGGGCATCGAGCGGCCGTTGATCATGAAATAGGCGGGCCGATACGGATCGATATCGACCGCGAGCTGCGTCGCGCCGGCGAGGACTTGCTCCTCCACCTGGCGATGGATCCGCGGATCCATCTCCGAGAACTGGAACAGGTACTCGCGGTCGTAACAGGCCATCGCGTGGTTGTACGCGGCCGCGGCCAGGCGAAAGTTCTTCTCAAGGTGTGCCGCCTGCGCGGCCAGGTTGTTCGGCCCGGTGGACGGTGCGGCCGTACTGGTATTGCACGTGACCGGGATTGCGGAGGGCAGCACGATGATCGCGCCGTAGAGCCCCATCTCGACCTGCAGGTCGCCCTGCGTGCCGCTGTAATAAGAGTGCGTGCCGGGCGTGCTCGCCGTGAAGGTGTAGCTCACCGTGTTGTTGGGCGCCGCTTCCTGCGTCAACAGGCCGGCGCTGCCGCCCGAGCTGCTCGTGAGCGTGAAACCCGGAAACAGGATCGAGGTGTTGCCCGCCGCTGCTGGCAGGTTGTTCGTGAGGTTCACCGTGACCGTGTCACCCTGGTTGACGACCAGCGTGGGACCCGGGATCTGCATGGTCGAGCAGGCGGCTCCGGGGAGATTCACACCGCCCGGCGCGGGCAGGAAGCCGCTCGGCGCAGCGGTGCCGCTGCAACCGTAGCCCCAGGAATACACCGCCTGTCCATCGGGCTGACTGATGTGCGCGGCCGTGGCTACCAGATTGAAGGTGCTCGTCCCAGCGGCAGTACCGAGGGAAGCCCGCCCGATGATGCCGGGAGCGGCCGCCTGCGCGGCCTGCGCGAGGAGCGCGGCCACTGACACGGCCGCCACTCCCAGCAGTTGCCCGGCCCGCGTATTCATGTTGATGGCGCGCATCGCTCGTCTCCTAACTGCACTGTTTGGTCGTCGGGTCGACCGCGTTACAGATGTTGACCTCGGTCATCAACCCGCCAAAGTTCTCGGCATCGTTCGCCAGGTGATCGAGGTTGGGCGTGTACAGGTAGAACTTCTTCCCTGCCGCATAGCCCGTGGCATCGAGGATCACGTCGACCGATTCACCGCCGCCGAGGGTGATCGAGTTCGTGAGGTAGGTCATGTCCTTGCCGGCCATGTCGCGCAGCAACTTCGCGTTCATACCGATGACGCGCATCGGGATGCCGATCGACGCGAGGGTCTGGAACTCCGCCACGTCGAGGTCCGAGATGCGCAGCAGCGCGCGGCCGTTTGCCGGGATGTTGATGATCGTCGGCATCGGCTGCGAGGCGTGCAGCGTCCCGTCGGTCGACTGCGTCGTCATCGTTCCCGGGGAGACCGTGTCGGGGTAGCTGCGCCCGTTCAGCAGGAAGTACTTGTGCTTCAGGTCGGTAAACGATTCCGGGTTGAAGGTCATGCCGACGAAGTGGAAGTTCGGGTCAAAACCGTGGATCTGGATCGGATACTCGACGTCGTAGCGCGTCGACCCGTCGCCGTCGTTGTAGGCGTATTTGCGGCCCGTGACGTGCGTAACCCCAGTGCTGCCCGTCGTCGCGTTAGCAGTCGCCGGGAGCGGCGCGGCGCACAGCACATCCCCGTCGCAACGCGTGCGTGGATCGTTCTGCTGCAGCTTCAACGCGACACCCAGGTCGGCCCCGTTGGCCACACGGTTCTGCCGCGGCCTGACAAAGAGCTGACCGACCATGCCCATCTCGAGATGCTCGGGTGGCGAAATGTGGCAGTGCCAGAAGTAGGTCCCGGCGTCCGGCGCGAGGTAGTAGTAGCTGAAGCTCCCGCCGACGTTGATCGCGATCGAGGCATCCGGGACGCCGTCGTAGAAGGCCGACGCGTTCGGGTATCCGTGGAAGTGCACGGTGTGCTGCTCGAACAGGTCGGGGCGCATGACCTGGCCGACGTTGGTGAGCGTGAGGAAAAATTCGTCGTCCTCGTCGATCACCATGAGCGGCGCCGGCATGTTGGCGTTCATGACGCCCACATCCATGATCATGCGCGGATCGACGTGACCCGTGAGGCAGGCCGTTGGGGCGGTAGAGGTGCACGCCGTCGAGGCTTCCGGGTCCGGCACCACGCCGACGGCGGCGTTGAAGGAGTACAGCGGGTCGAGGGCCTGGCTGGTTTGGTTGATCGGCGCACCGACGAACAGCGCGGCGAGGTTGGCCGCGCTGCTGTTATCGCTCTTGAACACCGAGGGCAATTCCGTGCCCGGCTGGCCGCTCGCCATGTCCTTCAGGCCCGAAAGCGGCCCGAAGCCGAACAGGTAGGTCGGTGTGCCATCACCCATGGTCGCGAAGCCGTCGCCGCCCGAGATCTGCTGGCACTTGATGCCGCCGCCGTTGTCAACATAGGAGAGCGCGTACGTCGAGCCGTCGCTCCGGGTGATGGTCTTCGTAACCGCCACCGGTCCGACGTAGGTAGACGATGCCTCGTTCGGATGCAGCGTAGTGCTCGATGGACATTGCACGCGAAAACTCTGCGCGGCGGCTGGCAGCGCAAGCAGGCCGAACAGCAGCCCGGCTGCCGCACCCCGAAGATAGCGTGTGCTGATCATGGTCATACCTCCGTCCCGAACCGGTGACCTAACAACCGGAGAAATCCCGGTTTTACACCGAGTCGTCTGGTTCACTGCCCTGTTCAAACTGCTGACGCTATTCATTGTTGTTGTTAGCTTACGGACGCTTGCTGCCGGTCTCGATCCACTTGCATGCACGCAATTCCCCAAGACCAACGCTTTGCAGCCGCCCGTGAGGCCTGTCGCGGCCCCCGCGGCACCGAGAGTGCGTGGAATTCAACTGCCCCAGTAGTCGGACTAGACCGGCGGGCGACTGGGTAGAACCCTGCACTTGCGGCGTTAAGTGAAGCGCAGCGTGCGGGCTTCCTTGACCGTGCGAGGCGCTTCCCGCAATCTTGGCCGCATGCTCGACTCAGGCGCGAGACCTTGGAATTCCTGGTTTTTGGCGCGTCTTTTCGTCGGCGGTTGCGTCGCCGCATGGACGGTTACGCCGGCGGCAGCGGCAAACCCGGCGTCCGCGGCAAAGCCCTCCGCGGCCGCCGCGGTGACCCACTCGGCC
>JBAVOB010000303.1:0-6629 GCA_049691655.1 Steroidobacteraceae bacterium | reverse complement strand
GTGCGCACGCTCGCCGGCGCGGCCGGGTGCCCGGGCGCGAACCAGATAAAGACGACTTCGCGGTCGCGATCGAAAGGCGCGAGAGGCTGCGCCCGCACCTGCGCGAGCGACTGTGCCGTATCGCGCCGCACGTCCAGCACACGCGCCACCGGATAGCCGGCCGGGAACACGCCGCCGAGCCCGGAAGTCACCAGCAGGTCGCCCGCCTTGATGTCGAAGTTCAGCGGCAGGAACGGCAGAGTGAGCGAGCTGGCGTCGCCGGTGCCGACCGCGACCGAGCGCAGCCCGTTGCGCAACAGCTGCACGGGCGTCGCGTGCTCGGCGTCGGTGATCAGGATGACCTGGGACGACCAGGGTCCCACGTCGATCACTTGCCCGAGCAAAGCGCCGCTGCCGACGACTGCCTGCCCGATGAACACCCCGTTGCGGGTGCCCTTGTTGACGAGCACCCGCTGGCGCAGCGTCGAGAGCTCGACGTTGACCAGCTCGCCGACGAGCCATCGCTGCGCGACGCCGGGGAGCGTCGAACGCAGGCCGCGGAGCTGCGCGTTCTCGCGCGCCAGGGCTTCGTAGCGCATCGTGCGCAGCTCGAGATCGCGCTCGCGGGCATGGAGCCTGGCGTTCTCGGCCTGCAGCGTCTCGCGCGTCTGGAAACTGACCTGCAGCCAGTGCCAGGCGGCGGACGGCGAGCTCACCGCCAGCTCGATTGGGTAGGTAGACGCGTGCATCCAGTAGCGGATGGTGGTGAGCACGCCGCCGCGCTGGTCGTAGAACATCAGCGCGGCGGAGATCAGCGCGTAGATCGAGAAGCGAAAACCGGTGGCCGGGCCCCGCCCGGGATGCGGTCGATAGGCGCTGGCGCCGAATGCGGCCACGCAACTCCTCAGCGGGCTCTAGAGGGCGCGACCTCGCAAGGACCCGGGGCGCGGCTCATTCGAGCCCGAAGTGGCCCGGGCCCATCTCGTCCATGAGCTCGAGGATGCGGCCGCCGCCGCGCGCCACGCAGGTGAGCGGGTCGTCGGCGATCACCACCGGGAGGCCGGTCTCTTCCATCAGGAGCTTGTCGATGTCGCGCAGCAGCGCGCCGCCACCGGTCACTACGATGCCGCGCTCCGCGACGTCCGCGCCGAGCTCGGGCGGCGTCTGCTCGAGCGCTTGCTTCACGGCGCTGACGATGCCCTGAAGCGGCTCCTGCAACGCTTCGAGAATCTCGTTGCTGTTCAGCGTGAAACTGCGCGGCACGCCTTCCGAGAGGTTGCGGCCCTTCACCGAGAGCTCGCGCACCTGCTGGCCCGGATACGCAGAGCCGATCTCGATCTTGATGCGCTCCGCCGTCGCTTCGCCAATGAGGATGCCGTAATTGCGGCGCACATAGTTCATGATCGCCTCGTCGAAGCGATCCCCGCCGATGCGCGCCGAGTTCGCGTAGACGATGCCGTTCAGCGACAGTACCGCCACTTCCGAAGTGCCGCCGCCAACGTCGAGCACCATCGAGCCGCGTGCCTCCTGCACCGGCAGTCCCGCGCCCACCGCGGCCGCCATCGGCTCGCTCACGATACCGACGTTGCGCGCGCCGGCACCTTCAGCCGACTCGCGGATCGCACGCCGCTCGACCTGCGTCGAGCCGAAAGGCACGCACACCAGTACGCGCGGGCTCGGCTTCAGCATGCGGTTGCCGTGCACCTTGTTGATGAAGTACTGCAGCATCTTCTCGGTGTAGGTGAAGTCGGCGATCACCCCGTCTTTCATGGGGCGCACGGCGTTGATGTGACCCGGCGTTCGGCCGAGCATGTTCTTGGCTTCGGCCCCGACCGCGACGATGATCTTGCCGCCGCGCGACGGCTCGTCCTGGACGGCGACCACCGACGGCTCGTTGAGCACGATGCCCTTGTCGCGGACGTAAATGAGCGTATTGGCGGTCCCGAGGTCGATCGACAGATCGCTCGAGAAATAGCCCCGCAGGCGTTTGAACATTGACTCCGACCGGCAAGAAACGGGGCGCCCCCCGAAGTGGCGGCTAATCTAGCAACCGACAGGACAATCCACAAGGCGACGTGTATCATTTTCGCCCGATTTTTCCCCACCGTTTCCGCGCAGTTGCGCACCATCCATGAGCCTGAAACGAGCCGACATCGAGCACATCGCGCATCTTGCGCGGCTGTCGCTGTCCGAAGACGAGATCCCGGCCTATGTCACGAGCCTCTCGAGCATCCTCGCGTTCGTGAGCGAGCTGGACCGCGCGCCGACCGAGGGCATCGAGCCGATGGCGCACCCGCTCCCGGGCCTCAGCCAGCGGCTGCGGCCCGACGAGGTACTCGAAACCGACCACCACGCCGAGTACCAGCGCAATGCGCCGCAGGTCGAAGCGGGCCTGTACCTCGTCCCCAGGGTCATCGAATAGCCGCCCCCATGGCGCCCCCCGCAACACTCGCCGCATGGGCTGCGGAGCTGCGCGCCCGCAGGGTCTCGAGCGTCGAGCTCGTGCGCGAGCGGCTCGCCCGGATCGAGGCCAGCCAGGGCACGCTCAATGCGTTCACTGCGGTGACCGCCGAGCAGGCGCTCGCTGCCGCGGCGGCGGCCGACAAGCGGATCGCGAGCGGCGATGCGGGGCCGCTCACCGGCATACCGATCGCGCACAAGGACATTTTCTGCACCGCGGGCGTGCTCACGACCTGCGGCTCGCGCATGCTCGGCAACTTCGTTTCGCCCTACGACGCCACCGTAGTGGCGCGGCTGAAGGCCGCCGGCACGGTGATGGTCGGCAAGACCAACATGGACGAGTTCGCGATGGGCTCGTCCAACGAGACGAGCTGCTTCGGACCGGTGCGCAATCCCTGGGATCCGGCTCTCGTGCCAGGCGGCTCCTCGGGCGGGTCGGCCGCGGCGGTGGCGGCCCGGCTCGTGCCGGCCGCGACCGGCACCGATACGGGAGGCTCCATTCGCCAGCCGGCCGCGCTCTGCGGGGTGACGGGCTTGAAACCGACCTACGGGAGAGTGTCGCGCTACGGCATGGTCGCCTTCGCCTCGAGCCTCGACCAGGGCGGCGTCATTGCCGTGAGCGCCGAGGACGCAGCGCTCATGCTCAGCGCCATGGCGGGTTTCGATGAGCGTGATTCGAGCAGTGTCGACCGTCCGGTGCCCGACTACGCACGCGAACTCGATCGGCCGCTCAAGGGGCTCAAGGTCGGCGTGCTGCGCGAGTTCTTCGAGAAAGGCCTCGAGCCGCAGACCGAGCAACGAGTGCGCGAAGCGATCGCGGTGCTCGGCAAGCTCGGCGTCGAAC
Source organism: Steroidobacteraceae bacterium (assembly GCA_049691655.1). Taxonomy (GTDB): domain Bacteria; phylum Pseudomonadota; class Gammaproteobacteria; order Steroidobacterales; family Steroidobacteraceae; genus JBAVOB01. Next base: position 3,346 of record JBAVOB010000303.1, on the reverse strand, counting down.
TGCGCGAGGTGAGCCTGCCGAACCTGCCGCTGTCGGTGCCGACTTACTACGTCGTCGCGCCCGCCGAGTGCTCCTCGAACCTCGCGCGCTTCGACGGCGTGCGCTACGGCTATCGCACGCCCGAGCCGCGCGATCTGCTCGATCTATACAAGCGCTCGCGCGGCGAGGGTTTTGGCGCCGAGGTGAAGCGCCGCATCATGACGGGCACGTACGTGCTCTCGGCTGGCTACTACGACGCTTATTACCTGAAGGCACAGCGCGTGCGCCAGCTCATCGCGCAGGACTTCGCGCGCGCATTCTCTGAGGTCGAGGCACTGCTCGGCCCCACGACGCCGACGCCCGCGTTCGAGATCGGGGCCAAGACCTCGGACCCGATCACCATGTACCTGAACGACATCTACACGATTGGCGCGAATCTCGCCGGCTTGCCCGCGATCTCGATTCCCTGCGGCTTCGTGCGCGGCCTCCCGGTCGGCCTGCAGATCATCGGGTCGCATTTCGAGGAGTCGAAGATCCTCGGTCTGGCGCACCGCTACCAGCGGGAGACGGACTGGCACCTGCGCTCGCCGCCGGGCTGGAGCGTCTGACCATGGGCGCGACGCACATGGAATGGGAAACCGTCATCGGGCTCGAGATTCACGCCCAGCTCGCCACGCGGTCGAAGATCTTCTCGAGCTCGGCGACGGCGTACGGCGCGCCGCCGAACACTCAGGCAGACCTCGTCGATCTCGGTTATCCCGGCGTGCTGCCGGTGCTGAATGCGGAAGCGGTACGCATGGCCGTGAAGTTCGGGCTGGGCGTCGGGGCGCAGATTGCGCCGCGCTCGGTGTTCGCGCGCAAGAATTATTTCTACCCGGACCTGCCGAAGGGTTACCAGATCAGCCAGTACGAGCTGCCGATCGTCAGCGGAGGTTCGCTCGCGATCGTGCTCGAAGACGGCAGCGTCAAGCGCATCGGCATCACGCGCGCGCACCTCGAAGAGGATGCGGGCAAGTCGCTCCATGAGGGCCTGCGGGGCGCGTCCGCGATCGACCTGAACCGCGCCGGCACGCCGCTGATCGAAATCGTCTCCGAACCCGAATTGCGTTCGGCGAAGGAGGCCGTCGCCTACATGAAGAAAGTGCACACGCTGGTGCGCTATCTCGAGATCTGCGACGGCAACATGCAGGAAGGCTCGTTCCGCTGCGACGCGAACGTGTCCGTGCGCCGGCGCGGCGGGCCGCTCGGCACACGCGCCGAATTGAAGAACCTGAATTCGTTCCGCTTCGTCGAGAAGGCGATCAACTACGAGGTGGCGCGGCAGATCGAGATCCTCGAGGGCGGCGGCCGAGTGGTGCAGGAAACGCGTCTCTACGACCCGGACAAGGGGGAAACGCGCCCGATGCGCTCGAAGGAAGAGGCGAACGATTACCGGTATTTTCCCGACCCGGATCTGTTGCCGGTCGCGATCGACGCGGCCTATGTGGCCGCGGTGCGCGCCGGGCTCCCGGAGCTGCCGGATGAGAAAGCGGCGCGCTTCGCGGCCCAGTACGGCCTGTCCGCGTATGACGCCGGGGTGCTGACGGCCAGCCGCGAGCTGGCGGCGTTCTACGAAGCGGTCGTGGAGCAGGTGCCTGCCGAGCCGAAGCTCGCGGCGAACTGGGTCATGGGTGAGCTCGCCGGTGCGCTCAACAAGGATGGCCTCGACATCGGCGCGAGCCGCATCCCGGCCAAACGGCTCGCGGGACTGCTGGCACGCATCGCGGACGCGACGATTTCCGGCAAGCTTGCGAAAGGGGTATTCGAGGCGATGTGGGCGAGCGGCCGCGATGCGGACACGGTGATCGCCGAGCAGGGCCTGCGGCAGATCACGGATACGGGGGCGATCGAGCGCGCGATCCAGCAGGTGATGGCGAGCAACCCGGGCCAGCTCGCCGAGTATCGGGCCGGCAAGGACAAGCTGTTCGGATTCTTCGTCGGACAGGTCATGAAAGCGACCGACGGCAAGGCGAACCCCGCGCAGCTGAACGCGTTGCTCAAGAAGCTGCTGGGCGGACCATCCTGAGCATGCGAGCGGACGCGGTTCGGCGCTTTCTGTTCGAGCATCACCCGATCCGCGGCCACTGGGTGCGTCTCGAGCGCGCGTGGCAGGACCTGCGCGCCCACCAGCACTACCCGCCACCGGTGCGCGCGCTGCTCGGCGAAGCGACCGGCGCGGCCGCGTTGCTCGCCTCGGCGCTGAAGTTCGATGGGCTGCTCACGCTGCAGATGCAGGGGAGCGGCGCGGTCGGCCTGCTCGTCGCGCAATGCACCCAAGACTTCCGCCTGCGCTCAGTGGCGCGCTTCGACGCCGCCGCCGTATCCGAGGACTTCCGCGATCTGGCCGGCACCGGCCATCTCACCGTCACCGTCGAGTCCGCGGCGCAGGCGCGCTACCAGGGCATCGTCTCGATCCTTGGCGATTCGTTGTCCGCTTGCCTGGAAAGTTACTTCGCGAGTTCGGAGCAGCTGCCAACCGTCGTGCGCCTGGCCGCGGATGCCGGGCACGCAGCGGGCCTCCTGCTGCAGAAAGTGGCGGGCGAGGGCGGGCGGGGCGCCGCGGATCGCGCGCTGACATCCCTGGAAGGTCCCGCGACCGAAGAGGTCTGGCGGCGCGCAGTGCGTGCGGTCGGCGGCCTCGGGGCCGGGCCGCTGCTCAAGCTCGACGCGGAAGCGCTCTTGCGGCGATCGCTCCCGGAAGAGGATCTGCGCCTCTTCAAGGGAGCGGCGGTGCGCTTCGAGTGCCGCTGCAGCGAACGCCGTGTGGAAGGGATCCTGCGCTCCCTCGGGGCGGAGGAATCGCGCTCGATCCTCGCGGAGCAGGGCGCCGTGACCGTGACCTGCGAATTCTGCCAGCGGCCTTACACCTTCGACGCCGTCGACATCGAGCGGCTGTTCGCGGCTGGGCTGGCGTCCGAGCGGCCGCAACGGCTGAACTGAGTCCGCGCGATCCGGCGACTGCTGGGGGGCGCGAGCCCGAGCGCTCGCCTCGCCGGCCGCGCTGTGCTAGCCTTTATATAAATCTTTGTGCAACTCATTAAATGATGCTCTCACTCAAGGCGACAGAACGGGCGTTGGCGGCAATGGGCGAGGTGTCCCGCCTGCGCCTGCTGCTGCTTTGCGTGGGTGCCGAGCGCGCGGTTGGGGAACTGGCCGCGGCGCTCAATCAGAGTGAGCCGCGCGTGTCGCGGCATCTGAAGGTGCTCGCCGATGCCGCCGTGGTGGACCGCCGGCGCGAGGGCCATCGGGTGCTCTATCGCACTGTCGCATCCGGTGATGCCGCCCAGCTGATCCGAGCCGCACTGTCGCGCATCGATCCGGCCGATAC
>JBAVOB010000302.1:0-1854 GCA_049691655.1 Steroidobacteraceae bacterium | reverse complement strand
GCCCAGTGCGACGGCCGTCCCCGACGGAGCGTCCTGCTTGTCCCGGTGATGCGCCTCGAAAATCTCGATGTCGTAGTCGGAGGGCAGGCGCGCTGCGGCGGCACGCACCAGCTCGATCAGCAGCGTGATTCCGAGGCTGGTGTTCGCCGCGACGAGCAGCGGGATCTTTCGCGACACTGCGTCGCAGCGTGCCGTGACCACTTCGCCGAGGCCAGTGGTACCGATGAGCAGGGCCACGCCCGCGGCTGCGCAGTGATCGATCGTCTCCGGCAGAGCATCCGCGTGGGAAAAATCGATCACTACGGCCGGCTGCAGCGCGAGCGCGGTGTCGAGGCCGGCCGAGATGGCCACGCCGATCGACTGCAGTCCCGCGACGGCGCCCGCATCACGGCCGAGCTGGCCGGATCGCACCGCGTCGATCGCGCCGACCAGCTGCACCGATCCGGTCTCGTGCGCGGCGCGCACCAGTGCCCGTCCCATGCGGCCGGCTGCACCAACGATGACCGCACGAACCATCTACTCTCCCCTCGCCGCCGACGCCGTCAAGTGCCGGCGAAAAACCGCCTCACGCCCTCGAAAAACCCCTTGGCGCGTGGAGTATGGCGTCCGCCATCGGCGCGCAGGGATTCATCGAACTTGCGAAGCAGCTCGCGCTGCTCCGCCGCCAGGTGGACCGGTGTTTCCACGGCCACGCGGCAAAAGAGGTCACCGCGGGTACCACTGCGCACTGGCTTGACGCCCTTGTCGCGTAACCTGAACACGCGACCGGACTGCGTTTCGGCCGGAATTTTCAGCGTGACCTCGCCATCGAGCGTCGGCACGTCGACCGCGCCCCCGAGTACGGCGGTCGCGAAACTGATCGGCACCTCGCAGGTGAGATGCTCACCGTCGCGCTCGAAGATGGGGTGCTCGCGCACATGGATCTCGACGTACAGGTCACCGGGCGGGCCGCCGCTGCGACCCGCTTCGCCCTCGCCGCCGAGCCGGATGCGGTCCCCGTTGTCGACGCCCGCCGGCACCTTGACGCTCAGCTTCTTGCTGCGCCGCACGCGTCCCTGGCCGAGGCAGCTGTCGCAGGGATTCTTGATGGTCTTGCCCGTGCCGCGGCATCTCGGGCAGGTCTGTTGCAGCTGAAAGAAGCCCTGCGAGATGCGCACCTGTCCCGATCCATCGCAGGTTTCGCAGTTGGCGGGGCGCGAGCCCTTTGCCGCCCCGCTCCCGTGACAGGTCTCGCACTCCGCGAGCTTGGTGACATCGATCTCGACGCCAGCCCCGAACACGGCCTGATTGAGGTCCAGCTTGAGCTCGTAGCGCAGATCGGCGCCACGATAGACCTGAGTGCGAGCGCCGCCGCGACGCCCGGCTCCGAAGATATCGCCGAATACATCGCCGAAGATGTCCGCGAAAGCGTCGCCCCCCGCCCCGAAGCCGCCGAATCCGCCAGCGCCGCGCTGCGAGTCCACCCCCGCGTGGCCGAATTGATCGTACGCCGCGCGCTTGCTCGCGTCGGTCAGAACCTCGTAGGCCTCTTTCGCTTCCTTGAATTTTTCCTCGGCGTCATGGTCCTCCGGATTGCGGTCCGGGTGGAACTTCATCGCGAGGCGTCGGTAGGCCTTCTTAATTTCGGCTTCCGACGCGTTCTTCGGAACGTCGAGGGTCTTGTAGTAGTCGCGCTTTGCCATGGGCTCTCGCGTGGACGTGACGAGGCCACCACGCACTCCCGGTGCGCGGCGGCCTGCGGCTCAATCGGTACCGGTCGTCTGCTCAGGAGGCCTTTCGATCCGTGTCCTTTACTTCCTCGAACTCGGCATCGACTGCTTCCTCCTTGCCGCCGCCCGCTGCCGCGCCGGAGCC
>JBAVOB010000301.1:0-3687 GCA_049691655.1 Steroidobacteraceae bacterium | reverse complement strand
TGTCACGGTGCTCGATCTGTGGGAGGGCCTCACCGTCCTCGAGCCGCCGATCGCCGAAGCGGCGGCGCGGCGCCGGCGCGCACCGGACCTCGCGGCCATCGCGGCAGTGGTGGAACAGGCGATGCACCCGGATGCCGGGGCCGCGGCCCGCCAGGCCGCGGATTTCTTCCGCCAGCTCGGCGACGCGACCCACAACCGCGTCCTGATGCTCGGCCACGAGCCGCTCCTGCAGCTGCTCGAGCCATCGCTCGAAACGATGATCGACGAAGTGGCGCAGGCGCGCTACCGAATTGCGAATGCCCAGCGCCGGATTCTGGAAGCCGTCCGCGGGGTCGACCCGGAGGCCGCCCGCACCTGGGCGGCCAAGCATATCCGGGACTTCCGCAGGGGCTACGATCTGGCCGGGATCGACCTTTCTCACCGGGTTGGTGCGCCGGTGCGCAGGGCTGCTGCGCGTTTTTGAGACGCAGGTCTAGGCCGGCTCGCGGCCGGCTCTTCAACATAATCGCAATCTGCGGAGGACTGTCGCGGTGACGGATTCGGCGCCAGCGCAAACATCGGGCGGCAGCCGCCCTTCGGGCGAACTCGACGCGATCGGCGGGAAGCTGTTCGCGGCGCTCAACGTCATGCGCATCTGGTGCCTGTCGCTGCACGACGAGCATGGCGACGTGCTGTGGCTGAATGACGGCGTGATGGGTCCCGATGAGCACGAGGCCGTGCGCACGGCGCTGGAAGTATTTGCCGGGGAAGGCGCGCCCTCCCGTCACGACTATGATCTTGGGGACGGCCGCGTGGCCGTGACGCTGCGCGCCGGCGAGCCGGACCGCTCGGTACTTGGGGTCGTGATGATCGTCGTCGACTCCAAGGTGCTGGCGACGCGCATCACGCAACGCTCTGGCGACCCGTTCGCCGCGCTGTCCGAGCTGGTGATTGAGTTTACGAAGTGGCTCTCGGACGACGTGTCCGCCACGCAGACGCGCTTGCGCGCGTTGCCGGCTCTCACGGCGATAGAACTGGCGCTCGAGCCTGACGACTCCCCCGCCGCCGCAGCTGCCGACGACTCGGCGCCGAGGCCGGGTGAGGAGACCGCAGCGGCGAGAGCGAGCCAACCCGGACCATCCGTCACCGGTACGCACACGAAGCTAGTCAGGCCGGCGACGCGGCCGCCGGTCGGGGACGTAGATCCGGAACTCGACCGACTGTTCAACGCGCTGCGCGCGCAGCCGATCCTGCTTTATGCGCAGCAGCTCGAGCCGCTCGCCGAAGGCTCGCGCATCCGGCGGCTGGAGATCCTGCTGCGAACCACTTCGGAGCACGGTCGCACCAAGGCGCCGGTGGCGATGCTCGAGGGCGCCGTCAAGCGCGGCCTCGGTTCCGTCATCGACCGACGCGTCATCACCGAGCTGCTCACCTGGCTCGCGCGCAATCCCGACACCTGGCGGGCTCATCCGCTGGTGGCGTCGGTGAATCTGTCGCCGAATGCACTCAATGACGATCATCTCATCAAGTTTCTCGAGCTGTGCCTGGCGAAAGCCGCCCTGCCGCGCGGGATGATCGGGTTCGAACTCGACGCAACCCTCGCGGGGAACCAGCTCGCGCGGACGACGACGCTCGCGGAACTGCTGGCGGCGCTCGGCTGCACGCTGATTCTCGACGATTTCTCGACGGGCGACGGGCACGCCGCGCTGCTGTCGCTCAAAGGCCTGAGGATGCTCAAGGTCGACGCCGCGCTGACCAAAGACATCGGCCTGGACAAGCGGCGCCAGGCGATCGTCGCCGGCATTGCGCAGACGGCGCGCGTGCTCGGGATGCATACCTGCGCCAAGCACATCGAATCGAAGCAGGACCAGCGCTGGCTTGCAGCGCTCAAGATGGATTTCGCCCAGGGCTACGCTTTCTCGCAGCCGCGCCCACTGGCCGAAATCGCGCGGCCGCACCCGTCCTGACCGCGGTGCGCGGCATCGCGCCCGCGCAGCACCGCGATTCCCTGCCTCCCGTCAGCGTCTGAGCGCCTGCGCCACCCGCGCGAGATCAGCGGGCGTGTTCACATCGGCCGCCGGCGCCTGCCGCGTTTCAACGACGTGAATCTCCAGGCCGTTCTCGAGCGCGCGCAACTGCTCGAGCTTCTCCACCTGTTCGAGCATGCCCGGCGGCAGCCCGGCCAGGCGGCGCAGCGCCCCGACGCGATAGGCGTAGAGCCCGATGTGTCGCAGGGCGCCCGCGAACTCGCGCTGGCTCGCGAGGTCGCGACCGCCGTCGCGATGCCACGGAATGGGCGCCCGGCTGAAATACAGCGCGCGCCCCGCACGGTCGATCACCACCTTGACGACGTTCGGATCGAGAAACTCCTCGACGCCGCCGATCGGCGCCGCCGCGGTGGCGATGGCCGCCGCCGCGTGATTCGCCAGCGCGGTGGCCACCTCGTCCATGAGCGCGGGCGGCATCAACGGCTCGTCGCCCTGCAGGTTGACGACGATTTCATCGTCGCGCCAGCTCCGGGCCGCCGCCACTTCGGCGATCCGGTCGGTGCCGCTCGCATGCGATGCCCGTGTCATGACGACCACCGCCCCGATCGCGCGCGCCACCTCCTCGATGCGCGCATCGTCAGTTGCGACGATGACCTCCAGCGCGCGCGAGCGCAGCGCCTGCGCATGGACCCAGGCAAGGAGCGGGCGGCCGTTGATGTCGGCGAGGGGTTTGCCCGGAAAGCGCACCGACGCATAGCGGGCAGGAATGACGACGCGGAACACGGGCGGGCGTGGGCAGTCAGTGCTCGAGCAGAGGATCTTCGGCCGGCAGGTGCCTGGCCTCTTCCTCGAGCATGATCGGCACCTCGTCCCGGATCGGGAACGCGAGCCGGTCGGCCCTACAGACGAGCACCTTTGCCTCGCGACGGTGCACGAGGGGACCCTTGCAGAGCGGACAGGCCAGGATGTCGAGCAGTCGTGTATCCACTATGCCTCGCGGGGCGCGCCGCCGCGCCGGATGGTGGGTGCGGCTTCCAGCGCGGTATTGATACTCTGCAAGAGCTCTGCCGGGCACCCGATTTCGGCGCTCACCGGCAGAACCCAGGCGCGTTCGAGGTCGAACCCGGAGCATTTTACGGCATCTTTCTCGGTCATGACGACCGGGCGCGTATCACCGAAGGCGAGCTCGCCGGGCGCGAACGCGTGATGATCCGGGAAGGCGTGCTCGATCGGCTCGAGGCCCGCGGCGCGCAGCGCGGCGAAGAATCGCTGCGGGTATCCGATGCCGGCCACAGCATGGACCTGCACGCCGCGCAGTTCCGACAGCGGGCGTGAGCCGCGCATGGCGCCAACTGGCTGCAGCGCCTCGAGCTGCGCGCCGACGAGCTGCATCGTGAACACCGCCGCGGGATCCGTGAGCGCTGGCGGCAGCGGATTGCGGCCAGTGCCGTGGATGACTACGGCGTTGACCGAGGCCAGCCGACCTGCCGGCTCACGCAACGGTCCGGCGGGCAGCAGCCGTCCATTCCCGAGTCCGCGCGCACCGTCGATCACCGCAACTTCGAAGTCGCGTGCGAGCCGCAGGTGCTGCAGTCCATCGTCGGACACGATGACGTCAGCACCGAGTTCGATGGCGAGCCGCGCGGCCGCGACGCGATCGCGGCCCACCACGACCGGCACGCCGGTGCGGCGCGCGATGAGCAGCGCTTCGTCCCCCACC
>JBAVOB010000300.1:0-9510 GCA_049691655.1 Steroidobacteraceae bacterium | reverse complement strand
ATGTTCAAGCGCGTGATGGGCAAGGCGAGCTTCGCGAAGCTCGCGGACCGCAGCGGACAGATCCAGTTGTTCCTGCAGGAGGCGGCGCTCGGGCCGGCCTATGCCGCGTTCAAGGGGTATGACGTGGGCGACATCCTCGGTGCGCAGGGGCTGCTGTTTCGCACCAGGACGGGCGAGCTGTCGGTGCGCGTCGAGTCGCTGCGGCTGCTGGTGAAATCGCTCCGGCCGCTACCCGACAAGTGGCACGGGCTCGCCGACATCGACACCCGCTACCGCCAGCGTTACGTCGACCTCATCATGAACGACGCCGCACGCGAGGTATTCCGCACGCGCACGCGTATCGTGCGCTATCTCAGGGACTTCCTCGATGCGCTCGACTTCATGGAAGTCGAAACGCCGATGCTGCAGCCGATCCCGGGCGGAGCCGCCGCGCGCCCGTTCACGACCCACCACAACGCGCTCGATCTCGACATGTACCTGCGTATCGCGCCGGAGCTTTACCTGAAGCGGCTGGTCGTCGGCGGGTTCGAACGCGTCTACGAGATCAATCGCAACTTCCGCAATGAGGGCGTCTCGACGCAGCACAACCCCGAGTTCACGATGCTCGAGCTCTACTGGGCCTACGCGGACTACCTCGATCAAATGGACCTGCTCGAGCGGATGGTCGGTGGGCTCGCGGAGGCGGTGGTCGGCACGCGCGCCATCGAGTACCAGGGCCGGCACTACGACCTGGCTGCGAAGTTCCGCCGCGTGACCGTCGAGGACCTGATCCTCGAGAAAAACCCGGGCCTGGAGCGCACACGGCTCCGCGAGCTCGCATACCTGCAGGGGGTGTGCGAGCGGCTGGCGCTGCCGTTCGCCAAACACGACGGGGTGGGGAAGCTGCAGATCGAGATTTTCGAGAAGACGGCCGAGCACGCGCTCCTCGATCCGACATTCGTGCACGGTTATCCCGCCGAAGTTTCGCCGCTGTCGCGCGCCCGGGACGCGGATCCCTTTCTCACGGATCGTTTCGAACTCTTCATAGCCGGGCGCGAGATCGCCAACGGGTTCTCGGAGCTGAACGATCCCGACGAGCAGGCGGCGCGCTTCCGCGCACAGGCCGAACGCAAGAGCGCCGGCGATGCGGAGGCGATGTTCTTCGATGCGGATTACGTGCGGGCGCTCGAGTACGGTCTGCCGCCGACCGCCGGGCTTGGCGTCGGCGTCGACCGGCTGGTGATGTTTCTGACGAACTCGCCGTCGATCCGCGACGTGCTGCTGTTCCCGCACATGCGGCCCGAGGCCTGACAGCCCCACCGGCACCCGCGGGCAGGGCCAGCGGATCGGCGCGCGACTGCGCTGCGCCGGTTCAGGCCGGCAATGCGTACGGGAGCGGCAGCGACTCGCAATCGAGCAATGCGTCGCTCCCGGCCGGCGCGACACTCGTTTCGTCGGCAGCGGCGACCGGGCTCACGGCGAGGAAATGCGCGCGTCCGTCGGCCTGCATCACGGCGTCGACCACCTGGTAGGTGCGGCCGTCGGTCATCCGGCCGGTCGCGCCCGGCGCGAGCGTTACCGGGCCGCGCGAGCGGAAGCGCTGCATCCGGCGCTTGATGCGCCCACGGTAATGAGCGCGCGCGATCACTTCCTGTCCCGTGTAGCAGCCCTTGTCGAACGCGACGGCGCCGAGCACGTCGAGGTTCAGCATCTGCGCGACGAAGGCCCCGGAAGTCGCGGCGTAGACCTGGGGGAGGCCCGCTTCGATGTCGAGCGTGCGCCAGGCATCGCGACTCAGCGGTGCATCGGGGGATCGCGCTGCACCGCCGCCGGTGGCGACCGGAAGCACCGCAAGCGCCCGAGCCGGGGTGGTTCCAAGGGGCAGCACGAGCTCATGCGACGTCGCGGCTGCTGCCGAGCCCGTGATGCCAAGCACGCGCCACTCGGTACGCTCGTCCAAGATCGCCACCTTCGAGCGCAGCACGAACTTTCGTAGCTGCGCCACGAGCGCCGCAGCGAGATCGACGGGCAGCACCGCGAGCACAACCTCCGGCCGCGGCATGCCGATGCGCAGCAGCGCGAGCGTTCGTCCCTGGGGATTATGCAGACCGGCCAGCAGCGCGCCTCCGGGAGCGAGATGCGCCACGTCGTTCGAGAGCTGGCCCTGCAGAAACCGCAGTGCATCGGGACCGCGAATCCCCAGCACGCCAAGGTCGGCTAACTCGCAACTCGCTGATGTCAAGGCCAAATGGTCCTCTTTCCCGTTGTTTTGGTTCGGGTTTCCGGTAGTCTGTCGCGACGCATTCTGGCAGAATGGGGCGTCATGCTGCAGAGCGCTGAAATGGCCGAGAATCACCGCGGCGCGGTCCAGCCCGAGACACAATCGCCCGAGGGCGTGCCGGCTGGCGCACCCGGCCCGCAGCCCGAGATCGGCGGCCCGCCGGGCCCGGACCCGGTTCGCTTCGGTGACTGGGAAAAAAACGGCCGTTGCATCGATTTCTGATCGCCGCGGCCCGGATGATCGCTCACCAAACACAGATCGTGCGCGCGCGCCATGCCCGCAGCGCGCCCGCTCCGGAGTAAGCATGCGCGCGCGACCGCTCTCACCGCATCTGTCCGTGTACCGATTCGAGTACACGATGGCGCTGTCGATCACCCACCGGATCATGGGCGTCGCGCTGTCCGTCGGACTGCCGCTGCTCGCGTACTGGTTGTGGTCGGTGGCAGCCGGACCGGCGGCTTACGACCGGGCCGCACGGCTGTTTTCGAACCTCTTCGTCAAGCTGCTCGTCGCGGGCTGGATCTGGGCGTTCGTCTATCACTTTTCGAACGGCATCCGCCATCTCGTATGGGACACGGGGCACGGATTCGAGAAGAAACAAGCGCGCACCAGCGGCCTCATCGTCGTCATCGCCGCGGTGGTCATTTACCTGACGCTGCTCTGGTTCCTGTTCGGGTCGCATCGAGGCGCTCCGTGAGTGCCGTGGCACCGGGCAGCCCGGAATCGCGCGCGGCGCACGGCTCGAGAGGAGCCGGCCACTGGTGGGCGCAGCGCGTGCGCACCGTGGTCCTCATCCCGCTCGCAGCGTGGTTCGCGGTGGCGCTGTGCCGGCTGCCCGCATTCGACTATCGGGCGGTCTCCGCGTGGATGACGGGCCGCTGGACCGCCGCGCTGCTTCTCCTGCTGGTTCTCAACGTCGCGTGGCATTCGGTGGTGGGCGTGCAGGAGGTCATTGAGGACTACGTGCACGGCCCGAGAATCAAGCCCGCGGCGCTCATCGCGGTGAAGGTTGCGCACTTTGCCGTCGCCGCCGTGGGCGTGTACGCGGTGCTGCGCGTCGCGTTCGGAGCTGCTCCGTGAGCGCGTACACCTTCGTCGATCATTCTTACGATGTCGTCGTCGTCGGCGCCGGCGGAGCGGGGCTACGGGCGACGCTCGGGCTGGCCGAGGCCGGTCTCTCGACCGCGTGCGTCACCAAGGTATTCCCGACTCGCAGTCACACGGTCGCGGCCCAGGGCGGCATCAGCGCGGCGCTTGGCAACATGGGCGCTGACGACTGGCGTTTCCATTTCTACGACACCATCAAGGGTTCCGACTGGCTCGGGGACCAGGATGCGATCGAGCTGATGTGCAAGGAGGCGCCCGCGGCCGTCATCGAGCTCGAGCACTACGGCCTGCCGTTTTCCCGTACGGAGGACGGGCGCATCTACCAACGGCCCTTCGGCGGAATGACGACGCAGTACGGTAAGGGCGTTGCGCAGCGCACCTGCGCCGCGGCCGATCGCACCGGGCACGCGATGCTGCACACGCTCTACCAGCAATCGCTCAGGCACGACGCGCGGTTCTTCATCGAATTCTTCGCGATCGACCTCATCATGGAAGACGGCGCCTGTCGCGGCGTGGTGGCTCTCGATCTGGCCTCCGGTGAACTGCATCGGTTGCGCGCGCAGACCGTGATCCTCGCCACCGGTGGTTACGGGCGCGCCTATTTCTCGTGCACTTCCGCGCATACCTGCACGGGTGACGGCGGCGGCATGGTGCTGCGTGCCGGCCTGCCGCTGCAGGACATGGAGTTCGTGCAGTTCCACCCGACCGGCATCTATGGCTCGGGTTGCCTGATCACGGAAGGATCGCGCGGCGAGGGCGGATACCTCACGAACGCGGCCGGCGAGCGCTTCATGGAGCGCTATGCGCCGAACGCCAAGGATCTTGCCTCGCGCGACGTCGTGAGCCGCGCGATGACCATCGAGATCCGCGAGGGGCGCGGCGTCGGGCCCCGCAAGGATCACATCCACCTGCATCTCGAGCATCTCGGGCCGGAAGTGATCCACGAGCGATTGCCAGGGATCGCCGAGACCGCGCGGATTTTTTCGGGTGTCGACGTCACCCGGGAACCGATCCCGGTGCTGCCGACCGTGCACTACAACATGGGCGGCATTCCCTGCAACCTTCACGGTGAAGTGCTGACGCTCGCCAACGGTCAGCCCGAAACTGTCGTGGCCGGCCTGATGGCGGTGGGCGAGGCCGCGTGCGTCTCGGTGCATGGCGCGAACCGCCTGGGCTCCAATTCGCTGCTCGATCTGGTCGTCTTCGGCCGCGAAGCAGCCCGTCATTGTGCGCAGACCCTGAAGCCCGGCGCGGCGCAACGGCCGCTCGCGAGCGACGCCGGCCAGCTCGCGGTGCAGCGCCTCGACCGGCTGCGCAATGCGCGCGGATCGCGGCCGACGGCTGCGATCCGCCTGGAGATGCAGAAGATCATGCAGTCGGACGCCGCCGTGTTCCGCACCGCGGAGTCCCTGCGCGATGGCATGCGCAAGCTCGCGGCGACGTGTGCTTCGTTCGCGGATGTGCGCGTATCCGACCGCTCCCTCGTGTGGAATACCGATCTCATCGAGACACTGGAACTCGAGAACCTGCTGCAGCAGGCCCTGGTCACGATGGCGTCGGCGCAGAATCGTCTGGAGAGCCGCGGGGCGCATGCGCGCGAGGACTATCCCAAGCGCGACGACGAGGCCTGGCTCAAGCACACGCTCGCGTGGGTCGACGCGCAGGGGGCCGTGCGCCTCGATTACCGGCCCGTGCACCTGGCAACGCTCACCAGCGACGTCGAGACGATCCCGCCGAAGGCCCGCGCCTACTGACCCGCTCCGAGGCACCGTAACCGCCATGACACAGTTTCTGCTTCCCGCCCTGTCGCGCGTCCAGAAGAACGGCCGCGTGTTCAAGGCGCCCGCGGGGGCACGGCAGGTGCGCACCTTCCGCATCTACCGATTCGACCCGGATTCGGACGCGAATCCGCGCGTCGACAGCTACGAGCTCGACCTGTCCGGCTGCGGGCCGATGGTTCTCGATGCGCTCATCAAGATCAAGAACGAGGTGGACCCGACGCTCGCCTTCCGCCGCTCCTGCCGCGAGGGCATCTGCGGCTCCTGCGCAATGAACATCGACGGTATCAATGGGCTCGCATGCATCCGCGCCTGCGCCGACATCCAGGGGGATATCCGCATCTACCCGCTGCCGCACCTGGCGGTCGTCAAGGATCTCGTGCCCGATCTCAGCCAGTTCTATGCGCAGTACGCGGCGGTCAAGCCCTGGTTGCAGACGCGCGCTCCGGCGCCACCCGATCGCGAGCGGCTGCAGACGAAGCTCGACCAGGAAAAGATCGACCGCCCGTCGGCGTGCATCCTCTGCGCGTGCTGCTCGACTTCGTGCCCGAGTTACTGGTGGAACGGCGATCGCTACCTCGGCCCCGCAGCGCTGCTCGCCGCGTATCGGTGGATCCTCGATAGCCGCGATGAGGCGACGAGCGAGCGGCTCGAGCAGCTCGACGATCGCGTACGGCTGTACCGATGCCACACGATCATGAACTGCGTCGAGGCCTGCCCGAAGGACCTGAATCCGGCCAAGGCGATCGCGGAACTCAAGAAGATGACGGTGGCGCACCGGCAGTGATGGACAGGCGCGGCTCGACCGGGTTCGAAGCGCCGGGGCCTGCGGCGGACGCTCCCGCCGGGGACGGGACAGCGGGCTCCGTGCCCGATGCGGCGCGGGGGCGACTCGCGTGGCGCTGCCGCCGCGGCATGCAGGAACTCGACATTCTGCTCGCTCGCTATCTGCGGGAGCAGTACGCGTGCGCATCGAGCGAGGAACGCGCGGCTTTCGTGGCATTACTCGACTTGCCGGATCCGCTGATCGCGCGTTATCTGCTCGGGGGTGTCACTCCCCCCGACTCTTCGCTCGCAATGCTCACACGCCGGCTGCTCGGCCGTCCGGCTTGAGCTGCGCCCGTCGCGCCGCGTGGCACTGGCCGTGCTCGCATGGTTCGTCGTGGCCGGGCTCGGGACGGTCGCCGCCGCCCGCTTGCTGGCGTTCTGGGCTATTCCCGCGCTGACACTCAGCGTGGCAACCGGCGGCTGGCACGCAGCGCGTGCCTACCGTCGGTGCGTCACCTTCCGGGCGCCCGACTCGCTGCAAGGCGCGACGCTCGAGCCGGACGGCCGCTGGGTGCTGCGTCAGCGCGACGGTAGAACGCTCGAGGGGCGGCTCGATGCGGCCACCACGCGGATCGGCTGTCTCGTCTTCGTCGTCTGGCGCGTAGGCAGGAGCCGCCGCCACGCCGTTGTCGATGCCGCGGCGATGTCGCGGCAGGACTTCCGGCGACTGGTCGCGCGGCTGGCCTTCGACGCGACCCTGCGCGGTGCTCCGCCCGCCCGCCGCACATGAGCTGTTAAAATCGCGCCCTATGTCGCATTTCGAGCACCGCCGGGCGGCTCGCGCCCGCCGGAGAGAACTTTCTTGAGCATTCAGGGTCCATTCAGCTTGCGGCGTTGCAGACCTCGGGTGGGGCCTGGAGTCCGGGGGTCCGCGCCATGACGTCGGCGGAGAGTGATCTGGCACTGGTGCGCCGGGTGCAGCGCGGCGACAAAGGGGCGTTCGACGCGCTCGTCCTGAAGTACCAACACAAGGTCGTCAAGCTCGTCATGCGGTACGTTCGCAGCAACGCCGAGGCCGAGGACATCGCCCAGGAAGCGTTCATCAAGGCTTACCGCGCACTGCCGCAGTTTCGCGGCGACAGCGCTTTCTATACGTGGCTCTACCGCATTGCCATCAACACGGCGAAGAATGTAGTGGCCGCGCGCGACCGCAGCCCCGTCGACTACGCCCTCGATCTGCAGAACCCCGAGGAGTCCTATGAGATGCAGGCGCGCCTGAAGGACACCGCGACGCCGGAAGCGCTCGCGCTCACCGAAGAAATACGCCTCATCGTGAACTCCGCCATGGAGGCGCTGCCTGAGGATTTGCGCACGGCGATCATGCTGCGCGAGCTCGAGGGGCTGTCTTACGAGGAGATCGCGGCTTCGATGGACTGCCCGGTCGGGACCGTGCGGTCGCGCATTTTCCGGGCGCGCGAAGCGATCGATCGCAGGCTCCGTGAAGTTTTTGAAAGCGGACTGGGAAGGACCGAAGAACTCGTATGAGCGGCACAACGGACAACGAAGAGCGCGACAGCCAGCTGTCCGCCATGTTCGACGGCGAGCTGTCGCCCGCTGAATGCGATCTGCTGGCGCGGCGCCTCGGCCGCGATACCGGGTTGCGTGGAAAGTGGGCCCGTTACGCGCTTTGCGGCGCCGTCATTCGTGGCGAGCGCGTCGCGGTGGTTGGCGCGAATTTCTCCGATCGCATCAGTGTCCGCCTCGCCACGGAGTCGGCGCACGGGAGCGACGCGTCCGATCCGGGTGAACACGCGGCTTCGGCGGCAGCGGTCCCACCCTGGCGGTCCAGCTGGCGGCGATCACTCGGTGCCGTGGCCGTGGCTGCGAGCGTCGCGGTCGCGGCGATTCTGCTGCTGCGCGCGCAGACCGATCCTATCCCGGGAGGCAGACTGATCGCGGCGGCGCCAGTTCCGGCCGCACCCGTTCCCGCGGCACCCGCTGCGCGGGCATCCGCCGCAAGCAGGGGCACTGGCGCGATCATCACCGCCTCGAATGGCGAGGCCGAGAGCTACGTGGTTCCCGTCCCGGCCCGCGGCCTGGCGTCAGCCGTCCCGACCGCGCAGATCGCTAACTACGTGGTCGCGCACAGTGAATTCTCCAGCCCGCTCGGGCGGCGCGCACTGCTCTCGGCACTGATGGCCGGCGAAGCGGCGGCGGCCGATGCGGGGGGCGGGATGGAGGCGCGCCCGCCATCCGGGCGAGCTGCGTCTCTGGGCGATTCGACCGGAGCGACTGATGCGGCTCGTTGAACGCCAGTCCGTGCTGCTCGCGCTGGCGGTCGCCGGCACGCTGCTCGCCGCCAGCGCCTTGGCGGACGACTCGCGTCTGTGGCTGCAGCGCATGAATGCCGCGCTGACAAGCCGCAACTATGTCGGCGACTTCTTTCACGTGCAGGACGGCCGCGTCGAGTCGCTGCGCATCATCCACAGCGTCGCGCACGGCGAAGTGCGCGAACGGCTGGTCTCGCTCGATGGATCGGGGCGGGAATTCATCCGCACCGGGACCCAACTCGCCTGCTACCTGCCCGATGCGCGCACGGTGCTCGTCGAGGAGCGGCCACTGGGCGGCGCGCTGCTCGGCAATCTGCCGGCATTCGACGATAGCGCGGCGGCGTATTACGACATCAAGAGCGTCGAACGCACGCGCCTGATGGGTCGCGACACGCAGGTGATTGCGGTCGCGCCGAAGGACGGCTACCGCTACGGCTACCGGTTGTGGATCGACGAGACCACCGCGATGCCCCTGAAGACCCAGCTGTGCGACGGGCATGGCGCGGTCATCGAGCAGATCGTTTTCGCGAACCTTTCGCTGCCGGATCGGATTCCAGACTCGGCGTTCGTACCGCAGGTGTCGACGCAGGGATTTCGCTGGCTGCGGCACGACTCGCGCGTCGCCGAGCCGCCGGCGGGGGAATCGCCGACAGTCTGGCAGGCGCAGCGGTTGCCGCCCGGGTTCCGCATGACGGCGCGGGCGGCGCATCCGCTGCCAGGTTCGCCGGCACCCGTCGCGCACCTGGTCTTCACCGACGGGTTCGCGTCCGTGTCCGTGTTCGTAGAATCGCAGCAATCCGCGGATCGCGCGCCGGGCGGGGCCGTGTCGCGCGTCGGGTCGTCCTCGGCGTTCTCGACGATGGTGGACGGTCACCAGGTCACCGCAGTCGGTGAGGTGCCCCCGGAAACCGTGCAGTTCATTGCCAATTCCGTGCGTGCCGAGGTACCGGTGCCGCGGCCTGCGGATCCCGTCAAAACGTTCTCGAGCCTGCCGCACCGGTGACCGCGCCTGTGGGCGACAGCGGCGCCGCGCCAGCAATGCAACTGGTGCTGCTCAGCCGGCCCGGGTGCGGCCTGTGCGAGGAGATGCGCGAGCAGCTCGCACTACTCGGAGAGCGCGTGGCGCTCCCGCCCCTCGAGGTGCTCGACGTCGACTCGGACGCCGGGCTTGCGCGGCGTTATGGACTCAAGATCCCGGTATTGCTCCTCGATGGCGTGGCGGTCTGTTTTGCCCGTCTCGACGAACGGGAACTGCTGCGTCACCTGC
>JBAVOB010000299.1:0-9136 GCA_049691655.1 Steroidobacteraceae bacterium | reverse complement strand
CCCACAGGCCGCTCGCATCGTTGCGCCGGCATTTACGCGCCGGGAACCACCGCCGGTCCATGCGCATCGAGCGCAGCTGACTGCCGTTCGGATCGTCGAGCGTGAAGAACCGCACGCTCGCGCGGTCGCCGTCGCCGAGCTGGACGAGCGCGGCCTCGACATCGGCCAGCGCGTCCACCTTGCGCGCACCCACGGCCGTGATGACCGCCCCGCGCGGCACACCGGCCGAAGTCAGCACGTAACCAGGATTGGCGACGTAGGCGCCGCGCACCGGAACGTTGAGATGCCGCGCCTGCTGCCACGACAGCGTGTTGACGATGGCATCGCCGAACTCGATGTACTCGGCGGGCGTGATCGCGTGGAGGTCACCGACGGGAAGTTTCGCGGCGATCGGGCGCCCGCCGCGCTCGAGCTGCAGCTCGACCGTACTGCCGACCGAGGAGTCGAGCACCTCGGCGAGCGGCTCAAACTGAGTCACCAGCGCGCCGTTGACTCGCGTCAGGACGTCCCCGGGCTGTACGGTGTTTTCGGCTGGCGACCCGGGTTGTACCTGCCCCACCACCAGCATGCCGGTGTAGCTCGGAAAGGCGTGGCGGGTCTGCGCTTCGGTGTCCGGGGTGAGGCCAAGACGCCGCAATTCGTCGTACGGACGGTACTCGAACACCACCTGCAGCGTGCCTCGTGGCACGGGCTGTCCCTGGCGAAGCAGCTCGAGGGCGCGCCGCACGCGCCCGAGTGGCAGGTAGAAGCTCGACGCGGCATCCGTCGCGCCGCCCGCGTTCAGTGCGACGACCCGCCCCTCGACGTCCACGACCGGCGATCCCGAAGATCCTCCGGAAGTGCCGGACGCGGCCTGCAGATAGAAGGTGTTGAAGTCGTTGTACTTGCCGATGCCGTATTCCGGCGCGTCGCGATCGAGCTTGGCGATGGTGCCCGCCAGGATCGACAGCTGTTCGCCCGCGTTGTTGCCGATGACCCGGATCTCGCGCCCGATCTGCGCGCCCTCGGGATACAGCGGCAGAGCTTTCGGCCTGATGAATCGCAGCTTGGTCGGGTCGTAGCGGTAGAAGCCGAAGTCGTGGACGGGATCGCGGTAGACGGGGAACAGCTGCACCTCCTCGCGATTGAGGAACGTGGCCTCGGCCGTCACGGGTCCCGGCGTCACGACGTGGCGATTGGTGAGGATCAGGCCGCGTTCCGCATCCACCACGAAGCCGGTCGCCTGCGCGCTGGAACTCCACTCGGTATCGAAGGCCCGCGTGGCGTCCACCTTGATCGCTACCACGCTCGCGGCAATCCGCTCGAGCGTCGCGGCCCAGTCGGCCGCCTCGCGCGCCGTACCCGCCACCGGGGCGACGACCGCTTTCCTGGCCGCTTCCGGCTGCGCAAACGCCGTCGGGAGCAACGCCAGCACCGCTGCACAGGCCGCGCCCAGGCCGCGCGCAGCCGGTCGTGCCGCCCGGGTGCCCTCGAAAACACTCACGGCAGCGGCATCCCGAAGCATTCCCGGAACCGCTTTGCAAACTGGTCGCGAGCGAAACGGTGATTCTGCGTCCCGTGGTGCTCGATCTTGAGCGCGCCCATCAACGAGGCCACGCGCCCGGTCATCGGCCACGCGTAACCTTTCTGCAACCCGTAGATCAGGCCGGCGCGGTAGGCGTCGCCGCAACCGGTCGGATCGGCGACGCGCACCGGCGTGGCCGCCGGAATCTCGTGCCACTCGCCCGCAGCGTGAATCCGCGAGCCTTCCGCGCCGCGGGTGACAACCAGCGCCTCGACGCGCTCCGCGACCGCTTCGAGCGCGAGCCCGGTTCGCTCGCACAGCAGGCTCGCTTCGTAGTCGTTCACCGCGAGCCAGCGGGCGCCTGCGATGAAGTGGCGCAGATCCGCGGCGTCGAACAGCGTCATCGCCTGCCCGGGATCGAACAGGTACGGGATGTCCGCGCGCGCGAACTGCGCCGCGTGCTCGATCATCGCGCCGCGCCCGTCCGGCGCGATCACCCCGATGCGAATGCCCGCATTGGCGGGCACCTGGTTGAGCTGCGAATGATTCATGGCGCCCGGATGGAAGGCCGTAATCTGGTTGTCGTCGAGATCGGTCGTGATGTAGGCCTGCGCGGTGTACTCGTTCTCGAGGGTCCGGATGTACTCGGTGGAGATGCCGCAGTCACGCAGCCAGGCAGCATACGGCCCGAAATCGTGGCCAACCGTCGCCATGATCCGGCCATCGCCGCCCAGCAGCTTCAGGTTGTAAGCGATATTGCCCGCGCAGCCGCCGAAGTTGCGCCGCAGGCTCGGCACCAGGAACGCCACGTTGAGCAGGTGAATGCGGTCGGGGAGGATGTGCTCGCGGAAGCGGCCCTGGAACACCATCACGGTGTCGTAGGCTACCGAGCCGCAGATGAGCGCTGTCATGGATTCCGGGAATCTCCACCTGGATGCCTGCCGCGGCGGTCCCGCGACGCCGCGTGGACGCGCCGCCGGAGGGCTAACGATCGAGCAGAATGATCAACCATACACCGCCGAGCAGCACGAACGCGAGAAACACCGCCGCCGAGCCGATGTCCTTCGCGAGTCCGGACAGGGCGTGGTGCTCCGGGCCGATGCGGTCGACCGCGGCCTCGATCGCGCTGTTCAGCAGCTCCGCGATCAGCAGGATCAGCACCGCCGCCGTCAACACCACGCGCTCGACGCCGCTGCGTCCGAGCCACAGCCCGAGCGGTATGAGCACGGCCGCGAGTATGAGTTCCTCGCGAAACGCCGCCTCGGCGCGATACGCGCCGGCGAGCCCGCGCAAGGAAGCGCGGAACGCGCGCACGACCCGGATCGAGCCGGAGGGCTTGGCCCGAAGCGGCCCCGGCTCGCCTGCGAAGTGACGCGTCACGCCGCCGGTTTCCAGCCGAGATCGAGCTGCTTCGCCGCGCGCACATCATCGAGCCGCCGCACCGGCATGGTGTGCGGGGCGGCGCGCACGAGTTCCGGCTGCTGCTCGGCCTCGCGCTTGATCGCGACCATCGCGTCGACGAACGCATCGAGCGCCTGCTTGCTCTCGGTTTCGGTCGGCTCGATCAGCAGACACTCGGGCACGAGCAGCGGAAAGTAGGTCGTCGGCGCATGAAATCCGTAATCGAGCAGGCGCTTGGCGAAGTCCATCGCGGTCACGCCGTTCTCTTTCGCCTGGCGCTTCAGCGTGATGATGAATTCGTGGCCCGCGCGGCGCGCGGGATAGGCGGCCTCGAATCCGGCCTGCTGCAGGCGCGCCAGCAGATAGTTGGCATTCAGCGTCGCGAAGTCCCCGACGCGCGCCATCCCGTCGCGCCCGAGCATCCTCATATAGATATAGGCGCGCAGCAGCACGCCGGCGTTGCCCATGAACGTCGAGAGCCGGCCGATCGATTGCGGCAGATCGCGCTCGACCAGCCAGCGAAAGCCTTCGCCGTCACGCCCGACGATCGGGATCGGCAGGAACGGCAGCAGGCGCTGGCCGACGCCCACCGCGCCCGCGCCCGGCCCGCCGCCGCCATGCGGCGTCGAGAACGTCTTGTGCAGGTTCATGTGCATCACGTCGAAGTCCATGTCGCCGGGACGTACCTTGCCGAGGATCGCGTTGAGATTCGCGCCGTCGTAGTAGAGCAGGCCCCCCGCGCCGTGCACGATGCGCGCGACTTCCTCGATGTGGCGCTCGAACACCCCGAGCGTCGAGGGATTGGTGAGCATGATGCCGGCCGTGTTCGGTCCCACCACGGCCCGCAGCGCGCCGAGATCGGCGTCGCCGTCCGCGCTCACGGGAATCTCGCGCGCGACGCAGCCGCACATTGTCGCGGTGGCCGGATTGGTGCCGTGCGCGGCCTGCGGCACGATGACCTCGTTGCGCGCGAGGTCGCCGCGCGCCCGGTGGTACGCACGGATCATGGCGACCCCGGCGAATTCCCCGTGCGCGCCCGCCATCGGGGCGAGCGACACGCCCTGCATGCCCGTCACCTCCTTGAGCATTTCCTGCAGCTCGTACATGCAGGCGAGGAAGCCCTGCCCGTTCGACACCGGTGCGAGCGGGTGGCGCGCTAGGAACTCGGGCAGCATCGCGTACTGGTTGCACGCCCTCGGGTTGTACTTCATGGTGCAGGAGCCAAGCGGATAGAAATGCGTGTCGATCGAGAAGTTCAGCTGTGACAGGCGCGTGAAATGCCGCACCGCCTCGAGCTCGCTCACCTCCGGCAGCAGTGGCTGCTCCCTGCGCCGCAGGGTCGCCGGAATGTCGGTCGCCGGCGGCACCTCGGCTGCCCACTGGCCGAGCGCGCCGCGACCGGCGCGCGAATGACTGAAGATCGGTTTCTCACGGTTCTGCATGGTTGCCTCACTCCCAGGGCTGCGCGCGGAATCGGCGCGCCTCACGCCGCCTTGACGGCTTTCATCGCTTCGCCGAGAGCATTCGCATAGGTTTCGATGTCGGCCGCCGTCTTGATCTCGGTCGCGCACACGAGCAGCGCGGGCCCGAGTTCCGGGTACAACTCGGTGAGATCGAGCCCGCCGATGATGCCGCGCGCTGCGAGCGCCTGCAGCACGGGCGGGATGGGCCGGTCGAGCAGCAGCACCGCCTCGTGGAACCGCGGCTGCTCGAAAGCCACGCGCACGCCCTTGATGCGGGTGAGTGCCGTCACGAGCTCATTGGTGCGCGCATGCGATGCCGCGGCCACGCGCTCGAGCCCCTGGGGCCCCATGATCGACAGGTAGATCGTCGCCGCGGTCATGAGCAGGCCCTGGTTGGTGCAGATGTTCGAGGTCGCCTTGCCGCGTCGGATGTGCTGCTCGCGCGCCTGCAGCGTCAGCGTGAAGCCCTCGCGCCCGTCGAGATCGACCGTGCGCCCGACTATGCGGCCCGGCATCTGCCGCACGTATTCCATGCGTGTCGTCATGAAGCCGAAATACGGCCCGCCGGAGGACAGCGGCACCCCGAGTGGCTGCCCCTCTCCCACGACGATGTCGGCCCCGCGCGCGCCCCACTCACCGGGCGGCTTCAGCATGGCGAGCGACGTCGGGTTCACGACGGCGATCAGGAGCGCGCCCGCAGCGTGCGCCCAGTCCGTGAGCGCGTCGACGTCCTCGAGCACGCCGAAGAAATTCGGCTGCTGAACGACGAGCGCCGTGAGGTCCTCGCCGCGGTACTTCTGCAGCGTCTCGAGCAGCGTCGTGCCGCTTGCGCCCGCGTACGGCACTTCCTCGAAACGCACACCCTGGTTGCTCGCGCTCGAGATGGCCACGCGGCGGTAATAGGGATGCACCGTCGCAGGCACCAGGATGCGCTGCGACTGCGACCGGCGATGCGCGCGGATGGCCATGAGGCTCGCCTCGGCGAGCGCCGAGCCGCCGTCGTAGAGCGAGGCGTTCGATACCTCCATGCCCGTGAGCGAGGCGATCATCGTCTGGTACTCGTAGATCAGCTGCAGCGTTCCCTGGCTCGCCTCGGCCTGGTAAGGCGTGTACGCGCTGTAGAACTCGCCGCGCGTGGTGATGGCCCAGACCGCAGCCGGAATGTGGTGCTCGTAGGCGCCGGCGCCGAGGAACCCGAGAGGCTGGCCGTCGCGCTTCGCGCGCTCGCTCATCAGCCGCCCGACCTCCATTTCGGGTAGCCCGGCGGGAATGCCGTCCAGTCCCTTGATGCGCAGGCCCGGAGGAATCTCGTCGAACAGCGCGGCGATGTCGGGTGCGCCCACCGCCGCGAGCATCTCGCGGATGTCTTCCTGGGTGTGTGGAATAAAAGGCATGGTGACTCCGTGTCGTGGGATCGCCGCTCAGAGGGCCTCGGCCGCGAGTAGCGCTTCGTAGTCGACGGCCGATAGCAGCGCGCCGAGTTCCGCGGGATTCTGCGGCTTCACGCGCAGCAACCAGCCGGCGCCGTAGGATTCCTGGTTGATCAGCTCGGGTGCGCTCGCGAGCGCGTCGTTCCGCGCCACCACGGTTCCCGCAACCGGGCTATAGACGTCGGATGCCGCTTTGACGGATTCGACGACCGCGCAGGCTTCGCCTGCCTTGAGTGCCCGGCCCGCTTCCGGCACCTCGACGAACACGAGATCGCCGAGCGCATGCTGCGCGTGATCGGTGATGCCGATCTCCACCGTGCCGTCGGGCAGCGGCTTCACCCACTCGTGGGTCTTGGTATACCTGAGGTTGCCTGGAATGCTGCTCATCGATGATCTCTCCCGAAAATTCCTGCAAGTCCTGGGTGGGTCGCTCAGCTGGCGAGGATCCTGCCGTGCCGCACGAACGGCGGCGTTACCACGCGCGCCGCGAGCGGTTTGCCGCGGACGTCCACCTGCACGCGCCCGCCGGTGGCCGCCGGCACGCGGGCGAACGCAATCGACTTCTCGAGCGTCGGGGAAAACGTCCCGCTCGTGATCTCGCCCGCCCCGCCTGCCGGCACCAGCACCCGCTGGTGTCCGCGCAGCACGCCGCGGTCATCGAGCACCAGCCCGACGAGCCTGCGCTCGACGCCACGCGCCGTGATCGCCTCGAGCGCTGCGCGGCCGATGAAGTCCCGGTCCGCGGGCTGCAACGCCACGGTCCAGGCGAGGCCGGATTCGAGCGGATGGGTCGCCTCGTCCATGTCGTTGCCGTACAGGTTCATTCCCGCTTCGAGCCGCAGCGTGTCACGCGCGCCGAGCCCGCACGAGGCGGCGCCGAGAGCGTTGAGATCGCGCCACAGCTGCTCGGCCGCCGCGCCGGGCAGCATGATCTCGAAACCGTCCTCGCCGGTGTAACCGGTCCGCGCGACGAACCACGGGCCGAATTCGCGCCCGAAGAACGGCTCGAGCGCGAGCGCCGCCTCGCGCTCGGCAGGCGGCAGCAGGCTCACGGCCTTGGCCCGCGCCTCGGGTCCCTGCACCGCGATCATGGCGAGATCGGCACGCTCGGTGACCTGTACCGCAAACGGCGCAGCCTGCTCACGG
The DNA here is from genome assembly GCA_049691655.1 of Steroidobacteraceae bacterium. Lineage (GTDB taxonomy): Bacteria > Pseudomonadota > Gammaproteobacteria > Steroidobacterales > Steroidobacteraceae > JBAVOB01. The sequence goes on along the minus strand of JBAVOB010000299.1, from coordinate 2,192 downwards.
ATCCAGGCGAGGTCCTTGTCGCGCGTGCCCGCGTTCACGACCATGCGAAACCACGATTCGCTCAGGAAGTACACGATCAGGTCGTCAAGGATGCCGCCATCGGGCCGCAGGAGGCAGCTGTAGAGCGCCTTGCCCGCCACCCTGAGCTTGCCGACATCGTTGGCGATCAGGCGCTCGAGGAATGCCCGGGTGCGCGGGCCCTTGAGATCGACGACGCACATGTGCGAGACGTCGAACAGGCCGGCGCGCCGACGCACCGCATGGTGCTCCTCGATCTGCGATCCGTAATTGACCGGCATGTCCCAGCCGCCGAAATCGACGAGCCGCGCGCCGAGCGCGCGGTGCAGTTCGTAGAGCGGCGTGCGACGTCCCACCATGCCCCCCAGTCGACCAGCGCGCTCCGTGGCGCAAACGAAAAAGGGCGGCGGGCGCCCGTCGACGCCCGTCGCCCCTCTGTCCTGCGACCTGAGAGATCGGGCGCCGCGCATGCTCGTGGCACGCCGCCGACGCCGCACCCCTTCGGTGGATGACGCGGCCGTCCGCGCCATCGCTCTCCAGAGCCCGCCTCGATCTGCCGTTCGTGTGCCTGAGCGTTTCCGGGCGGAACTTGCGCCTTCGGCGCCCCGCCACCGTCGGCGGGGTCTCTCCGGACAGGTCTGTAGCGGCGAGCCCCGCCATCATAGCAGCGCAGCGCGCCTGCGCCCTAGTGCAGAGGCTAGAATCCGCGCATGTCCGCCGCCTTGCAACGCCGTCGCAGCATCACCGTCCGGGTCGGGCAGGTCGCGGTCGGCGGCAGCGCGCCGATCGTCGTCCAGTCGATGACCAACACCGACACCGCGGACGTCGAGGCCACGACGCAGCAGGTCGCGGACCTGGCGCGCGCCGGGTCGGAGCTCGTGCGCCTCACGGTGAACACCGAGGCGGCCGCCGCCGCCGTGCCGCACATCCGCGAGCGGCTCGACGCGCGCGGCATCCGCGTGCCGCTCATCGGCGACTTCCATTTCAACGGGCACAAGCTCCTCAAGGCGCACCCGGCCTGCGCCGAAGCGCTGGCGAAACTGCGCATCAATCCGGGCAACGTCGGGCGCGGCTCGAAGCGCGATCCGCAGTTCGCCGAGATGATCGAGGTGGCCTGCCGGCATCGGCGAACGGTGCGCATCGGCGTCAACTGGGGCAGCCTCGATCAGGATCTGCTGACGCGGCTGATGGACGAGAATGCGCAGCGCGCCGCGCCGCGCGCCGCCGAGGAGGTGACCCGCGAGGCGATCGTGGTCTCGGCACTGCAGAGCGCCGCACGCGCCGAGGAACTCGGGCTCGCGCACGATGCGATCATCATCAGCGCCAAGGTGAGTGGCGTGCAGGACCTCATCTCGATCTATCGCGATCTCGCGCGCCGCTGCGACTATCCGCTGCACCTCGGTCTCACCGAGGCCGGGATGGGCTCGAAGGGCATCGTGGCCTCGACTGCCGGCATGGCGGTGCTGCTGCAGGAAGGCATCGGCGACACGATCCGGGTATCGCTCACTCCGGAACCGAACGGCGACCGGACGCGCGAGGTCGTCGTGGCCCAGGAAATCCTGCAGACGATGGGCCTGCGCTCATTCACGCCGATGGTGGTGGCGTGTCCGGGGTGCGGCCGCACCACCAGTACCTATTTCCAGGAGCTTGCGCAGCAGATCCAGTCGCACCTGCGCGAGCGCATGCCGCAGTGGCGCGCGCGCTATGCGGGCGTCGAGGACCTGACCGTCGCCGTGATGGGCTGCGTGGTCAACGGCCCGGGCGAGAGCAAGCACGCCAACATCGGCATCAGCCTGCCGGGAACGGGCGAGCGCCCTGTCGCGCCGGTCTACGAGGATGGCGAGAAGACGGTCACGCTGAAGGGCGAGCGCATCGCCGAGGAATTCCAGGCGCTGGTCGAGCGGTACGTCGCGCGTCGCTACACGCGCAGGGAGGCCTGATGGCAAGCGCAAGATCCAGCCGCCGCCGCCCGGGCAGTGGCGCGACGGGCCTGGGCGCTCGCAGGTGCGTGCCCTGCGAAGGCAAGGTGCCGCCGCTCCCGCGCGCGGACTGCGAGCGGATGCTGCGCGAGCTTGCGCCCGGCTGGCGGCTCGCCGCCGACGCGAAGTCGCTGCGGCGCGAATTCAAGTTCCGCGATTTCTTTCGCACGATGAGCTTCGTCAACAGCATCGCAC
>JBAVOB010000298.1:0-2720 GCA_049691655.1 Steroidobacteraceae bacterium | reverse complement strand
ATTGTAACCAATTGGCCTGCGGTCGGGAGTCTAGCATGACGGCGTTTGCGAATCCGATGGGCACCGACGGCTTCGAATTCGTCGAGTATGCCGCGCCCGAACCAGACCTGTTGCGTTCCCTGTTCGAGCGCATGGGCTTCCCGGTGGTCGCCCGGCATCGTAGCAAAAACGTCACGTTGCACCGACAGGGCGACATCAACTTCATCATCAACGCGGAAGCCGATTCGTTCGCCCAGCGATTTGCCCGGCAGCACGGCCCGTGCGCCTGCGCCATGGCATTCCGCGTGGCGGACGCCGCCTTCGCGCTGCGCCGCGCCGTTGAGCTGGGCGCCGAACCGTTCCAGACGCCGGTCGGCCCGATGGAGCTGAATATTCCGGCGATCGGCGGCATCGGCGGCTCGCTCATCTACCTGGTCGACCGCTACGGCGATCGCTCCATCTATGACGTGGATTTCCGCCCGGTGAGCGCTCCCGGGCCGGTCGCCGATCCCGGGCTTCTCTACATCGATCACCTGACGCATAACGTGCAGCGCGGCAACATGAATCGCTGGTCTGGTTTCTACGAGCACCTGTTCGGTTTCCGGGAGATCCGTTACTTCGACATCGAGGGCAAGAAGACCGGATTGCTGTCGCGCGCGATGACCAGCCCCTGCGGCAAGATCCGAATTCCGATCAACGAATCGCAGGATGACAAGTCGCAGATCGAGGAGTATCTGCACCTCTACCGCGGTGAAGGAATTCAACACATCGCCCTCGCGGCCCGGGACATTTACGCGGCGGTCGATCGGCTGCGCGCACGGGGTGTGATCTTCCAGGATACGCCGGATACGTATTACGAGGGCGTGACCGCGCGCGTCACGGGACACCAGGAAAAACTCGAGGAGTTGCGCCGGCGGCGCATCCTGATCGATGGCAACGCCGCAAGCGGCGAGGGGATCCTGCTGCAGATCTTTACGCAAAATGTGATCGGGCCGATTTTCTTCGAGCTCATTCAGCGCAAGGGGAACGAGGGGTTCGGTGAAGGCAACTTCCGCGCACTCTTCGAGTCCATCGAGCTGGACCAGATGCGCCGCGGCGTGCTCTGATCCGCGCCCACGGCGCTACCGCATGCTCACGCTCTATACCTACTGGCGCAGCTCGGCCGCGTATCGCGTCCGCATCGCTTTGAACCTCAAGGGTCTCGACTACGAGACGCGGCCGGTTCATCTCATGCGCGCTGGCGGTGAGCAGCATGCGGACGCCTATCGTGCCGTGAATCCGCAGGCGCGCGTGCCGACGCTGGTGCACGACGGGCGCATCGTCACCCAGTCGCTCGCGATTCTGGAATACCTTGACGAGATTTTTCCCGCCGCGCCGCTTCTGCCGACGGATGCGGCGGGACGTGCACGCGTGCGCAGTCTCGCCCACATCATCGCGAGCGATGTGCAACCGCTGCAGAATGTCTCGGTGACGCAGTATCTGCAGCGCGTCTGCGGGCTCGACGACGCTCAGCTCCGGGCCTGGTATCTGGAGTGGATCACGCGTGGTCTGACTGCGATCGAGGTGCGCCTTGCCGGAGAATCCGCGACGGGCCGCTACAGTCACGGCATCCGGCCGACCCTCGCCGACTGTTGTCTGGTGCCGCAGTGCTACTCATCGCGGCGTTTCGGGGTGGACGTGGCGCAGTTCCCGACGGTCGCCCGCATTGAACAGGCCTGCAACGAGATCGAGGCGTTTCGGGCCGCGGCGCCCGAAAACCAGCCTGACCGGGAATGAAGGCAGGCGCCGGCCGCGCGCGCGACGGCCGATGACAGGTCGCGCCGTGGTGCAGCGTCAGGCGCGATGCCCGCGGGCGAGGTATTCCTCGCTCTGCATTTCGACGAGGCGGCTCGCGGTGCGCTGAAAATCCCGGACCAGGCGGTCGCCGCGATACAGCGCAGCCGGCGCGGCGGCGGCCGCCACGACCAGGTTCGCGGAATGGTCGTAAAGCTCATCCACGAGTGCGATGAAGCGCCGTGCCTCGTTGTTCGACGCTTCGTCGAACACCGGGACGCCGGCCACGATGACCGACTGATACTCGCGCGCGATCTCGATATAGTCGTCCTGGCTGCGTGGGCCGGCGCAGAGCGCCGCGAAATCGAACCAGACCACGTTGTCGCTCTCGCGCACGACGGCGATCCTGCGGCCGGCGATCCTGAGTGGTTCGAGACGCGCCTCAGCGCCATCGGCGAGCGTCGTGAAATATTGCGCGAGCCTGTGCGGCGTCGTGGCGTCCGTAGCGTCCAGGTAGATAGGTGCCCGGGTAAGTTGCCGCAGGCGATAATCGATCCCGCCATCGAGCGCCACGACCTCGGCGTGCTGCTCGAGCAGCGCGATGGCCGGAACGAATTGCTGCCGCTGTAGCCCGTCCGGGTAGAGTCCCCGCGGCGGCGTGTTCGACGTGATCACCAGCGTGACCCCGCGCTCGATGAGTGCGCGCAACAGCCCGGCCAGCAGCATCGCGTCCGCAATGTCCGCGACGCACAGTTCATCGAAGCAGAGTACCTGGAGGTCGGCGGCGATTCGATCGGCGATCGTCTCGAGCGGAGCAGCCTGCTTGCGCAGCTTCCCCAGCTCGCGGTGAACGTCGTGCATGAAACGGTGAAAATGGCGGCGGCGCTTCCCCTGAAGCGGCAAGCTTTGGAAAAAAAGGTCCATGAGCCAGGTCTTGCCGCGGCCGACCCCACCGCACAGGTACACCC
>JBAVOB010000297.1:0-2605 GCA_049691655.1 Steroidobacteraceae bacterium | reverse complement strand
GGATAACGTCAAGACCCGGGGGTATTAATCCCGAGCTTTTCTTCTCCACTGAAAGTGCTTTACAACCCGCAGGCCTTCTTCACACACGCGGCATTGCTGGATCAGGGTTGCCCCCATTGTCCAATATTCCCCACTGCTGCCTCCCGTAGGAGTCTGGGCCGTGTCTCAGTCCCAGTGTGGCTGGTCGTCCTCTCAGACCAGCTACGGATCGTCGCCTTGGTAGGCCGTTACCCTACCAACTAGCTAATCCGGCTTCGGCTCATCCAATAGCGCGAGGTCTTGCGATCCCCCGCTTTCCCCCGAAGGGCGTATGCGGCATTAGCCAACCTTTCGGCTGGTTAGTCCCCACTACAAGGCAGATTCCGAAGTATTGCTCACCCGTTCGCCGCTCGTCAGCACGTATTGCTACGCCTGTTACCGCTCGACTTGCATGTGTTAGGCACGCCGCCAGCGTTCAATCTGAGCCAGGATCAAACTCTTCACTTAAAGGTCTTAATCTTCAAACAAGAGCATCCAAAGGCCCATCGCTGGACTTTCGGTTACTCGGTTTTTGCATCCAAAGGACACATCGACGCGAGTCCCCACACAAATTACCTACCGAATTTTTAAAGAGCACTTCGGCCGCAAAAGGGCCGAAGAAGGGGGCGGAATTATAGGCCTGCGCCTTATTCCGTCTCAATCGCACCAAACACTTACGACCCGCCGCGAGAACCGCGCGGGCTATGCGTGAGTGAGGGGGCGCATTATAGGGTTCGGCAGGAGGCTGTCAACGCTGCACGGCTCCCGCCTCGGCATATTCTTAGTTCGTTGATTCTTAAAGACAAAATCTCTGACACGTCCGCGACGCGCCGGGCCGGGGCTCGCGGCTCTAATCGCGGCTCAGCACCGCCCACTTGAACTTGTGCTTGCCCACCTGCAGCAGGTACCGGCCGGGCTCGAGGCCGTGGTCGCGACTGGTCACCTTCTCGAGCGATTCGGCGCTGCGGCCCACGCGCACCGCCCCCTGATCAATCATGCGGTTACCGTCGGAAGTGCTGGTCACGAGCCCGGCGCTCTTCAGGACGTTCGCGAGGCGTTGCGGCGTGCCAGCGGTCGCAATCGTGATCGTGTCGATCGCCTGCGGGAGCTGGCCCTGCTGGAAGCGCGCTATGAACTCGTCGCGTGCCCGGGACCCCGCCCCCGCACCGTGAAAGCGGTCGACGATCTCGATGGCGAGATCGAATTTCGCGTCACGCGGGTTGCGCCCCTCGACGACGGCGCGCCTGAGAGACGCGATGTCGCCGAGCGAGCGGAAACTCAGCAGCTCGAAGTAGCGCCACATCAGCTCGTCCGAGATCGACATGAGCTTGCCGAACATCGCCTCGGGCGCTTCGGTGATGCCTACATAGTTGCCGAGCGACTTCGACATCTTCTGCACGCCGTCGAGACCCTCGAGGAGCGGCGTGGTGAGCACGACCTGCGGCTCCTGGCCATAGGCTTCCTGCAACTGCCGACCGACGAGCAGGTTGAATTTCTGGTCGGTGCCGCCGAGTTCGACGTCGGCGCGCAGCGCGACGGAATCGTAACCCTGCACGAGCGGATACAGGAATTCGTGCACCGAGATCGGTTGCCCGGATTTGTACCGCCGCGCGAAATCATCGCGCTCGAGCATGCGCGCCACGGTGTGCTTGGCGGCGATTTCGATCAGGCCGGCCGCGTTCATCGCACCCATCCAGCGCGAGTTGAAATCGATGCGCGTCCGGGCGCGATCGAGAATCTTGAAGATCTGCTGCTCATAGGTGCGTGCATTCGCCTGCACCTCCTCGGGCGTGAGTCGCGGCCGCGTCGCGTTGCGGCCCGAAGGATCGCCGATCAGCCCCGTAAAATCGCCGATCAGGAACACCACCTCGTGACCGAGCTGCTGGAACTGGCGCATCTTGTTGACGAGCACGGTGTGTCCGAGATGCAGGTCGGGCGCGGTCGGGTCAAAGCCCGTCTTCACGATCAGCGGCTTGCCCCGTTGGAGCTTGCGGCGCAGCGCGGCCTCGCTGATGAGCTCCTGGGCACCTCGCTGCAGCTCGAGTATCTGTTCTTCGACTGACGGCATTGGGTGAGTATGTCCTCGCCCGGCCGGGAACCGCGAGCACCACGGCGGCCGCTCGGACTGTACGGAAACCCAGTATGCTTGGCAGCCCGGGCTCAGCCGTGGTCACAGAAGCGGCGGTTGCGCGTTGACCCCCTGCCGCGTCGCCGGTAGCTTTGAAGGTCCTTTCGTTGCCGCGACTGTCCGCCATGCCCCAGCCGATCCGAGCGGGCCTGCTCACCGGCCCGTCCGCGTCCCGCACGCTCTGGCTGCAGCTGCTCGCCTGCGCCCTGGCCGCATTCGCGTGGTTTCGCGGGGACGCCCTCGTTCCGGACGTGGAGCCCGACGCGACCGCCGATGCGGCCGCGAGCGGACCTGCACACCGGCGCGTGGCCCAGGCCGGCGCCGCGATCGGCCCGGCGTCGATCGAGGTCATCGTCGGCCGCAATGACACGCTCGACCGGATATTTCGCCGCTTGGAGCTGAGCCTTGCGGATCTGGCCAGCCTGCGGAGCCTCCCGAGCGTGCGCGCACAGCTCGATC
>JBAVOB010000296.1:0-1773 GCA_049691655.1 Steroidobacteraceae bacterium | reverse complement strand
GCCGGGCGCCGCGCCTGCCGTAGGTCGAGCGCCCGCACAGGGCGGGCGCGCAGCTCGCGTCGAGCAGCGAGTTGCCATGACGCGGCTGCGCCAGCGCATCGCCGAGCGCATGGTCCAGGCGCAATCGATGCAGGCGTTGCTCACGTCGTTCAACGAAGTGGATCTGCAGGCCGTGCAGGAGCTGCGCTCGCGCTACAAGGAGCGCTTCGAGAAGGAGCAGGGCGTGAAGCTCGGCTTCATGTCGTTCTTCGTCAAGGCGAGTATCGAGGCGCTGCGCCGCTTCCCGGTCGTCAATGCCGCGGTCGATGGCACGGATATCGTCTACCACGAGTTCTACGATATCGGGGTCGCGGTTTCGACCGACCGCGGACTGATGGTGCCGGTCGTGCGCGATGCCGACCTCAAGACGTTTGCAGACATCGAGAAGGAGATCGGTGCCTACGCGGCTCGTGCCCGCGACGGTTCGATCGGGCTCGAAGATCTCACCGGCGGCACGTTTACGATCACCAATGGCGGTGTGTTCGGATCGCTGATGTCGACGCCCATTGTGAATGCGCCGCAGAGCGCGATTCTCGGAATGCACAAGATCCAGGAGCGCCCGGTGGTCGTGGACGGACAGGTGGTCGTGCGCCCGATGATGTATCTCGCGCTCACCTACGATCACCGCATCATCGATGGCCGCGAGGCGGTGCAGTTCCTGGTCGCCGTCAAGGAATGCCTCGAGGATCCGAGTCGCATGCTGCTCGGCATCTGACGGCGCGTGCGGCATGGTTAGGTCGTAATTCATGGCAGAAGAGTTTGACGTCGTCGTCATCGGCGGCGGACCCGCGGGATACCCGGCCGCCATCCGCGCCGCGCAGAATCGGCTGCGGGTCGCTTGCGTCGACGAGTGGAAGAACCGCGATGGCGGCGCCGCGTTCGGTGGCACCTGCCTCAACGCCGGCTGTATTCCGTCGAAGGCAATGCTGGAGTCGACGGAGTTGTTACACCGCGCGCAGCATGAGTTCGCTGCGCACGGTCTCAAGGTGAGCGTCGCAGTAGATCTCGCGGCGATGCAGAAACGCCGCGCGTCCGTCGTGAAGACCATGACCGCAGGCATCATGGCGCTGTTCAAGGCTGCGGGCGTGACCCCGCTCCAGGGTCACGGGAAACTACTGCCCGAGCGGCGCGTCGAATTCACCGCACACGACGGAACCCGGCGCGAGCTGCAGGCGCAGCACGTCGTCCTCGCGTCCGGTTCGGAGCCGACGCCGCTGCGCAGCGCGCCGTTCGACGGCACGTACATCATCGATTCCTGGGATGCGCTCGAGCTCGCCGCGGTGCCGAAGCGGCTCGGGGTCATCGGTGCCGGGGTCATCGGTCTCGAGCTTGGGAGCGTCTGGCGCAGGCTCGGGTCCGAGGTCATCGTCCTCGAGGCGCTGCCCGACTTTCTCGCGATCGCGGATCAGCAGTTGGCGAGAGAGGCGCTGCGGCACTTCAAGAAACTCGGGCTCGATGTCCGGCTCGGCACCAAGGTCACGGGAGCTGTGGTCAGGGGGACGGCGGTCGACGTAGCCTTTACCGACGGCCAGGGCGCTGCACAGTCGATCAGCGTCGACACGCTCGTGGTGTCGATCGGCCGGCGGCCGTTCACCCGCGACCTGCTCGCGCCAGGTACGGGCGTTGCGCTCGATGAGCGCGGTTTCATCAGCGTGGACGACGAGTGCCGCACCGGTGCGCCAGGAATCTGGGCAGTCGGGGACTGCGTGCGCGGACCGATGCTGGCGCACAAGG
>JBAVOB010000295.1:0-4725 GCA_049691655.1 Steroidobacteraceae bacterium | reverse complement strand
CCACGCGATCGCCCGCTCCCGCGGCAAACAGCATTTCCGTGGCGCCGGGGGCGATGCTGACGATGCGCCTGGCCGGGCCGGTCAGGCGAACCGGGGCTCCCCGATCATCGCGAACGAGGGTTCCGGTCTGCACGGCACTGCGCGCGCTGCAGACCGCAAATGCTGCAATGCAAAAGCCCAACGAGAGAAGCCACCGGGTCATCGATCGGCTCCGCGATTATGTCCCTGATTGCAAATGGTTCTTATTTGTGTTTGCATCGAAATCGCGGTATTGGAGCATGCTCATGTCGAATCCTGCCCCCAACGATTGCCGGCTTGCGGGCCTCTCGAGAGGGGCTTGTGGAGTGGTGCAAGGTATACGCAACGACCGTGCGGGGGACAGCGCTTTGGAGCTGAGGCTCGCGGAGCTCGGATTCGTCCACGGCGAGCGCTTCGAAGTGCTCGCGGAAGCCTGGCCGGGCCGCGATCCGATCGTCGTGCGCATCGGCTCGACGACGCTCGCGTTGCGGCGGCGCGAAGCGGCGTCGATCGCGGTGCAGCTCGACCTGCCCGCCCGCGCGCCCTGGGATGCGCTCGCGCAGACCAACTGATTTTGGCCGCGGACGGTCCTGCCGCGGCGGAACCTGCCATGACCGAGTCCATAGCAGCTGACGGGCCCCGCATCTCGCTCATAGGTGTGCCGAACAGCGGTAAGACTGCCCTGTTCAACCGTCTTACCGGCAGCCGCCACAAGGTTGCCAACTACCCGGGCGTCACGGTCGAGCGCAAGGAAGGCACCTTCACCAGTCCGGCGACCGGCCGGCGGTACCGGGTGCTCGATCTGCCCGGCGCGTACAGCCTGCAGGCCACCTCGATCGACGAGGCGATCGCGCGCGACGTCGTCCTCGGCCGGCACGCGTCCGAGCCGCCGCCCGACCTGCTGGTATGTGTCGTGGATGCGACCAACCTGGGGCTCAACCTGCGGCTGGTGCTCGATCTCAAGCGGCTTGGCCGCGCGCTGGTGATCGCGCTGAACATGAGCGATCTCGCGCATCGCCGCAATTTCGGCCTCGATCGCGCGCAGCTCGAGGAGGCACTGGGAATCCCCGTCGTCGAAACCGTCGCGATCCGTGCCGGCGGCGAGCGCGCGCTCGTCGAGAAGCTCGACGAACTCAGCATCGGGCCGCATCCGGGCCGCATCGAGCTGCGGGAACCGACGCGTGCGGACATCGAAGCGACGCACGCCGAGGTGCGCCGCATTCTCGACCGCATAGGCTATCGCGTGCCGCCGCGGGAGCGGGTCCTGGCGCGGCTCGATGCCGCAGTGCTCAACCCCGTGATCGGACCGCTGGTACTCGCCGCCGTGCTGTTTTTCATGTTCCAGGCGGTCTTCAGCTGGGCAAGGTGGCCGATGGCGCTGATCAGTGCGGGCGTCGGCAGGACAGGTCAGCTCATTGCCGCACTCCTCGACGAGGGCCCGCTGCGCAGCCTCCTCATCGATGGCGTCATCGCCGGCGTGGGCAGCGTGATTGTGTTTCTGCCGCAGGTCCTGATCCTGTTCCTGTTTATCCTCGCGCTCGAGGATTCGGGCTACCTGCCGCGCGCGGCGTTCCTGCTCGACCGGCTGATGGGCCGCGTCGGGCTCTCGGGTCGCGCCTTCATCCCGCTGCTGTCGAGCTTTGCGTGCGCCGTCCCGGGCATCATGGCCACCCGCACCATTCCCGCCGCGCGTGATCGACTCGCGACGATCATGATTGCGCCGCTCATGACATGCTCGGCGCGACTGCCGGTGTACGCGCTGCTCATGAGCGCCTTCGTGCCGCGCACATCCGTCGGTCCGTTCAACCTGCAGGGGCTGATGCTGTTCGCGCTCTATGCCGTGGGCGTGGCGAGCGCGCTGGCGGTGGCGTTGGTGCTCAAACACACGGTGATGCGCGGCGACGACCATCCGCTGCTCCTCGAGCTGCCCGAGTACAAGTGGCCGAATGTGCCGAACCTGGTCACGGGCCTGTGGGAGCGCGCGCGCATCTTCATCGAACGGGTGGGCGGCATCATTCTGTCGCTGATGATCCTGCTGTGGTTTCTCTCGAGCTTCCCCGCGCCGCCCGGCGGCGCGACCGGTCCCGCGATTCAATACAGCTTCGCGGGCATGCTCGGCCGGGCGCTCGAAGCGTTGTTCGCGCCGATCGGTTTCAATTGGCAGATCGCCATCGCGCTCGTCCCCGGACTGGCCGCGCGCGAAGTGGCGGTCGGCGCGCTCGGCACCGTCTATGCGCTCTCCGGCGGAAATAGCGAGATCAGCGGCGCGCTCGTGCCCATCCTTGCGCGGTCGTGGAGTTTCGCGACGGCGCTGTCGCTGATCACCTGGTATGTGTTCGCGCCGCAGTGCCTCTCGACGCTCGCCGTGGTGAAACGCGAGACGAATTCCTGGCGCTATCCGATCATCATGGCGGCGTACCTGTTCGCGATGGCCTACGCGGCCTCGTTCATCGTGTATCGCGCGGCGCTCGCGCTCGCGGGAGGCTGATTCGTGCAGGCCGCGCTCGTGATCCTGCTCGTCCTGCTGAGCGCGCTGTTCGCTGCCGGCCGCGTGTTGCCGCGCGCACTGGTCAGCGGCGTGCTCGCAGCCATCTCGGCGTTCAATCCCGCGCTCGGGCGCGTGGTGGGCCGGGTGGCTGGACAACGCCAGCATTCCCGCGGCCCGACGCTCGTCGACGCCTGTGAGGGCTGCTCGAACGCTGATGCTCATGGGCCCGCTCGCCCTCAATCTGATCCGTCTGTGCATCAATAGGCGATATTTTTAGTTTACTGTCTCGCGATTTGAGCCAGTGCTTCTGTTCGTGCCCAGTAACTGGACATAGGTTCAGTTATTGACACGACGTCAGAATGCGGCCTAGGATCGCTGGACATGAGCCACATTGCCGCGCGCAGACTCGAGGAGAAGGATCGGCGCCGCGCCGAGATCATCGACGCGGCGGAAGCCGTAGCCGCAGCGGTCGGCATCGACGCGATGACGATGGACCTGGTCGCGCGGCAGGCGCGCCTCTCGCGAGCGCTCCTCTACGTCTACTTCGAGGACAAGGGCGACCTGCTGTTCGCCCTGATCGAGCGCGCGCTCGAACGGCTCCAGGAGCGCTTCGAGGAGGCGGCGCGCCAGCACGCGCTCGGCATCGACCAGATCGAGGCGATGGGCCGCACCTACGTCGCCTTCTCGCAGGAATTCCCGGTGCATTTCGAAGCGCTTGCCCTGTTCGAATCGCAGGCCTCGGACGGGCTGGAAGCCGTCGCCAACGAGAGCGCGTGCCTGATGCGTGGCGATGCGGTGCACCGGGCGATGGTGGCATCGATCCATGCCGGGATCGCCGACGGTTCGATCCGGCAGGACGTCGAGCCGGCGGACCTCGTGGCGGTGACGCTTTGGGGCTTCATGCACGGCGTCATCCAGCTCGCTTCGACCAAGGCAAACGTGATGGCACACCGCGGGGTGACGATGGAACAGCTCGTCAACACGGCACTCGCCATGGCGAGGCGGTCACTCGCCCCGGCGCCCTGACCTGCGCAGTCGGTCCCAGATCATGTCACCGATCCTCCGCAACCCGACGAGCCGACGCTTCCGCGCGCTGACCCTGCTCGCGGCCGGCATGGTCGCGGGGAAGGCGCTCCCCGACGAATTACCCCCCGTGGGCGAGGCAATTGACGCCTTGGTACGCGAGGGACTGCGCACCAACCTCGCGTTACGCGCTCAATCGCTGGAGGTGGACCGCAGCGTGGCCGCCCTGGATGCCGCACGGGCACGGTTTTTCCCGCAACTTGCACTCGAAGCGCGCTACACGCGCGCGGACGGCGGCCGCCAGATTGAGATTCCGACCGGCGATCTGCTCAATCCCGTGTATACGACCTTGAACCAGTTGCTCGTCGCGCAAGGCCGGCCGGCCGAATTCCAGCAGATCGACAACATCTCCTTCCCACTGGTACGCGAACGAGAACAGGACACGCGGATCACCGTGCGCCAACCGATCTTCGCGCCGGCGATTCCCGCGGCTGTGCGCGCCGAGCGCGCCCTGGTCGATTCCAGCGAGTCTGCCCGCCTCGCACTCGGTCGGCGGCTGAAGCGCGACATCACGGTGGCGTATCTCGACTGGCTGCAGGCGCACAAGACCATCGCGATCGTCGAATCGAGTGTCGCCCTGCTGCAGGAGAACCTGCGCGTGAACGATTCCCTGTTCCGCAACGGCAAGGTCACCCAGGACCAGGTGCTGCGCGCCCGGGCCGAGCTGCTCGCAGTCGAACAGGAGCGACGCGAAGCCGAGAACGGCCGTGCGCAGGCGCAGAGTTATCTCAATTTCCTGCTCAGCCGGGATCTCGGCACCACGCTCGAGCCGGCGCAGATCGACAGCGAGATCTCCGGCGCGACCGCCGATCTCGCCGCGCTGCGCGCGGCGGCCCTCGCCAATCGCCCGGAGATCCAGCAGAGCGCCTCCGGCGTGCGCGCGAGCGAATTCCAGGCGCAGGCCGCCCGCTCCGCGCTCTGGCCAACACTAGCGCTCGGCGTCGACGGCGGCACCCAGGGCGAGCGCTACGAATTCGGCCGTGGCCGCAATTTCAGCACGATCTCACTACTACTCAGCTGGAAGTTGTTCGACGGAGGCGGCGACCGGGCGCGGGTGCGCGCGGCACGTGCCGTCGCGCGCCAGGCCGTTGCGCGTCGCGACGAAGTGGCGCAGCAGATTCAGCTCGAGGTACAGC
>JBAVOB010000294.1:0-18910 GCA_049691655.1 Steroidobacteraceae bacterium | reverse complement strand
CCCGTAACCACAACGCCGGTATCGAGGCGCAGTTAGACGCCGGTGCGTCAGCGTCGGAGTTCAGCGCCCCGCGGCGCTGGCGCGAATGGCAACGCCGAGATCCGGCTGGTCGGCAAAGAAGCCATCTATCCCCGCGGCGAGCGCCGCGCCAAGCTCTGCGGCGAGATCACCGTGCTGGCGCAGGTCCGAGCCGTGCCGTAAATGCGTCGGCAGGAAATAGTTCTCTGCGCGAAACGTCCAGACGTGTACCAGCAGGGTGGCCGCGTGCGCGTCAGCAACCAACTGTGTCGGCTCCAGGGCCGCAACGCCGTCCGCGACGCGTAGCACGGTCGATTTCGGTACACCGATGCCGTTCGCATAAGCACGGATTCCGGCCAGACCCGCGGGCGTGAGCAGATCAGCGTAGGTCCGGGAATCGCCACTCGCCGTAAAGTCGAACGGCCGGCCCTCCGGCTCGATCAGCTGAATCAGCGGCAGTCGCGTCATGCCGCGCAACGCCTTCAGGTTTGCGACCTCGAACGACTGGATGAAGGCGGGCGAACCGTCTGGGCCAAATCCGTGCCGCTCGAGCGCATCGATCACGCCGCGCTCCATCGCGAGTCCGAGCTGTGCGAAATAACTGGGATGCTTGGTTTCCGGGTAGACGCCGATCGGTGGGGGCGGCGCGGCGCCGTGCGCCCGCGCGCGCTCGAGCCTCAGGCGATCGATCGACTTCGCAAGCTCCAGCACCTCGTCGAAGGTAGGGACCGCGAACATGCCGTCGAAACGCGCATTCGCCGGCCGCAGCTCCGGCAGGCGTTCGCGGGCCCGCAGGCGTTTGAGTTCCACGAGCGTGAAGTCCTCGGTGAACCACCCGCTCAACTCGACGCCATCGACCGTCTTAGTCGTGCGTCGTTCCGCGAACTCGGGATGCGTCGCGACGTCCGTCGTAGTCGAAATCTCGTTCTCATGGCGGGCGACGAGTACTCCATCGCGCGTCATTACCAGGTCCGGCTCGAGAAAATCGGCCTGCTGCTCGGCCCCCATGAAATAAGTCGCGAGCGTGTGCTCGGGCAGGTAGCCGCTCGCGCCGCGGTGAGCAATCACGATTGCAGGGGCTTTGACCATCGGCAGGCGCGCTACTTCTTCTCAGGCGGCTTCTTCACGAGCATGCGCTCCCGCCACACCACGTCGGGCGCGTCGACTGCCTCGCCGGCAACGAGTCGCGGCGCGTAGCGCGCTCTGCGCATTGCCGCCTGCACGTTCTTTTCCTGGGTCACGGGCGCCGTGCTCGAGGCCGTGACGATGCCGGCCGTCGTGCCATCGCGCTTGACCGTGAAGCGCAACTCGACATAGCGTTCGTCGTATTCATCGATATCGCTGCCGCGGAAGCGGCTCGCGGCGCCGACGGGCGCATGATAGGCAAGCTGGCGCGGGTCGCGCGCGAGGTCGACGGCGCCCGCGGCGTCCAGTTCCTTCCAGGCGAGCCGGTACGACTCGTAAGCCTTGTTGGCGGCATCCGCAATCAGATACCAGTCGCCGAGCTCGAGCAGCGTCTCGCCCTGGCGGCGATGATCGGGCGGGTTCGCCCGGCGCAGTGCCTCGGTCGCCGCTCGCAGCGCGCGCTCGCCGTTGGCATTCAACCGCTCGACGTTCGCAGTGGGCGGCGCTAGCTGCTGGCCAGGCGCAAACGGGTCGCTGGGCTGTGCGGATTCCGCGCCAGCCTCGGCTCCGTTGAGGAACTCGAGCCGATAGCTGCGCGCGATGCCGCGTAACGCTTCCACGGTGGCGAGGCTACCCGGTCCGGAGGTGCGCTCCGCGATCGTCAGCGCCCTGGCGTGCACGGCCCGCGCAGTGGTGTAGCGGCCGACGTACTCGAACCACCGCGCATAGAAGTCGAGCGGTCCGATCAGCCGCGCGTCGTCGTGTCCGTACGCGGTCTCGGCCACGCGCAAGGCGTACTGATGCTCCTTTTCCGCCTCCTGTAGCCGATCGAGCCCGATATAGCTGGCGATCAGCGGCCTGATGAGCGGCAACTGCTCGACGTTGAACAATCCGTCGATGTTGCGGCTGAGATCGACGACGTGCTTGAGCGTGGTCGCCGCGGGCCCGTAAGTGCCGGCCGCCAGGTAGCTCAGGCCGAGGCCGTGCAGGGGCCGCAGCAGCTGCCGGTCCGTCGTGGACGCCTTCGCTTCCATGATCTTCACGCTGCGCTGGTACGGCTGCTCGGCCTGTTCGTACTTACCGAGCCGGTAGAGCGTCGTGCCGACATTGGTCAGCGGGTTGACCAGCGCCCGATCGTCAGCGCCGTACTGTTCCTCGGTCATCGCGACCAGGCGTTCCGCAGCCGGCAGCGCGTCCGCGTAACGACGCGCGTCGAACAACGCACGGAATTCGCGATACACCTGGATGCGTTCCGCATCGGTCACCGCCTGCGCGGCATCCGCGACGCAGACCGCCAGGACGACACAGACTACCCGTGAGTACCACGAAGGCGTGCGCCGCGCGCCGGTCCCGGCGGGTCCCGCAGGGACAGCGGGACGAGATCCGTCGCGGCTCGTGAGCGCATGTCCCGTGCTGCGCAATAATCGTGACCGATGCAGGTGATTACCCCCACGCGGTTTCAGCGCCTGGTCCGGAGCCCGGGTTGCGCTGGAACTAGAGCGGAAAATCGGCGCGGATCATGATACCCCGAGTGCACGACTTTGGCGCAACCCGGCCGCCGCAACCCGTGCACTACCGGCGGTCGTGGAGGACGCAGCGCTTAGGCCGAGCGCATCGACTGTGCGGTTTTCTGCAGCAGCGGCCTGAACAGGCGATACAGGACATAGATAAGAATGGGCCCGGTGACGAGCCAGCCGATCGCCGCATGCACGATGGCGTCACCGAGAACCTGCACTGCCCGGAGCGCGCCCTGGGCGAGCAGCGCAAGCCCCGCCTGGATCGACAGCGGCTGCGGCGCGGCGCCCACCAGGTGTTCGCCGACGCGGACGAAGGGAATGATGAGCAGCAACTGCGCCGGCGACGCGGCGTAATTGATCAACTGGATGGCCGGCAGGTTCATGCGCAGGAAGATGGCCGCAAACGTGCACAACACGGTGGAAACGCCGAGCACGGGGAAGATGCCGAGCCCGAGCCCGAATGCGAGGCTCAGTGCGAGCTTCTCGGGCGTAATGCCCTGCCTCAGCAGCGCGAGGATGGGTTCGACCAGGCGCTGTCGCAGCCATGCGCTCACGACCGGTGTCCGCGATTCGAAGGAGCGGTCATCGGGCGTCAGGCATTGCGCGCGCAGAGCAGATCGCCCATCGTTTCTCCGGGCCGCAGCCGCCACAACTGCCGCAGCACGTAGCTGGACATCGCCATATTCCCGAGCAGCATGATGGCAAGGAACCAGCCGATGCGGACGGTTGCGCGCGTTTCTTTGTAATGCACCCAGACGTAAAAAGTAATGAAACCGTAATAGGCGTCCATCAGCGTGGCAATCGTCCACCAGTGATCGGGCGGCCGCGTCAGCCCGGACCATTGCCACACGGGCTGCTGGGCCGACGCGTACACGGTGTACGCGAGCAGCGAAACGCATATGAATCCGAACAACATCGCGAGCCTGCTCTTCATCATGTTCGTGGCCTCAACTGCGAAGCGGCGCTGCGGCTGGGCGGGCAGCATACCGCTGCGGAGACCAACGGTCTTGCGGGCGGCGTGCCTCTCGCTTGAGGTTCTCCGCTGCCTGCCATTAGAGTGTGCGGATGGCAGAGGAGCCAAAGCAGCAGGGCCAAGCCGGCCGGATCGCACTCGTCGCCGGAGCGAACGGTCTGGTCGGGTCGCAGCTCGTCGAACTGCTGCTCGCCGCGCCGGATTATACGCGCGTCTACGCGCTCTCGCGCCGGCCGCTACCGCGCGAACACGCGCGGCTTGCAAATCGCATCGTTAACTTCGAGCGCCTGGAAAGCGAGTTGAAAGCCTTCACCTGTCACGACGCTTTCTGCTGCCTCGGTACGACGCTCAAGGCAGCGGGTTCGGAAGCCGCATTCCGCAAGATCGATCTTGACATGGTCGTCGCTTTCGCCCGGGCCGCGCTCGCGGCGCAGGCCAGGCGATTCATCGTCGTCTCGGCCGTCGGGGCGGACTTGCAGCACAAGAACTTCTACCTGCGCGTCAAGGGCGAGATGGAGCGCGCACTCGAGACCGTTCGGTTCAGCTCGCTCGACATCATGCAACCCGCGTTGCTCCTCGGATCGCGTGCCGAGCTGCGCCCGCTCGAGGCTTTCGCGCGCCTTGCGATGCCGGTTGTCAACCCGCTGTTGCTCGGCCCGCTTGAACGCTATCGCGGGATCCCCGCCCGCACCGTGGCGCAGGCGATGCTGAGCGCGGCGCGCTTCGGCCGGCGCGGTGTCCACCGTTATACCTACCCGGCGCTGCAGGCGCTCGCGAAGAAGAGCTCGCTCCGCCGCTGAGCCGGGTGTTCCGCGGCGCGTCCGCTCGGGCATCGCGGAGCAAGGTTGGCGCGAGCGCCAACGGTGAGGTGCCCGCCGGTAGCGGGGTCGCGGTGCGCCGCGCCACCGATTCGGGAAATTCCTTGGCGGGCGTCACGTTTTTCAGCCTCAGCCGCGCGTATCGGCATGCGTCCGCGGCACGCCGATCGCCAATCAGTGACGCAGACCCCAAAGTCCGGGGGAAGCCTATCGTTAAATTGCCGCAGATCCCACACCCAAGGAAGCCCCGCGCATGTCGTGGCCGGCCATTACCAGCCGCATCGGCCGCCGTCTGACCGGTGTCATGATTGCGGTCGCAGCGCTGCCGCTCCTGCTGTTGACAGCGGCGAGCGTGCGGCAGGCGCTCGACGCCCGCGCCCGCCTCAGCGAAACCCGGCTGGACGCGGAGAGTCGCGCCTACGCGAGCCAAGTCACCGCGCGGATGGTTGCCGCGGAACTACTGGCTCGCACCTTGACCGGCGCGGACGCCGGGACGGGCGGCGCAGTTCTCCACGCCGCCGTCGCCAGATTCCCTGTCTTTGTCAGTGCGGCAGTGCTGGCGCCGGGAACCGTTCTTCCGGGCGAGTCGGCCGGAACCGATACGGTACAACAGATTGCGCTCAGGGCAGGACAGACTGTCGTGCGCACGGTCCCCGGGGCGGGCGGCCGGCGCAGCGTGTATCTCGTGCGTGCCGCACGCGTGGACGGCACCGAGCAGCTGGCTTTCCTCGAGCTGGCGCCTGACTGGCTCTGGCCCGAGAACGTGCACGACGGTGGACTCGCGGTAGTGGACGAGAGCGGTGCCGCGCTGTTCGGGACGAGCGAGCTCGCGGGTGCGGTGCTGCCGATGCTGGCCGGCCGCGCGCAGCGTAATGCCCCCGCGGCGGGGATCGAACCGGTTAGCTGGCAGGAAGCGGGCACGGAGTGGCACGGAGCACTGGCGCGACTGGCGTTGCCACGCGAGTTTGCCGCCTCGCCGCGCTGGGCTGTGGCCGCGTTCGCGCCGCAGCCGTCGCGTACCGCAACGCTGTCGGCGATCTGGCCGGTTCCGGCCCTGACCGCATCGCTTGCACTGCTTGCCGCCCTGTGCGCGGCGGCCTACCTCGCTGGCCAGTACGTGCCCGCATTGCGCGAGATGCAGGAGCGTCTGCGGCTGATGAGCGATCGCCGTTTCGAGACGCGATCGCTCCGGGCGCCGGACGAGGTGGGCGAGGCAGCTCAGGCGCTAGTCACAACCGCCAGGTCGCTCGACGACGAATTCCGCGCCATCGAGACGATCGCCGAAATCGACCGGCTGCTGCTCGGTGCCTTCGCGCTCGAACAGGTCGTGGACGCGATGCTGCCACGGGTCCTGGCCGTTTCCGGCAGCGACTCGGTGGGCGTCGTGTTGCTGGATACCGATGCGCCGGTGCACGCGCGGGTCTACGCAACCTCGCGACACCGCTCGGAGCTGCCGGTCGCCAGGGTGACGTTGGATGCCGACATGATCGGTACGCTGCACGCAGCGCCCGCTGGACTCACCGTGGCGCGGTGCGAAGAGGGAAGACACAGCTTCCTCGAGCCGTTGCGCGAACTGGGGAGCGAGTTCTTCTGGATCTGGCCAGTGCGCTCCGGCAGTCGCATGCTCGCAGCCTTGTGCGTCGGGTTCGACGAGACCCCGGCGCCGGCTCCGCGCCTCGCGGCACGCGGGGGCGAATTCGCTGCGCGGCTCGCGATCGCGGTTGCGAACAGCGAGCGCGAGGAACAGCTCTATCGCCAGGCGCATTTCGATGTCCTGACGGGCCTGCCGAACCGGCTGCTGTTTCGCGATCGCCTGGCGCAGGAGCTCGCAACGGCAACCGCCGGGCTGTCGCGCGGCGCGCTGCTGTACGTCGATCTCGATCACTTCAAGAAGGTGAACGACACCGTCGGGCACGGCGCGGGCGACCAGCTGCTCGTCATCGTCGCGCAGCGACTGCGGTCCTGCGTCAAAGAGGGCGACACCGTCTCGCGCCTGGGTGGCGATGAGTTCACCATCATCCTGCGCAACGTCTCGGATCCCGATGGCGCGCGCACGGTTGCCGACCGGGTGATAGAATCCGTGCAGCTGCCCGTGAACATCGCCGGCCGCGACCACTTCGTGCACGCGAGCGTCGGCATCACGCTGTTTCCCGACGACGGTGCGGAAATCGATACGCTGATGCGCAACGCCGATCTCGCCATGTACCGCGCGAAGGAGGCGGGGCGCGGCCGCGCACTGTTCTTCGATCCGCGCATGACCGAGGTGGTGGCCGCGGTAGCTGACAGCGGACTGCATCGCGCGCTGAAGCGCCGCGAGTTCGCGTTGTTCTACCAGCCGCAATTCGAAATTTCCGACGGGCGCCTCGCGGGTGTCGAAGCCCTGCTGCGCTGGCATACTCCGCGCGACGGCATGCGTCATCCGCACGAGTTCGTGCCGGCGGCAGAGGCGAGTGGCCTGATCGTCGACATCGGCGCCTGGGTGCTCGAGGCGGCCTGCGCGCAGTTCAGCGCATGGCGCGAGCAGGGCATCGCCCCGCCGCGTATGGCCATCAACGTGTCAGCGAAGCAACTGCAGTACATGGATTTCCCGCGCAACGTCCAGCGGATGCTCGACAAGCACGGCATTCCCGCCGACCTGCTCGAGCTCGAGCTTACCGAATCGGTATTCGCCGACCACGTGTCGCGGCAGACTCTCGCAAAGCTTGCCGAGCTCGGCGTGCGGCTCGCACTCGATGACTTCGGCACCGGCTACTCATCGCTGAACTACCTGCGCCAGTTCCCGATTCACATGGTCAAGATCGACCGCTCGTTCCTCGAGGACGTGCCGGAGAACCAGACTTCGGCCACGCTCGCCGAGACCATCATCCTGATGGCCCACGCGTTCGGCAAAACCGTCGTCGGCGAGGGAGTGGAAACGAGCGCGCAGCTCGATTTCCTGCGCGAGCGCGGCTGCGACGTCGCGCAGGGCTTCTATCTGAGCCGTCCGCTGACCGCGAGCGCCGCAACCGAGCTGTTCGGAAACGGCAGGTCGCACCGTGATGAACCACCCAACGAGCGTGCGGCCGGCTAATCCGCATCGCGCCGGCCGGGGAGGCGCGGCGACCGTCTGCGCCGTGCTGCTGCTGGCCGCCTGCGCGTCGGTTCCGCAACGCGCGCCGCTGCCGGTTCCTGCTACAACGCGGATGCGTGGCGGCGGCGCGCACCTTGTGGAGGTCTCGCAGACGCTGCTCGGTATTCCCTACCGCTACGGCGGCGCAGCAAGCACCGGTTTCGATTGCAGCGGACTGGTGTTTTTCGTGCATGCAGCCGTGGGATTGACGGTCCCGCGCACGGTCGCGGCGCAGCGTGCCGCGGTACAGCCGGTGCCCATCGACCACCTCGAACCCGGCGATCTCGTGTTCTTTCGCATCGGTGCGGTGCCCGATCACGTCGGCATCTACGCCGGCAACGGGCGATTCATCCATGCACCCAGCGCAGGCCGAGTTGTGAGTTATACGTATCTCGACGACCCGTGGTATGCGACTCGCCTGGTCGGCGCCGGCCGATTCTGGTCCGGACCGCCGCTCGCCGGCGTCGGCGCCACAGGGCCGTAGCGCCTTCCGTTGCCGCTTATGTCGCGTCTGTTCCGACGCCCGATTCCGCCGCCGTCCGCTTTGCGAATTAGCGCACGTCGCGCCGCTTGACGCCAAGCGCAGACAGTCTGAGACTGACGACTCAGAGAAAGGCAAAGCCGTCGAAAGACGGTGACGCAAAGCTTCCGGTCTAAAGGCACGGGCCCAGGACAGCGGGGTTACCGCGGGTGCGACGGCGCATCCTTCGCTACTCCCGACGCGGCGAAGCGCACAGCTTTCTCCCAGGCCGTTCCAGGGAACACATGACGACGCAGCCCAGCGAGGCGCGCATCGACAGCGATGCACGGACTACCGCGGATCAAAAGTCGCCCGCGGCCGCCGGTTCGTTTGTCATCAACCTGCGCTCCTCCACGACACCGTTGGCGCTCGCGCTGCCCAACGTCGCGGCGCTGCGCAGATTTTCTTTCTTCGTCAGCCGGCGCCGCGAGTCCGGTAGCGAGCGCTTCCGGCTGCACATGGGATATTTCGCGACGCTTGCGGAAGCCGAGGAGTGGCTCGGCGTCGTGCGCGAGTTGTACCCGGGCGCGTGGGCCGGTGAAGCGCCCGGTAGAAAACTCCGTGCACAGCTGCTCTCGCCCGTAACGGCTGCGCCTGCTCCGATCGGTAACGCTGCGCCCACGGCTGCCTCGCGCGCAGCGCCGGCTCCGGTTGGAGCGCCGCCGAGTTCCACCACGGCTCCGCCTGCCGGCCCAGTGGCCGCCGATGCATCTGCGCCGTCGCCAGTTGCCCGGCCGCCCATTCGCTCGGCCCAGGCCGTGGCCAAACTGGAGGCGAGCCTCAATTCGCAGTCCAATCTGCGGCAGGTACTCGCGGAGCTCGATGCCGACCCCGCCGATTCCTCTGCGACGGCGAAAGTTCCGCGCCTGACTGCGTCCGCCGCCGGCGCAGCGGGCGCACAGACTCCTGCCGAGAAGACATTGAGCGATTCGCAGGTTCTGCGTGTCCTGGAACAACGTCGCGACAGTGAACAGTACCCGGCCGTGCAGTCGGATACCGGCGACATCCGTCTGCTGAAACCGGATGACGCGGCCACGATGCGCGAGCTGCGCCAGAAATTGTCGGCGAACGCCCCGGTCTCGTTTGCGGTGCAACTGGAGTGGTCCGTTCAGCAGATCGATCTCGGCAACGTGCCGCCACTCGCAATCTTCAACGCTTACACGCTCTACACGGTCGAAGGCAATCGCGAGGGCCGCAGGTGGTATGGGCTGCGCCTCGGATTCTTTTCCGACGCCATCGCGGCAAAGCAGGTTGCGCTCTACATGCGGTCGGAATTCGGATCCATCGCCGTGATTCCAGTCGGTGCGAAGGAAAAGGACAGCGCGACGACCAACGGGCGGTTGCCGATGAGCACGCTCGGCCACAAGCGGCACCAGGCATCCGCTCCCGAGGAATTTCAGCTCATCGAGGAAGGGGTCGCGGTCGCCCGGCCATTCGGCGCGGGGGGGTCCGGGGAGATGTCCTACGAGGTCACATTCGTGACGGACGGGGAAGCCCCTCAGCCGACCGGCGAGCGGCCCGCAGCCGCCGCGCGCAAGCCCGCCGCCCGCCATCGTCCGCCCGACACGCTCGAGGAGACGCTGGAAATCCTCGGTGCGAACGAGTTGTCGCTCGATGACGGGAGGCTCGCATCGGCCGCCGGCACCACGCATCGTATTGCGGCGGGCAAGAAGGGCGACAGCGGCGGCACTGGCACGTTCGTGCGGCTCCTCGATCGCCTGTCCGAGCGACTCAAGCGCGGCAAATGATGCGCCGGCGCGCCCGGCGGCGATTGCGTCAGCGTTTCCCGAACAGCTTGTCGAGCTCGGACCGCGCCTGTTCGACCGCGGCGGTATTCGGCGCAACGTAGGCTTGCGAACGCGGCTTGAAGTGGTCGCAGAAATTCGCCCGGTCCTTCTCGCGCACTTCCTCGGCGGTGGGCTCGCGACAATGCTTGGCGACATGCGTGTCGTACTCGACGCACATGCGGCACACGTGCAGTTCGCAGCGGCACTGCGGACATTCCTCGAGGCGCCGTAGCGGCAGCGTCAGCGCGGCGAGCGACGCGCCGCACTTCCAGCACACCAAGTCGTGGCTCAAGCGATCTCCCGTTTCGTGCGTACCGCCCCGCCGTCGACAGCGGTCCGCCGCGCCAGGAAGTCCGCCAGCACCTGTCCAGTGTGCGAACGGCGCGCGCGTCGCGCGATCTCGGCGGGCGGGCCGGCGGCGACCACGCGTCCGCCCCCTGCGCCGGCTTCCGGGCCGAGGTCGATGATCCAGTCGGCCTCAGCCATCACGTCGAGATTGTGCTCCACCACGACGACCGTGTTGCCCGCATCCACCAGGCGATGCAGTACATGAACCAGCTTCTCCACATCCGCCATGTGCAGCCCAACCGTCGGTTCGTCGAGGACGTAGAGCGTGTGCTTCGGTGTCTGCCTGAGCGCGCGCGCATCGGCGCGTACTTTCGAAAGTTCCGTGACCAGTTTGATCCGCTGCGCCTCGCCACCGGACAGCGTCGGGCTGGGTTGCCCGAGCGTCAGGTAACCGAGGCCGACATCCTGCAACAGGCGCAGCGCGTGGTGCACGGCGGCATGCGCGCGGAAGAATTCGGTCGCGTCGTCGACACTCATCGCCAGGACGTCGCCGATGCTCCTGCCGCGCCAGGCAACGGCGAGCGTCTCGGCGTTGAATCGCCGGCCGCCACAGACGTCGCAGGACACTTTCACATCGGGCAGGAAGCTCATCTCGATCGTCTTGATCCCCTGACCGCCGCAGCCCTCGCAACGACCGCCCGCGGTGTTGAACGAGAAGCGGCTCGTCGTGTAACCGCGCAGCCGAGCCTCCGTCGTGTTGGCAAAGATGCGCCGGATGTCATCCCAGAATCCCACATAGGTAGCCGGGCAGGAGCGCGGTGTCTTGCCGATCGGTGTCTGGTCGACCTCGAGCACGCGATCGATCTGCTCCGCACCCTTGATCCTGCGGCAACCGATGGCGGGCGATGCGTCGTCGCGCGCGGGGCCCCTCCCGGACCGCCGGCGGCCGGCACGGCGCGCGCGCTCGGCTTCCGTGCCGACCGAATGCCTGAGATTCGCATACAGCACGTCGCGCGCCAGAGTCGACTTTCCGGAGCCCGACACACCGGTCACGGCGATCAGTGTCCCGAGCGGGAAACGCACGTCGACGCGCCGCAGATTGTGGAGTGTCGCGGCCTGCACGTCGATGGCGCGCGCGCGCGGCCCGACGCTGCGGTGCGGCGCTGCCGGGTGCAGGAGTGGCTGCGCGAGGAAGTGGCCGGTGACCGAGGCGCGAGTTCCTGTCAGGTCACGTACCGTGCCGACGGCGACAATTTCCCCACCGCGCACGCCTGCGCCGGGCCCGAGGTCGATCAGATGATCGGCGCGACGAATCGTGTCCTCATCGTGCTCGACGACGACCAGCGTATTGCGGTGTGCGGCGAGCTCGCCGAGCGCATCGAGCAGGATGCGATTGTCGCGCGGGTGCAGCCCGATCGTGGGTTCATCGAGGACGTAGCAGACACCCTGGAGGTTCGATCCGAGTTGTGCCGCAAGCCGGATGCGCTGCGCCTCTCCGCCCGACAGCGTCGGGGCCGCGCGATCGAGCTGCAGGTAGCCGAGCCCGACACGCTCGAGGAACGCGAGGCGCGAACGGATTTCCGCGAGCAGATCGCGGGCGATGGCGCCTTCGCGCGCCGCGAGCCGGAGCCTGCGGAAGAAATCACCGAGCCGGCTCACCGGTTCCGCAGTAAGTGCCGCGATCGACCGGTCGCGAAAGCGCACGTGCAGCGCGACCGGGTTGAGCCGCCGCCCGGCGCAGCTCCCGCAGGCGGGCGCCTCGCCGTCGTACCACGCGTTCCACGAGGGTTCCTCGCCCGTCTGCTCGGCGTCGAACCCCTGCATCTCGACTCCCGTGCCATAACAACTCGGGCACCAGCCATGCTTCGAATTGAACGAGAACAGGCGCGGGTCGAGCTCGCCGAAACTCTGGCCGCAGGAAGGGCAGGCGCGTCGGGTTGAGTACACTTCGACGTTGGTCGGAACGCTCGATCTTCGCCTGGATCCGCCGCGCTGTGGCGTGCTCGGCCGCGCCTGGCGGCGCGCTGCGCCGGCTACGTGCGCGACGCCCTTGCCGAAGTCGAGCGTGCGCTGCAGCGCCTCCTGCAGCGCACGCTCGTTGCGCGTATGCATCTCGATCGTGGCGACCGGCAGCTCGACCGTGTGCTCCTTGAAGCGGTTGAGCCGGGGCCAGGGCGCGATCGGCAGATACTCACCGTCGACCCGCAGGTGCGTGAACCCGCGGGCGCCGGCCCACTTGGCGAGATCCGTGTAGTAACCCTTGCGCGCGAGAACGAGTGGCGCGAGCAGCGTGACGCGCGTGCCCTTGTGCTCGCGCATCAGCCGCGCCGCGATGGACGCGGCGCTCTGCGGCTCGATCGCCGCATCGCAGTCGGGGCAGTACTGCGCGCCGAGCTTGACGTACAGCAGACGCAGGAAGTGGTAGATCTCGGTGAGCGTGGCCACCGTGCTCTTGCGGCCACCGCGGCTGGTGCGTTGCTCGATCGCGACCGTGGGCGGAATGCCGAAGATCGCATCGACGTCGGGTCGTGCCGCGGGCTGCACGAACTGGCGCGCATAGGCGTTGAGCGATTCGAGGTAGCGTCGCTGCCCCTCGTTGAACAGGATGTCGAACGCCAGCGTCGACTTGCCGGACCCCGAAACGCCCGTGATGACGGTGAATCGATTCCGCGGGATCGTCACGTCGACGTTCTTGAGATTGTGCTCGCGCGCCTTGTGGATGACGATCGACCGGCCGGCCGCGGCCTGCAGCGGATTTGCCGCGGGTTCGGGTGGGGGCCGCGCCGCGGCGATCGCGCTCCCGGAGCGCGTGCGGCTCGAGGCAAGCGTCGCCTCATAGCCACGCAGCGCCCAACCGGTGTGGGAGCCCGGGGACTGCATCAGCTCGCGCGGTGTGCCGCACGCCACCACCTCGCCGCCACGATCGCCGCCTTCGGGGCCGAGGTCGACGATCCAGTCGGCGCTGCGAATGACATCGAGGTTGTGTTCGATGACGACGACGGAGTGGCCTACCGCGAGGAGCTTGCGGAAGGCGCGCAGCAACTGCGCCACGTCCTCGAAGTGCAGGCCGGTCGTCGGTTCGTCGAACAGGAAGAGTTTGCCGACGAACCGTCGCGTCGCCCCGGCTGTCCGCCTCGCGGCGCTGCTCGCGGAGTCCGTCGCGGCATCGGCGAGATGGCCGGCGAGTTTCAGGCGTTGTGCTTCGCCGCCCGACAGCGTCGGCACGGGCTGGCCGAGCTTCACGTACTCGAGGCCGACATCCGCGAGTGGCTGCAGGCGCAGGGTGGCCGACGGGACGTCCGCGAAGAACTCGAGCGCTTCCGTCACCGTCATGTCGAGCACGTCCGCGATGCTCGCGCGGCGCCGGTTCGCGCCCTCGCGCTTGACTTCCAGGATCTCGCCGCGATACCGCCGGCCGCCGCATTCACCGCAGCGCAGGTAGACGTCGGAGAGAAACTGCATCTCGACGTGCTCGAAGCCGTTGCCGCCGCAGGCGGGGCAGCGGCCCGTCCCGGAATTGAAACTGAACGTGCCGGCCGTGTACTTGCGGTCCCTCGAGGCCGGCTCGCCCGCAAACATAGCGCGGATCACGTCGAAAGCGCCCACGTAGCTCGCGGGGTTGGAACGCGTAGTCCGGCCGACGGCGGACTGGTCGACCATCACGGCATCCTCGATCAGCTCCGCGCCCTTCAGCTCGCGGAATTCACCGGGCGCATCCGTCGGCTTGCCATGCGCCTTGCGGATCGCGGCGTAGAGGACATCCTGGACCAGCGTCGACTTGCCAGACCCCGACACGCCGGTGACGGCGATGAGCTTGCGCAGCGGCAGGCGCACGTCGATGTTCTTGAGATTGTGTTCGCGCGCGCCCGATAGTTCGATCCAGCGCTCCTTGCGAACGGCAAACGCGGTCGCGGCGGCGGCCGGCGCGGTGGCCGGGGAACCAGCCGCGCGCGCGGGGGGCGCGACGCACTTCTGGCCGGTCAGATACTGGCCGGTGAGCGACCCGCTGGCGCCGATCTGCCCGGGGGGGCCGAAGAAGACGATTTCCCCGCCATGCTCGCCCGCACCGGGCCCGAGATCGAGGATGCGGTCCGCCGCCAGCATGATCTGCGGCTCGTGTTCGACCACGACGAGTGAATTGCCGGCGTCGCGCAGCCGCTCCATCACGTCGATCACACGGCGCATGTCGCGCGGATGCAGTCCGATGGACGGTTCATCCAGCACGAACAGCGTGTTGACGAGCGAGGTGCCGAGCGCGGTCGTGAGATTGATGCGCTGCACTTCGCCGCCCGAGAGGGTGCGCGACTGGCGATCGAGCGTGAGGTAGCCGAGGCCGACCTTGGCGAGGTAATCGATGCGCGAGCGTATTTCCGCAAGCAGCAGTGCCGTTGCTTCGTCGAGCGCTCCCGGCAGGTGCAGCGCGTGCAGAAACCGGTGCAGGCGATCGATCGGCAGCAGCATCAGGTCGTGGATGCACAGGCCGGGAAGTTCCGCGAGCGCCTCGCGTGTCCAGCCGGCGCCGTGCGGCAGAAAGCGCAGTGCCGGGTCGAGCACGCGATCGGCGAGCACTTTGTCGCCCGCGCGCCAGAGCAGCGAGTCGAGCTTCAGGCGCGCGCCGTTACAGGTATGGCATTGCGTGTACGCCCGGTATTTCGACAGCAGAACGCGTACGTGCATCTTGTAGGCCCGTGACTCGAGCCAGTCGAAGAATCGCCGCGTGCCGTACCAGACTTTCTTGTGAAATCCGCCTTCGCCCTCGATGACCCAGCGCTGCTGCGCGGCGGAGAGATCGCGCCACGGGGTATCGAGCGGCATGCCGCGCTTCCCCGCGTACTTCACGAGGTCGTCCTGGTTTTCCTGGAACGATTTTGTCTGGAAGACCTTGATCGCGCCCTCGCGCAGCGTCTTGCGGTCGTCTGGAATGACCAGCCCATAGTCGACGCCGATGGTGCGGCCGAAGCCGCGACAGGTCTCGCACGCGCCGATCGGGGAGTTGAACGAGAACGCGGAAGGCGGCGGTTCGCGGTAAGCGAGGTCGCAGTTCGCGCAGTGCAGGTCCGTCGAGAACTTCCATGCAAGGTCGCGGTCCTCGACATAGGCGCTGACGCGGCCGCGGCCGACGCGCAATGCCGTTTCCAGCGATTCGATGACGCGGCTGCGTTCCGTGCCGCCGAGTCGCAAACGGTCCTGCACCACTTCGAGCAGCGCCGGCTGGCGCCGGTGGATGCGCGTGTACCCCTGGCGCTCGAGCAGCGCGAGGATCTCCGCCTCCTTGAAATTCTTCGGCACGGGTACCGGAAAGCACAGGTAGACCAGTGGATCGCCGGCCGCCGCGGCGCGCGCGAGCAGATCGGTGCAGATGCTCTCGGGTGTGTCGCGCCGCACCGGCTTGCCGCAGTTGCGGCAGAACAGCTGCGCGGCGCGCGCGAACAGCAGCTTCAGGTGATCGTTCAGCTCGGTCATGGTGCCGACGGTGGAGCGCGAGGTGCGTACCGGATTCGTCTGGTCGATCGCGATCGCCGGCGGAATGCCTTCGATGCGATCTACGGCGGGCTTGTCCATGCGATCGAGGAACTGCCGCGCATACGGCGAGAAGGTCTCGACATAGCGGCGCTGACCCTCGGCATACAGCGTGTCGAACACCAGCGACGACTTGCCCGAGCCCGACACGCCCGTCACCACGACCAGTTCGTGCAGCGGGATCTCGAGGTCTAGATTCCTGAGATTGTTCTGTCGCGCGCCGCGCACGACGATCGCGTCGCGTGGCTCGCGTGTGGTGTCGTCCATGGTCGAGGTCGCTCGCAGGGTTGCTCTGGTGGCGGGTTGCCACGCGCCTGAAACTCTTAATTGTAGCGGCTCGCCCACCGGTCAACCACATCAGGCACAATCAGCTCTCCGGGGAAAGCTGCCATGTTCGCGCGCCAAAACGATTTCAACCGATTAGCAGTCATCGTCGCGGGTCTGGTGATCGCTGCCTGCGCTCCGCGGTCGGCCCCGACGAGCGCTGCAGCGCCAGCCTCCGCGCCGGCCGGCATCGCACCCTTTGCCCCGGGTGGGACGCCGACGCGTGGCGGCGGCAATCCGCGCCAGGATTTCGATTTCTACCTCCTCGCGATGACGCTCGCGCCCGCGTTCTGCGACGACGGCGACAACCGCCGCAAACGCGAGTGCCAGCAGCTCGATCGGCAGGCCTTCGCGCGTACGCCGCTCACTTTGCACGGGATGTGGCCTGAGCGGCTCCAGCCGCAGACCTATCCCCATGATTGCGAAGGTCCGGTGCTCAGCCTCAGCAGGGCCGCGCGGCAGCGGATGCAGCGCTTGATGCCGGGTGCGCTCGAGCATCTCGACCAGCACGAATGGCGCAGGCACGGCACCTGCGCCCTGCTGCCGCCCGACGTCTATTTCAACGACGCGCTCGACCTCGTCGAGCGCGCGAATGCCGCACTCGGCCCGGCGATTGTCGCGAGCGCCGGTCAGCGCGTCGATGGCGAAGCGCTGCGCGCGGCGGCGAACGCGATCCGCCCCGGATTCGGCGACCAGGTGGTGTTCCTGTGCCACAACCTGCGCGGAGCCGACCCCGAGAAGCGTCGCCGACCGTACCTCTACGAGGTGCGCTTCTGTATCGACAACGACGGCCCGGCCGGTCGGCCCGCGACACCGCTCGCGTGCGCCAGCGTGAACCGGCGCGACCAGGGCTGCGGGCCCGGTTTCTGGATCGACGGCCGCTGAGCGGCGCGCCCGGTAGCGGTCTGACATAACGCTCGTCAACCAGATAGCCTCTCCGGCGTTTGTCTCCGGGCGCCGACACATTTCGGTGAAACATCGCGGCAGGTTCGCGGTCCAATTGCCCACGGATCGGCCAGGGAGATTGCAATGATGAACACTCAAGTTGCCGCAGTGCGGCGTATCTGGTCGCTGGGATGGGTGCACGCCTCGCGAGCGACGGCCGCTGCGCTGCTGCTGTTCGCCGTCGGCTGCGCCGGGGGATCGGGCTCGGTGCCCGGGCTGACCGCCGGGACCGGCAGCCCGACGACCCAGTCGTGCGATGCCGCGAGCTGCGGGACCGCGCTCGTCACGGTCACCGATGCCGATGGCGACTTCACCAGCTATACGCTGGATGTGACGTCCGTGATCCTGAAGCGCGCCGATGGCACGGTCGTCGAGACGTTGCCCGCGAGGCAGCGCATCGATTTCGCACAGCTGGTGAATGTATCGGAGCTCGTGACCGCCATGGCGGTGCCGCAAGGCGAGTACGTCTCCGGAGCGATCTCGGTCGACTACACCCAGGCCGACGTCGAGGTCGAGGTTGGCGGAGAGTCGCAGAAGGCGAACGTGGTCGATGCGAACGGTAAGGCGCTCGGCCCCGTGCAGCTCGATCTGCAGCTCGACCCGAAGCATCGCCTGATGGTGACCGCGGGTCGCGTGTCGCGGCTGGCGCTCGACTTCAATCTCTCCGCTTCGAACACCGTCGACCTGACGTCCTCGCCGGTGAAGGTGACCGCGAGGCCCGTGGTCGTGGCGAGCATCGTTCCCGCCGAGACCAAGGAAGTGCGCGTGCGCGGCGCGCTCGTCAGCGTCGATACGACGGCGGGTAGTTATATTGTTGCGGTGAAGCCGTTCCGCGAGCAGGCGATGAAGCTCGGGCAGGTCACGGTGCTCACCGGCGCGCAGACCACGTTCGAGATCAACGGCCGGCCGCTGAGCGGGGCCGACGGCTTGAAAGCGCTCGCCGCGCTGCCACCCGGCACGATGACAGCCGCCTTCGGGTCGCTCCAGACGTCCGACCAGACGTTTACAGCCGCCCGCGTGCTCGCGGGCTCGAGCATCGAGAGCCGGGACGCGGATGCGCTCGTCGGCAGCGTGATCGCCCGCAGCGGTCGCGAACTCACCGTGCGCGGAGCGACGCTCGAGCGGCGCGAAGGCGATGACCGGTTCCTGCCGAGAGACGTCAAGCTCCTGGTCGGCGACGCGACCGTCGTCACGCGGGCTGGCGATCCCTCGAGCGCCCTCACGCAGTCGGCGATCTCGGTCGGCCAGCGCGTGGTCGCATTCGGCACGGCTTCTCAGGCCGCGGACGGCACGACGACGGTCGACGCCAACCAAGGGCGCGTGCGCCTCGAGTACACGCGCATCACGGGACCGTTTGTCTCCGGCGGCGCAGGCATCGCGACGATCACCCTCCAGAGCATCGACGGACGCGCGGCGAGCGCGTTCAATTTTGCGGGTACCGGGGCGACAGCGACGCAGGACGCAACGCCGTCTGCCTACGAGGTGAACACGAGCACGCTGCCGATCGGAAACATCGCCGCTGGTGCGCCGACGCGCTTCATCGGTTTCGTCACGCCATTTGGCGCGGCGCCGCCGGATTTCCAGGCCCGTACGCTGGTTGATTACTCGAACACAGCGTCGCTCCTGCAGATCTCCTGGCGCGATGGCGGCACGGCCACGCCCTTCGCGAGTTCCTCGGCGACCGCTGTCGTCGTCGACCTCGGCAACGCGCAGCTCGGTGAGCGGCACACGGTGCGCACCGGACCGCAACTCCTCGACCTGAAGTCCCTCGCCGGCAATCCGGCCATCGTTCCGGACGGATCCGCGACGGCGATGTACGCGATCCGGTCGGAAGAACGGCAGGTGAAGGTGTTCGCTTCATTCGCGGATTTCGTGACTGAGCTGACCGCGCGTCTTACTTCGTCCGCGAAAATCGAAAGTCTCTGGGCACTCGGCAAGTTCAACGCCACGACCAACACGTTCACCG
>JBAVOB010000293.1:0-8239 GCA_049691655.1 Steroidobacteraceae bacterium | reverse complement strand
CTTTCGGACAGCGCGACGCTGCACGTGCAGCGCTCCGACTCCGGGTTCGCCGCGGCCGTCATCGAGCAGCCACTCGAGCGGCGGGTGCGCACGGTGCACGCGCTCATCGATAGCTCGCTGTTCGAGGCTGCCGCTGCGGCGTCGCTCAAGGATTCCACGGCGCTCGCGCTGGCCGATATCTTCCGCTACGACATCGACTTCGTGCTCGATGTGCAACCGGGCGACGAATTCACTGTCACGTACGAGCAGATTCTGCGCGATGGTGAGTACCTCAAGGACGGCACGGTGCTCGCCGCCCGTTTCGTGAGCAATGGGCGTGAGTACACCGCCGTGCGTTACGTCGCGCCGGACGGACTGGCGCGCTATTTCACGCCCGATGGCCGCAGCCTCCAGAGAGCGTTTTTGCGCGCGCCGCTCGCCTTCACGCGCGTCAGTTCGCGTTTCAACACGCGGCGTTTTCACCCTATCCTGAACCGTATCCGCGCTCATACCGGCGTCGATTACGCGGCGCCGACCGGCACGCCGGTGCGGGCGGCGGGCGATGGTCACGTGATCTTCAAGGGCCGCAAAGGCGGCTACGGCAATGTGATCGAACTGGCGCACGCCGGGGGCGTCACGACTGTGTACGGTCACCTGTCGCGCTTCGCGCAGGGCCTGCGTCTCGGGCAGCATGTCGCCCAGGGCACCCTTATCGCCTATGTGGGGATGACCGGGCTCGCGACCGGCCCGCACCTGCACTACGAGTACCGCGTCGCTGGCGTATTCCGCAACCCGCAGACCGTGAAACTGCCGGACGCGACCCCGATCGTGCCGCACTGGCGCGATGATTTCCTGCGCAGCACCGCGCCGCTCCTTGCCTCGCTCGAGCCGGTGAGTGGCCCGGCACTCGTCTCGCGCTGAGCTCTGCACGAGCGGCCACCGCGGCGCGCCCGGACAGCCACAGCACGGCACCTCTTCGTGGATGTCCTCAGCACCAGCGCCCCTGAGCAATTCATCAATCGGGAGCTTTCGCTCCTCGAGTTCAACCAACGTGTGCTCGCGCAGGCGCTCGACGCCAGCGTGCCGCTGCTCGAGCGCCTGCGATTCCTGTGCATCGCCTCGAGCAATCTCGACGAATTCTTCGAGATCCGCGTCGCCGGACTGAAACAGCTCGCCGAACTGTCCTCGGCACCGGTCGGCCCCGATGGCTTGTCGGTCGAGCAGCAACTCATCGCGATCCGCAAGCGCGCGCTCGCGCTGGTACGGGATCAGTACTCCTGCCTGAACGAGGCGCTGCTGCCGGGCCTTGCGCAGGCCGGCCTGCACGTCGTGCCGGGAACAGAGTGGTCACCCCAGGAGAACGCCTGGCTCGCCGGGCATTTCGAGCGGGAAGTCGAGCCGGTGCTGTCGCCACTCGGCCTCGATCCGGCACGTCCGTTTCCCCGCATCCAGAACAAGAGCCTGAATTTCATCGTGAGCCTGCGCGGTGTCGACGCGTTCGGGCGTGAGAGCAACCTTGCGATCGTGCAGGCGCCGCGCTCGCTCCCGCGCGTCGTGCCGCTGCCACGCGGACGGGGCCGGCAGCGTTTCGTGTTGCTCGCCGCCATTATCCAGGCGTTCCTCCCCAGGCTCTTCGCCGGGATGGAAGTGCTCGGCTGCTACCCCTTCCGCGTCACGCGCAACAGCGATCTGTTCGTCGACGACGAAGAAGTCGATGACCTGCGGCGGGCCCTGGAAGGCGAGCTGGCCCAGCGGCGCTACGGCGCTGCCGTGCGCCTCGAAACGTCTGTTGATTGTCCGAGTGATCTTATTGATTTACTGTTGAAACAATTTAGCTTGACGGAAGCCGATCTGTATCAGGTTTCTGGGCCAGTCAATCTGAACCGACTCTCGGCGCTCTATGACCTCGTCCAGCGCCCGGATCTCAAGTACCCGGTGCTGGCCCCGGGACTGCCGAAACGCCTGGCGAGCGCCGCGGACATGTTCGCGGCGATCCGCGAGGGCGATGTATTGCTGCATCACCCCTTCGAGTCATTCGTGCCGGTCATGGATTTCGTCCGCCAGGCCGCGGAGGATCCCGCCGTACTGGCCATCAAGCAGACCCTCTACCGCACCGGCGATGACTCGCCCATCGGGGATGCGCTGGCGGCCGCAGCCCATGCCGGAAAGGACGTGACCGTCATCGTGGAATTGCGCGCGCGGTTCGACGAACAGGCCAATATCGAACTCGCCGCGCGCCTGCAGGAGGCCGGGGCGCACGTCATGTACGGCGTGGTCGGCTTCAAGACGCACGCCAAGCTGACGCTCGTGGTGCGCCGCGAAGCGGACGGCATCCGCCGTTACTGTCATCTAGGCACTGGCAATTACCACCCGCGCACGGCCCGCGCCTACACCGACTACGGGCTCCTCACCTGCGACCAGGAAGTCGGCGAGGACGTGCATGCGCTGTTCCTGCAGATGACGAGCCTGACGCAGGCCCCGAAACTGCGCGCGCTGCTGCAGTCGCCGTTCAGCCTGCACGAGGCGATCCTCGAGAAGCTCGCACGCGAGGCCGGGCACACCAGGGCCGGGCGGCCGGCCCACGTCATCGCCAAGCTGAACGCCCTGGTGGATCCGCAGACCATCGCGGGCCTGTACCGGGCATCCGCCGCCGGCGTGCAGATCGACCTGATCGTGCGTGGCATCTGCGCGCTGCGCCCGGGAATTCCAGCGGTCTCGGAGAACATCCGCGTGCGCTCGATCGTCGGCCGCTTTCTCGAGCACTCGCGCGTGTTCTATTTCGAGAACGGCGGCGAGCCGGAACTGTATTGCGCGAGCGCCGACTGGATGGAGCGCAATTTCTTCCGCCGCATCGAGGCCGCGTTTCCGATCCGGCGGCGCGAGCACCGTGAGCGGATCTTGCGCGATCTCGACACCTACCTGCGCGACAACACCCACGCCTGGGCGCTGCAGCCGGACGGCACGTACCGCAAACTGGGCGCCGGCGATGGGCCGGTCGTGAGCGCGCAGGACGAGTTGCTGTATACCTACTCGCTGAGCGATACGGTCGCCGGCTAGGGCGGCGATGGACGCGCGCGCCCTGCTGAACGCCCGGCGCGCTCAGCGGCCGCCGGAAAACACGCGCAGGCGGAAGTCCTCGCCACGCAGGTGCTCGATTTCCCCTTGGAGGTCGGCAGCCGTCAGCGGATGGTCGGCGATCCAGCGCGACGGAAAATCAAGTTCCAGCGAGCGTGCCCTGGCGCGCAGGGTAACCGCCGGGCCGGTGGCGTCGCTCCGGCCGCGATGCAACAACACCGCGAGCCGCAGCAGCACGACCAACCAGAGCGCGCGCCGGTCCCACGGCGGAATCAGCTCGTCCGCGCCTTCGAGCTCGAGCCGGCGCCGGTGATTCCCGACCACGCAGGCGAGCAGCCGCTGTTCCTCGCGCGGAAAGCCTGACATGTCAGCGTTCTCGAGCAGGTAGGCGCCATGGCGGTGGTACCGCGAGTGCGACACGTCGAGACCGATCTCGTGCAGGCGCGCGGCCCAGCGCAGGATCAGCTCGGCCAGCGGGTCCTCGAGGCTCCAGGCCTTGCGGACCTGGTCGAGGAAGTCGCTGACCGTCTGCTCGACGCGCTCGGCCTGCGCGAGGTCCACGTGATAGCGTTTCTGCATCGAGCGCACGGTGCGCTCGCGCGCATCCTCATCCGTGAATCGCCCGAGGAGATCGTACAACAGGCCTTCACGCATCGCGCCGTCGACGACGCGCATGCTCTCGAGGCCGAGCACCTCGAAGACCTCGGCCACGATGACGACGCCGCCCGGAAACACGCCGCGGCGCTCGGCACTCACCGCCGCGATCTTCAGCTCGTCCATGTTGTCGAGGCGCTCGAGCGCGTGCACCAGCCGCTCGAGCCCTTCGGGCGTGAGGGTGCGCGCCTCGGGATCGAGTTCACGGAGCGCTTCGCCGATGGCCCGGATCGTGCCGGAACTGCCGGCCGCCTGGTCCCAGCCGCGACGGCGGAAAGCCGCCTGCAGCGGTTCGAGCTCGAGCCGCGCCGCCATGCGCGCCCGGTTCAGCCGTTTCGCGGACAGGCGCCCCTCGGGAAAGAACCGCTCGCTGAGAGTCACGCATCCGAGGCCGGTGCTCTCGAGTTCGAGCGGATTCAGCCCCTCGCCGATGATCAGCTCGGTGCTGCCGCCGCCCACGTCGACGACGAGCCGCCGCCCCGGCTCGCTCGGCATGGTGTGCGCGACGCCGGAATAGA
The DNA here is from genome assembly GCA_049691655.1 of Steroidobacteraceae bacterium. Lineage (GTDB taxonomy): Bacteria > Pseudomonadota > Gammaproteobacteria > Steroidobacterales > Steroidobacteraceae > JBAVOB01. Next base: position 4,013 of record JBAVOB010000293.1, on the reverse strand, counting down.
TCAGCCGCGCTTCCTCGATGCCGGAGATGATTTCGATCGGGTGGCCGAGCGCCTCACGCGCGCGCTCGAGAAACGCCTGCTTGCGCCGTGCGGTCCGCAGCGCGCTGGTGCCGACCACCCGCACGCTGCTCGCCTGCATGTCACGCAGCCGCTGGCCGAAGCGCTCGAGGCAGGCGAGCGCCCGCGTCGCCACTTCCTTGCTGAGGCGCCCATCGGGCTCGAGCCCGGCGCCGAGGCGCACCGTCTCGCGCAGCCGGTCGATGACCACCAGCTGGCCGTGGGTGTAGCGCGCGACCACCAGGTGAAAACTATTGGAGCCGAGATCGACCGCGGCGAGAACGTCGGGAACGGGACGGGCCACCGGGCTCAACGGCCGCCTCTGCAAGCCACTCGCCGCATGCGCCGGCTCAGGCGCTGAACGATGAACCGCAGCCGCAGGTCGTGGTGGCGTTGGGATTGCGGATGACGAACTGCGCGCCGTCGAGGCCTTCGCGGTAATCGATTTCCGCGCCGAGCAGATACTGGATGCTGAGCGGATCGACGAGTAGTTTGACGCCCTGGTTCTCGACGCAGGTGTCGCCGTCCTGCATCTGCTCGTCGAACTCGAAACCGTACTGCAGGCCCGAGCAACCGCCGCCCTGAACGAACACGCGCAACATGAGCTGCGGATTGCCTTCGCCCTCGATCAGGGCTCCGACCTTCTTCGCAGCCGCGTCCGAAAAGACGAGCGTGTCGGAGCCCGAGGTGGACGACCCATCAATCTGCGGTGCACTTGACATAATACGAAGCCTGAAAATTTAACTTAAACAGCCTCTTGTAGCCGCCGCCCGCCTGAGACGGCCGGCATCAGCCGGACTGTACCCTATTTGGTCCCGGCCGCGGCCATCGCAGTGCCTGCGGCGTCGTACAGGCCCTGAGGCGGCCCGCGCCGGCCGTCGACGTGGGGCACAAGCTTGCCCTGGACCGAAGCCCCGGCGGCCATCTCGATCGTACCGTACACGACGCTGCCTTCCACGCGGGCGCGCGCGCCGAGCACCACCCGCCCGGTCGCCACGATGTCGCCGCGCACACTCCCCTCGAGCAGCACGTGGGGCACCTCCACCGACCCGTCGATCTGGCCGGACTCGCTCACCGAGAGGGTCGATTCCGAGCCGGGTTCGGCCCGGGCGCTGCCCTCGATCCGTCCGTCGAGGTGCAGTCCGCCGGCGAACAGCAGGTCGCCCTGGATGCGAGCCGTCTTGCCAAGGAGCGTGTCGATCCGGTCGGTTCCGAGCGAAGGGCTGCGGCGCCTGAACATGGAATACTCCCGCGAAGCATTGGCCGTATCAGCCAGCATCCACCGTCCAGACGAACGATTGCGTGACGGGCGCCACGCCTTTGCGCGAAGACCGCACCGTGACGGTCAGGCGTTCGGGCTTGAAGCCCGCCGGCAGGACGATCGTCTCGTCAAAATTCTGGAAATAGCGAAATGTGAAGGGCAGCTCATGCCGCTTGTCCGCGGTGATGTCCGCCAGCCCCAGCGCGATGGTCTTGCCGTCGCCCGCCACCCCCTCGAGCTGCATGCCGAGCGCGCCGGCCACGGCGCGCACCGGTTGCACGGGCTGCACGATGTTGAAGCGCACCTGGAAGCGACCCGGCCGCAGCGTCGCGGCGATGCGCAACTGCTGAATCTTGACCTCGGGCCCCTCGGGGTTCTGCTGAGCGATGCCGCGATAGAAGGCGACGTCCTGCTCCTCGCGGGCGACCTGCGCCTGCAGCTCGCCGATCGTGCGCGCGACTTCGGCCCGCTCGCGAGTCGCGCTGATGCCCGCCGTCTCGTATTCGGCGATCTTGCCGCGCAGCTGGCGAATCTCGGCTTCCAGCCGCGCCCGCTCGAAATCGTGCTCGGTCTTCAACACGGCCACCGCCTGGCGGTCGTACCCGGCATCGAAGCGCCCGAATTCGTAAGCGACGTACAGGGAGAGTAGGAGCGTGACGAGGCTCCCGCCGCCGAGCAGCCAGCGCTGCGCCGTGGAGCGGGACCGAATGACGACCTTGGCGGGCGCTTCGTTAGGCATGGTGCGGTCAGGCCGGCTTCGCGCGCTGTGCGGGCGCCGCGGGCCGGGCGACGACTTCGTTCCACCAGGGCGGATACGGGGGCAATCCCTGCGGATAGATCAGTCGGCCGAGTTCGTGCAGGACGCGCGTGTAGACACGCCGCTTGAAGTACACCACTTCGCGGACCGGATCCCACAGGTGCGCCCAGCGCCACTGGTCAAACTCCGGCCTGTCGGTTGCATCGAAGGCGAATCCGGCGTCGGCCCGTGCGAGCCGCAGCAGGAACCAGCGCTGTTTCTGCCCGATGCACAGGGGCCGGCGATCGCGCCGCACGTAGCGCGCGGGCAGCCGGTAACGCACCCACCGCGCGGTCTGGCCCTCGATCGTCACGTCGGCGCGCGCCAGACCGATTTCTTCCCGCAATTCGCGAAACAGCGCCTCCTCGAGGGCCTCGCCGCGCTGGATTCCGCCCTGCGGGAACTGCCAGCCCCGGCCACCGCTGCGCCGCCCGAGGAACACGTCACCGTCCGCGCGAGCGAGCACGATGCCGACGTTCTCGCGGAAGCCGTCCGAGTCGATCACGTCACCCATGGTCTGATATTCGCCTTTCGACCCGACATGGAACAAGGCGGCATTTGACCATGCGGGACCGCGACCACGGCGCGCGCTCGGAGGGGACGGCCCGCCGCTGGTACTCTGGGTCACCATGACCACCGTTCGGACCCACTCCCCCGGCGCCATGCTGCTGCGACTCCTGGCGCTGGTACTGCTGGCACTCCTCGTGCTCGCCGTGGCGTTGCTCGCGGGTTCCGCCGGCCTCAGCCCTGCCCGGATCGTCACCGCGCTGGTCACTGGGGGCGACCCCACGGCCCGCGCGGTGCTGCTCGAGCTACGGCTGCCGCGCGTACTCGCCGCGTTCGGCGTCGGCAGCTCGCTCGCGCTCACCGGTGTGCTGCTGCAGGCCCTGTTCCGCAATCCGCTGGCGGATCCTTTCGTACTCGGCGTGTCGGGCGGCGCGGCCGCCGGGGCGCTGTCGGCAATGCTGCTCGGCGCAACCCTCGCGGGCAGTCAGGCCGGTGCCGTGGGCGGAGCGCTGGTGGCGATCCTGCTCGTGCAGCTGCTCGCGCGCGGCGGCGGCACCGCGCGGCTGCTGCTCACCGGTGTTGTCATCGCGAGCGCCTGCGGCGCGCTGGTGAGCGTGCTGCTTGCCATCGCGGATTCGAACCAGCTGCGCGGCATGGTGTTCTGGCTGGCGGGCGATCTCGGTTGGGCGGGGAATCCGACTTTGAGTCTCGGCGCCGCAGCGCTTGCGGCCGCCGGATCGATCGCGCTCGCGCGGCCGCTCAACGTGCTCGCCTCGGGGGAACTGCGCGCGCGCACCGTGGGGCTCGACGTCGACCGCTGGCGGCCGCTGCTGTTCCTGGTCTGCGCCGCGCTGACGGCGATCGCCGTGGTGAGTGCGGGCACCATCGGATTCGTTGGGCTCGTGACCCCGCACGCCGTCCGACTGCTTTATGGCACGAGCGATCACCGGGTCGTCGCGCCGGCGTCGGCAATCCTCGGCGGCACGCTGGTCGCGTTGGCCGACCTGGTCGCGCGCACCGCCGTGAGCCCCCGCCAGCTCCCGGTCGGCGCGATCATGGCGCTCGTCGGAGCGCCGCTGTTCATCACGCTGTTACGGTCGGCCAGTCGCGGCACGAACTGACGCCGCGCGCTCGGCGCGGGATCGCGGTGCGGATCACGACCCGGGTGCGGGCGACAGCCCGCGCAGCGAATGCTCGGAGCACACCACGCGGTTGCGGCCGAGGAGCTTCGCACGATACAGGGCCGCGTCGGCCTCGGCGACGAGCTGCTCCGTCAGCGCCTTGTAATCCCGCACTCCGGCCGCCGGCTCCACGGTTGCGACACCGATCGACAGCGTGATCGTCTCCGCGCCGTCGTCGCCGAAGCGCAGCGGCCGGCCCGTCGCCACGCGC
>JBAVOB010000292.1:0-2654 GCA_049691655.1 Steroidobacteraceae bacterium | reverse complement strand
ACCCTGGCGCGCGAGAAAATCGCGCTGGCTGGGACTCTCCACGCCTTCCGCGATGATCGTCAGTTGCAGGCTGCGGGCGACCGCCACCGCTGCGGTGCACAGCGCCTGGGTATCCGGCGTGCCGTCGATCCCCTGAACGATCGAGCGATCGAGCTTCACCGCCGACAGCCCCAGCTCCGCGAGCTGGCGGAGCGAGATCGGAGCCGTGCCAAAGTCATCGATGATCAGGCGCATGCCGGCCGGCCGCAGGGCAACGGCCGCCGCGAGGCCCGCCGCATCGCTCGACACCATGCGTTCGGTGAGCTCGAGCTCGAGGCGACCGAGCGCGACGTTCGCGGCGGCCGCGGCGGCGCGTACATGTTGAGCGAGGAGCGGCGACGAGAAGTGCCGGCGACTGACGTTCACCGAGATCCTGAGCGCACCGAGTCCCCGGGCTTCGAGCACGTTGAGGTCGCGGCAGACTTTCCCCAGCACCCATTCGCCGATCCGCTCGGCGTGCCCGGTCGCTTCGACGAATTCGATGAAACTCGCCGGTGCGAGCATGCCGCGGGTCGGGTGGCGCCACCTGAGCAGCGCCTCCAGCGCGACGATACGCCCCGAGGCGAGTTCAATGCGCGGCTGGTAGTACAGCTCGAACTGATCACGCTCGATCGCCCAGCCGATCTCCTCGTGCACGTCGAGCCGCGCGATCGACTTCAGTTGCACGGTATCGGAGAAGAACTCGATGGATGCGTTGCGGCCGATGGCCTCAGCCATGGCCACCTCCGCACGGCCGAGCAGTTCCTCGAGTTCGAGACCGTCGCCCGGCACCAGCACGACACCTAGCGCGGGGTCGAGTTCGTATTCGCGGCCATTCAGCGTCACCGGCTCGGCAAGCGCGGCGCGCAGGCGGTCGACCACGGCGCCCGCGGCGTCGCGGTCCGGGATCGCGTCCACCAGCGCGAGCAGCGTATCCGCGGCGTAGCGCCCGACACGCGGGGTCTGCACGCGATCGCTCTGCGAGCCGCGCGTGGCGCGGTGCACGCGGAAAACGGCCGCCTCAAGCAGCCGCTCGCTGTGGGCACGCCCGATGGCACGCTCGATCGCCGGGAGCCGACGCAGATTCACAAGCACCACGCCGATGCGCCGATCGAGCAGGCGCGCATCGGCGATGGCCTGGTGCGCCAGCTCGAGGATCGCGTCGCGCCCGAGCAATTCATGGACCGCCTCGGCGGACTGACCCCGCGAGGCGCCGCGCCGCTCCGAGTCCGCGGATACGTTGCGCACCACGACGAACACGCGCCCGACCCCGTGCGGTGTGATCTGCAGTTCGCGTTCGTGATTCTCGTGCAGCAGCAGGTAGGTAATCGGTTCACGCGTCTTGAGCACACGGCGCATCAACTGGCGGATCTCGCGCGTTGTCTCCTGGCCAAACAACTCGGCCAGCGTGAACGTCTCGCCGACCTGCTCGAGCTCGGCGATACCGAGCGAGCGGCCGCCCATGTGCGTCTGCACCGAACCGTCGTCGCGCACGATCATGCACAGCTCCGGCAGGGCGCGAATCAGGGAATCTTCGATGCTCTGGCTCATGTGGGTCGGGCGCGCGCGGTCGACTCGCCGCCGTCGGGCAGCCGGTGAATGATCCGACAGCTAGGCTACGGGTTCGCGCACCTGCGAACCGTGACGGCAGCACGGGACGAGCCCCAGTGCGAGCGGCGCACCCGCAGCCGCCGCGGGAAAGTGAGACGCACATCACTCCCCCGCTGCCCCGCGCTTGCGGTTACTCCGGGGTCTTCTTCCTTGGCTTGTGCACCGGTGGGCCATTGCTTTCCGTGAAACTCGTGAAGTGACACGGCAGCCCGTCGCGCACGATCAGGTAGCTCCACTTGCTGAAGGCACCGCTCGACTCGGTGACGAAGCCGACGGCGGTCGCAAAATCGAGGCCGGTACAGCGGCTCATGAACTTGCCGTAGTACCACTTGCGGTTCGAGCCCTGCACCCAGATGCCCTGGGTGCCATCGGCCTGCCAGTCGTAGATCCCGTTGTGATTCGCGAACGGGATTGCCGCCTCGCGTGCCGGTGCGACCAGCGGCGGTTCCGCCGCCGCGATGCCCGCACCGAAGGTTGCGGCGAGGGCGGCAGGAAAAATCAAACGCGTCAGAGCGGTCATGAGCATCTCCCGGGCCAGCGGCCCGAACAATGACCCCTACCCTGGTTGGACGCGCCGACCCGGCACAAGTTTCCTGGCCCGCCCGGGCCGATCCGGACCAGGCGGTGACCGCGCGGGCCGTCGCCCGTGTGACGCTCTGGACTCAACTCTTGCGCGCGGCCTGCGGGGCCGCGCGTTCGCCGGGGGCGAAACGCATGGGCTTGGCGACGCCGTAGCGCGTGAGTTCCTTGAGGATCGACTCCGCGAGCGTGCGGAATTTCAACGCGTCGAATGCCGGCGCAGCGTTCCAGTCATAGGCCCAGGGGTGCGCGCAGCGCAGCGCTTCCGGCTCGCTCGCATAGCGCGGGATCACGTGCGCGTGCAGCGCTGGTTCCACGTTACCGTAGATCGCGTAATTGATGCGCGTCGCGTCCGTCGAGCGCAGGATTGCGTCGCCGAGCCGCGCCATGTCGAGCAGAAACTGCACGCGCTGCTCGGCGCCGAGCGCGTTGAGCGTCGGTACAAC
>JBAVOB010000291.1:0-1823 GCA_049691655.1 Steroidobacteraceae bacterium | reverse complement strand
GAGCGCGGTCGCGAGCGCGACGAACGGCCATGCGGCGCGCCAGCCGGCGGCGCAACGCGGGCTAAGATATTGATCAGAATACATCCGCCACTCCTCTTGCACGGGTGGGGCAAGCAACCCCGCTGTTATAATCGCACCCCAGTTCCCCCGACATACCTTAATGCCAGGTTTGTGCGGTCGATCACGCCCGGGGCTCCTCGTCCCCGGCGCGCGGGGTCGGGCGCAAAACCCCAAGCCCCTTAGAACATTAGCAGCATTTCTGCGTCAAAGACACGAACCGGCCCGAGCGCACCGACCATGGCACTACTCAGCATCATCGAATACCCGGATCCGCGGCTGCGGACCCGGGCGAGCCCCGTGACGGAGTTCGACGCCGAACTCGGCCGCCTGATCGACGACATGTTCGCCACGATGTATGCCGCGCCCGGCATCGGGCTGGCGGCGACGCAGGTGAATGTCCACAAGCGACTGATCGTCATCGACCTCTCGCAGGAGCCGAAGGACCCGCAGGTGTTCATCAATCCGCAGATCCTGGCGCGCGAGGGCGTCGCCACGATGGAGGAAGGGTGTCTCTCGGTCCCCGGGATCTTCGACGAGATCGAGCGCGCGGCGAACATCCGCGTGCGCGCCCAGGATCGCAGCGGCGCGGTGTTCGAGCGCGATCTCGACGGCATGCTCGCTGTGTGCCTGCAGCACGAGATGGATCACCTGGAAGGCAGACTGTTCGTCGACTACCTGTCCGACGTCAAGCGCGAGCGCATTCGCAGGAAACTCGAGAAGGATCGCAAGGAACGCGGTTCACGGCCGCGCGAGCCCGCGACGGCGCGCGCTCTCTAGGGCGCCCGGCCGGGGCGCGGTTCCCGCACCAGCATCCATGCCGCACCCGAGCGGAGCACGCCTGCGCATCGCGTTCGCCGGCACACCCGAATTCGCAGTGCCCGCGCTGCACGCGTTGCTTGGGCGGCACACCGTCGTCGGCGTGCTCACGCAGCCGGATCGGCCGGCCGGCCGCGGCCGCGAACTCACCGCGAGTCCGGTGAAAGTCGCGGCGCTCGCGGCGGGCCTGCCGGTGGCGCAACCGCCGACGCTCAAGACCGGGGAAGGGCACACGGTACTCGAGGCCTGGCAGCCCGAAGTGCTCGTCGTGGTCGCTTACGGGCTGATTCTGCCGCCGCCCGTGCTCGAGCTGCCGCGTCTCGGCTGCATCAATATCCACGCATCGCTCCTGCCGCGGTGGCGCGGCGCGGCGCCGATCCAGCGGGCAATCCTCGCGGGGGACGCCGAGACCGGCGTTTCGATCATGCGGCTGGAAGCCGGGCTCGATACGGGACCGGTGTATCTCGAGCGCCGGGTACCGATCGCCGCGCAGCAGACGGCCGGCGCACTGCAGGAAGAACTGGCGGCGCTCGGCGCGCAAGCGCTCCTCGAGGCGCTCGCAGGCATCGCGGCCGGCACGCTCTTCGCGCAGCCGCAGTCGCCGCAGGGTGCGACTTACGCACCCAAGATCGAGAAATCCGCAGCGCTGATCGACTGGTCGCGCTCCGCTGCCGAAATCGACCGCCAGGTCCGCGCGTTCGATCCGTGGCCGGTCGCCGAGACGCGGTTCGCCGGCGAGCAGTTGCGGATCCATCGCGCGCGACCATTCGCGGGGCCGGCGCCCGGCACGGTTCCCGGCGACGCGGCGTTCGATGAACCGCAGGGCTTGCGCGTGCGCTGCGGTAACGGAGCGCTTGCGGTCCTCGAGTTGCAGCGCCCCGGACGGCGCCGGGTCCCGGCGGCCGAGCTGGGCCGGACGCTCCGCGACGGCATCGCCCGGTTCGGGT